>LFTC01000072.1:0-1701 GCA_001512915.1 Clostridiales bacterium DTU083 | reverse complement strand
CATGTGGAAGATTTGTCGCTGGTTATAAACTACGATGTGCCCCAGGATAAAGACAGCTATATCCACAGAGTAGGCCGTACCGGCCGGGCCGGCCATGAAGGCAAGGCCATTTCCCTGGTAACCAAAGATGATCTTTTCACCCTTTATGAAATAGAAGAGCATATAGGCACGCTGATATATGAAGCAGAGCTGCCTACCGATGAAGAACTGGCTGAAGAAAAAGAGCTGGCCGATGCATGGAAAAAAGCCCATGCCCTGAAAAGCGAGCCTGAAAAACAAGCACCTAAAAGCAGCCCAAGGAAGAGTAAGAAGAAACGAAAAAAACCATACCAGAGGAAGCCATATCAAAAAGGCGGCACACAAAAACAAGGCCAGAGGCAGAAGCCAAAGACAGACAAAAAAGAAGCTTATGACCGGCGAAAAACTACCCCTGCTGCCAGACAAAAACAGCAGGTTACTGTATCCAAACCTCAAAGAACTGATAAGCAAAAAGTTCAGGCACCTGCTGCTCCTGAGAAAAAACCCTTGCTGAAACGGTTGTTAGGCAGAATATTTGGCTAATAAAAGTAAAACCCAGGCAGATGCCCGGGTTTTATTATTTCATTTCACTTATGGCACGGGTAAGGGATTGAATGGATTCCGTCAGGTTTTCCATGCGGTTTTCTATACGTACCAGAAGGTACACCGATATGACTATTGGAAAACCCAGGTTGGCTATCATGCCCAGTACCTGTTCCACCTAAACTCACTCCCCCCGTTTATTCACCAACAACAATGGTTTCAGTTTGAGTGGTTATTATCTGAGCGCTGTCTATTTCTGCCACACCGCCTTCTACTGCAAACAGATCCTTGTCGATTATAAGGTTCATGGCTGCTTCTACTTCAGAAGGGGTGATGTCCGGCCTGGGGCTGTTCAGCGTCAGACGGAAACGCCTTCCCATACCGGTTTTGAAAACCAGTTCCAGCATGGTATCCATTTACCTTCACCTCCTCTCCATCGTTCAACTGCCGGATATTATTCAGCAGCTACCAGATCCGCCTGAGCCACCTTGCGGATGTAGTTGACCGGATAAGACTGAAGCGCAAGCAAGGAGCTCACTACTTCAAAGATGTCTTCATCAGACGCATCCGGCTTAATATTGGCGATGGATTTGGAGGCGGTTAATTTCTTGCCGTCTCCGTCGGTACCAAGGTCAAACTGAATCTGAACCCTGGTATTGAGGGGCCTGCTTTCAAGTGCCATGCTCTGCACCTCCTTCTTGCTGAAGTGTTTGGCTGCTATTGCCTTTCACTAAATAAGTTTCAGCAAGAAGGAAAAAGAGGACACTGATTATTTATTCTTTTATGTCTCCCTGATCTTTCTTCTCTTCTTTCTTCTTTTCCTTAACTTCGATTGAAGACAGGATAAATGTAAGCAGAGCAAAACCAATGGCAATGAAGATTAAAGGGCGGTTATCGGCCACAGGGCACACTCCCGGAGGAAGGGAGCGCCTGGCCAGGATATTGCTGACCAGAACAAAACCCGCCAGCAGAATAGTAATTACAAAGCTGATATTGCTTATAATGTTAATAGGTTTTCGTTTCATATGCTTTCCCCTTTACATTCCCAAAACATATTTATATAGGGCAGCAGCCACCCCGCCTTTATCGGCAGTTTTGGTAACGGCATCGCTGACCTTAATCACCTCATCAGGAGAATCT
>LFTC01000048.1:42434-59325 GCA_001512915.1 Clostridiales bacterium DTU083 | reverse complement strand
GAGTGTGGATTGAAGTTTTGCGTTAGCAGTGCTGTTGTACCGCCTATGGCGTCACTCTCTACATAGAGAGTGTGGATTGAAGTAGGAATATTTGAGTACTATGGCAAAATGTACTATGTCACTCTCTACATAGAGAGTGTGGATTGAAGTAGAACCAATAAATTCTTAGATGCTGCGGGGGACACGTCACTCTCTACATAGAGAGTGTGGATTGAAGTAGCATTGACAGCATGGACGTTGAATGGAATCTGGAGTCACTCTCTACATAGAGAGTGTGGATTGAAGTAAAAACGCACAAGGTGAGAAAGAAACAGACTTCTTGTCACTCTCTACATAGAGAGTGTGGATTGAAGTACCGGTATCCCGTCTATGAAGTGATCAGTCGTGTGGTCACTCTCTACATAGAGAGTGTGGATTGAAGTCTATTGCTGAAGGACTAAAATTTTCAACCCTAAAGTCACTCTCTACATAGAGAGTGTGGATTGAAGTACGTTCTACTAAATTTGCCAATGAAGAGGCTTTCAGGTCACTCTCTACATAGAGAGTGTGGATTGAAGTAAATGGAGAGCAACTGCATGCAACCACAAATATATTGTCACTCTCTACATAGAGAGTGTGGATTGAAGTACCCATGTTGGAAGTGCTGTACTGCAAGCCCCTCCAGTCACTCTCTACATAGAGAGTGTGGATTGAAGTAAGCCAGATACAACTACTGACAGACAGCATCAGCCGTCACTCTCTACATAGAGAGTGTGGATTGAAGTTCCTTGTTTTGCCCGTATCTGCTCATACAGATATGGTCACTCTCTACATAGAGAGTGTGGATTGAAGTTTATAATTGCCCTTGTTTCTGCCATTTCCTTGCGCAGGTCACTCTCTACATAGAGAGTGTGGATTGAAGTCATCGGGCTGCTGATACATTGCCGCCGGCATGACCGTCACTCTCTACATAGAGAGTGTGGATTGAAGTTTTTGAGATAATATTAAAGAATAAAAATGGAGAAGTCACTCTCTACATAGAGAGTGTGGATTGAAGTAAGCGGAAATAAAGCAACACAGGAAGCGCAGGAGGTCACTCTCTACATAGAGAGTGTGGATTGAAGTAAAGGTAGGAAAGATTGTTACGGGTGTATACACGTCACTCTCTACATAGAGAGTGTGGATTGAAGTAGTTTTTAGATGTACTCATTAACTATNNAGTTGCCCATACCCGCTGGCACGATATGGTGTATGTTTGTCACTCTCTATATAGAGAGTGTGGATTGAAGTAAGTTGTTTTTGTATATACTGGATACCTTGATACGTCACTCTCTACATAGAGAGTGTGGATTGAAGTATCCCCAAGGTGAACATCAAGCAAAAGAAAACGGAGTCACTCTCTACATAGAGAGTGTGGATTGAAGTTGAAAGAAATTTATATTGATGCTTACTACAGAACGGTCACTCTCTACATAGAGAGTATGGATTGAAGTACGAAGAAGCTCCAGATGTAGAACTACCAGAAAGGTAACAGTTTTGCAGTAAAGGCCAATGGTGTTACACTTGCAGAAAACAACGGCGTTTATACCATTTCCAACATCACTCAGGCACAGACCGTAACAGTGGAAGGTGTAGAGGAGGATATTATATTGCCTACACCTACACCTGAACCGACAGTGACACCGGAGCCAACGCCGACACCGCAACCTACAGTTTCACCAGAGCCATCTGCTGCACCGGAATCAGCCGCGGCGTCGGAACCGACAGCAACGCCAGAGCTTACACCGATACCGGAGCCTTCTCCAACCCCTGCACCGCCCCCGACAACTATTCTAACCGTTGATACGGTGTATAACAATAAATCCAATGCATCTATTTGGTTGACCGGAAGCGGCTTTGCAGTTGATGATCTGCTTATTACACATACTGTAACAGGCGGCAATGATTATAATGCCATGATCAGGCTGGCGGACAGTAATAAGATAATGTGGATATATGATATTTCCCTGAAAAGCGGCATGAAATCCACCGGCAGCGCCATGTACATGAATATTAAACTGGATAAAAAATATGCCGGCCCAGCATTTACGCTGGTACATAAAAAGGCGGATGGCACCTATGAATATTTCTGTGCCAATGCAGATGAGGCCGGCAATGTTAAGTTTGGGCCGCTGCATGAGCTTTCACCCTTCATGCTGGTACAGGGAAGTTTGAATGGCAATCTGAGCGGCAACCCCAAGACCGGTGATATAAGCATGCCGTTACATTAAAGAAAAATGATTGAACAGGCGGGTCTCCCGCTTGTTTTTATTTGTTAAGGTGGTTTGTTTCTCCAATTGACAATATAAATCCTGTATGGTACAATGTAGCAAATTCCGTCAAAAGACGCATTATAGTTCTATTAGTCACAGTTCTGGATGCAGCAGTGTATTTATTTGCGTTATTGTTCTAAGTGTTTTGATTGATCATCTCATTAAGCTTTTCTTTAGTAATATTTAATGTTTTTACGTGTTAAAGATTTATATTTTTGGAGAGGCAAGCGAGGAGTGTCTATGGATAAACTGTTACCAAGAGAAAGGGTTTTGGCAGCATTATCTCATCAGGTTACCGACCGCGTACCTTTGGATTTTTGGGCGGTGCCGGAAACCTGGGCAAAGCTGAAAAATCATTTTGGCACGGAAGATGAAGAGCTTATTCTTCAGAATTTGGGAATTGATGTCCGGCAGTTTCAGCCGGATTACACCGGTGAAATTGTAACCTTGGAAGACGGCAGTTACTATGACCCTATGGGGGTTCACAGGATAAAGGTCAAAAACCTCTACAGCGAATATGAGGAATATGCCAGCTCTCCCCTGGGTTTTGCAGAAACGGCGGAGGATCTGGAGAAGTATGACAGGTGGCCTGACATAGAAAAGTTTGATTTTGCAAATCTTTCAAAAAAGATAGGAGATGCCCATAAAAAATATTACATAAAGCTGGAAACGGGCGGCCTGTTTGAATTGGCCTGGGCTCTCAGGGGTTATGAACGGTTTATGATGGACATGGTTTTAAACCCTGAAATCCCCCATGTCATCATGGGCAGGTTAACCGACTTTTTCTGCGAATACGTCAGGCGTGCCATGGAATATGCAGGCGATAAAATTGACATGATTTATACATATGACGATATTGCCTCACAAAACGGCCTTTTGATATCCAAGGATATGTGGAAGGAATTTATCCGTCCCTATCATGTGAAGCTCAACAGCGTAATCAAGTCTTACGGCAAAACCATTATGTATCATTCCTGCGGAGCGGTTTACGATGTTATTGAGGATTTAATGGCACTTCCCATAGATGTATTGAATCCACTTCAGCCCTTGGCAGCAGGCATGGATATGGAAAAGATCAAGAAAAATTTTGGAGACAGGCTGTGCTTCCACGGAGCAATCGATATTCAGTTCTTGCTGCCTCAGGGAAGCAGGGAGGAAGTTGCGGAAACCGTAGAAAAAACAATTCAGGTTTTAGGTGCCGGCGGAGGATATATCTTAAGCAGTGCCCACTACATTCAGGCGGACACGCCGGTGGAAAACATCATTACCATGTATGAAACTGCCAGAAAAGTATCTTTGAAATAGAAAAGAGAAATTAACAAAGAAGGAGCAGATGTCATGGGTGAGGAGCGTCAATATCACATTCAGCTGAAGCAAGGCGATGCAGGCAGGTATGTTATTCTTCCAGGAGATCCCAAAAGGTGCGAAAAGATAGCCAGGTATTTTGATGACCCTGTTTTAATGGCAGACAACAGGGAATACGTTACATATACCGGTTACCTTGAAGGTGAAAAGGTAAGCGTTACTTCCACAGGAATAGGAGGCCCCTCTGCCGCCATTGCCATGGAGGAACTGGTAAGGGTAGGCGCAGACACCTTCATCAGGGTGGGAACATCCGGTGGTATTGCTTTGGATGTTATGGGCGGAGATATAGTAATAGCAACCGGTGCTATCAGGATGGATGGAACCGGCAGGGAGTATATACCGGTTGAATTTCCTGCGGTAGCGGATTTTGAAGTGGTAAATGCCTTGGTTGAAGCTGCCCAGCAGCTGAACAGGAAATATCATGTGGGGGTTGTCCACTGCAAGGATTCCTATTACGGCCAGCATGAGCCAGAGATTATGCCGGCGGGGTATGAGCTTTTGAACAAATGGGAGGCCTGGAAAAAGGGCGGGGCACTTACCTCTGAGATGGAATCCTCAACCCTGTTTATTGTGGGAAGTTACTTAAGGGCACGTGTAGGCTCCGTTCTGCTGGTTTGCGGAAATCAGGAAAGGGAAAAGGCAAATATGGATAATCCCAAGAGTTTTGACACCGATCTTGCAATCCAGGTGGCAATTCAGGCAGTAAGAAATCTTATAAAGAAAGACAGGGAAAAAAGCACTTAAAGAAGGGTGGCTCAAGTAATGGTTAAACGCAAAGTAATAATCGACACAGACTGCGGATCTGACGATGCAGTGGCAATTGCAATGGCTCTGAATGATCCCGGCGTGGAAATACTGTTTTTTACAACCGTATGCGGCAATGTAAGTGCAGAGCAGGCAGCAATTAATACGCTCATAACCATTGAACAAGCAAATACATATGAACCTCCCGTATACATAGGCTGCCGCAAACCCCTTTTGAGGGACCTGGTTTTTGCCTATGAAACCCACGGCCAGGACGGCATGGGAGATATAGGGCTTAAAGTTAACAGGCTGAAAGTTGCCGAAGGCAACGGTGTTCTGAAGATGCTGGAAGCTCTCAATGAGGCTGAGGAAGGCGAAATTGAAATTATTGCTTTAGGGCCTTTAACCAATATAGCGGTGGCAATTATGCTGGATCCGGACGCTATGAGAAAGGTAAAGAAGATATACTCCATGGGCAGTGCAGGCCTTGGTTTTGGCAATGTATCCCCGGTTGCCGAGTTTAACATATGGCAGGATGCGGAAGCGGCGAAAATAACTCTGGACTTTGGCATTCCCTTAATGTTCATAGGCTGGGATGCATGTCTGGACGAAGCCATGCTCAATAAGGATGATATAGAAAGAATAAGAAATTGCAGCGATCTTGGCAGGTTTGCCATAGAGTGCAACCGCCAGTTGATAGAGCTTAATACCGAAAGGTTTGGAGAGCCTGTTCTGGATATGGCTGATCCTGCAGCCATGGCGGCAGTACTGTATCCGGAATGTATTAAGGAGTGCGATGCTTACTATTGCGATGTGGATATTTCCCAGGGCATAAGTTATGGTGCAGTGCTGGTAGACAAGTATCATTTTTCAGGCAAGGAACCCAATGCAGAAATATGCAGCGCATTGCACGGAGATAAGTTTAAGGATTATCTATACAGAATGCTTTGCAACAACGGCTGAGAAGGAGATCTGAACAGATACGGTGGGAATCAGGAAATATTTTAACCAGTTTACGTATATATTATTTTTCTTCCTTGGCTGCATATTTGCCGCCAATCAGCTGATGGTTCATTACGTAAGGCAGGCCCTTGGGGCAACGGAGATGCAGCTGGGCCTTATGATCGGTTCCATCTATATCGGCTCCATGCTCATGGCCCTGGTTTTAGGCGAACTGTCAGAAAGGACTGGGAAACGGGCAGCCGCCATAATTGCAGCCGGCTGTTTCGGCATAGGAGCCCTGCTGATCACCCTGTCCGCACGTGTGGAGCTGGCGGTAATCTCCTATTTTATCTATGGCAGTGGTGTGGGCGGGCTGGAGGCCATGCTGTTTTCCCTGATTGGCGATTACAACGGTGAGCATACCAGCAGGCATATGAACCTTACCCAGGCCTTGTTCAGCATCGGCGCTTTTCTAAGCCCCGTGCTGTTAAACAGTTTTGTCACCTATATCGGTTACAGGGCGGTTTACATCTTCGTATGGATTCTGATGACCGGGCTTGCTGCAGTGTTTATTCTGGATAAGTCTGTTGATGAATTTGCGGTTAAAAGCGGTGAAAGAATAGGCGGTTTAACTATCTTCAAGCTGGCGCGCAAACCGGCAATGCTGATATTTATGCTGGTTCTCATGACTGCCATCGGCTGTGAAACAGCGCTTACCTACTGGCTGGTCAACTATTTTGACCTAATAGGCGCTTCGGCAATGGGGGCTTTTGGCCTGTCGGTATATTGGTTTTTCAGCATACCCGGGCGGGTGATAGGCGCCAGGGTGCGTGATCCGGGCAGGCACCTGGTTTTCTGCTTCCTGCTGTGCAGCGCAGGCATAGTATTCCTGCTGCTGATACCAAGCCCTGTGCTGAAGCTGGCCGGGGTATCAATTATTGGCATAGCCCTGGCTCCGGTATACCCCAGCATCAGTACAATAGGCGGCAGCTTGTTCCCGGAAAATTCCGGAGCAGCATTTGCCCTTATGGTGTTCTCATGCGGTTTCGGAGGTGCGGCAGCCCAGCCCGTAATAGGCGCGGTTGCAAAACTGGCCTCCATCTCAGCCATATATATCGGCATTGCTGTGATAATGGTTGTTTTATCCATAATGACACTGGCCGGCATGAAGGCATCCAAGGCTTGAGCTTTTCTTCCTGTATGCAATTTGTTGTGCGGATGGCACAGCAGAATAATATAAATTAATTTAAGGAGGAAACAAAATGGCAGAGAAAAAGAAGTACTCAATTAAAACGGACTTCTCTTTGCTGGCGCTTCTGCTCATACCCATAGCGGTAGCCGTTAACTTTGTCGGCGGGCAGGTAGCAGTACTGCTGAAGATTCCGCTCTACCTTGATACCATCGGCACCATCATGGTAGGTATGCTCTGCGGGCCATGGGTAGGCGGACTTGCTGGACTTATCACTAATCTTGTACTTGGAATTGCCGAACCAACCTTTATACCCTTTGCCATAGTAAACGTTGTAGTAGGTGTAGTAACCGGTCTATGCGCCAGATGGGACGGATTCAGCGTATGGTGGAAGTGGATTATTTCCATGGTGCTTATGTCCCTGGCATCCATTATAAGCGCTGCACCTATCGTAGTACTCCTCTACGGCGGAATTACAGCATCCGGTACTTCCCTGATAACTGCAACACTTATGGCAACCGGAATGAACATCTGGAGAGCGGTAATTTCAACTGAGCTGGTATTTACAATATCAGACAGAATCATATCCTACATCATAACCTATTTGATTATCAGGGTTATCCCGGACAGAACTTTGATCAAGTTCTCAATAGGAGAGAACTATATCAAGAAACGTAAAGCTGACGAAGAAGCAGCTGCATAAGGAAATAAAGTTCTGTCTCCCCTCAGCGGGATACAGAACTTTATTTATTCACAATCAAGGGGTGTTGCTTAAAAATGTGGGCTGAAAAACTCCGTATAAGAAAAAACAATGTTATTGCGGACTTATACCCGCTGACCAAATTATGGATTGCAGCTTTATATGCTCTGTGCGTGCTTATCCTTGGCACAATGAAGATAGACGGCTATCCGGTATATATGATGGCTGCCTTTCTAGTTGTTCCTATACTGGCCTTATTAAGCGGGATTTTCAAAAAATTCCTGAATGTATATAAAGGAATTTTTACCTTGTGCCTGTTTATATTGGTAGTTCAGGCCCTGCTTATTAAAAGCGAAGAAATTGTGTGGGGGTTCAAGCTGTTCGGAAACTTCACAATCAATGTATATAAGGGCGGTTTGCAAAAGGGCCTGGATCTCAGTTTTAATATCATGAATATTGCCAGCATACTGGCCTGGTTTTTCCAGACCACTGAAAACAAAGAGCTGGTTTATGCCCTGGAGAAAAAGGGCATGTCCCCCAAAGCCTCTTATGTTTTCCTTTCCACCCTGCAGATGATCAAGGTGCTGCAGCATAATTCAAGAGTTATTATGAATGCTCAGCAGGCTCGCGGCGTGGAAACGGAAGGGAATTTGTTCGTGCGTGCCCGGGCTTTCTTGCCGTCCATGGTTCCGCTGATTATGGGATCAATTGCCAACACCGAAGAACGCGTGCTGACACTGGAATCCAAGGGTTTCTCCGTTAAATGCAAGAAAACCCATATTTTTGATGTTGTGCCAAGCGGCAATGAAAGAACCGCTATGATTATAGCCGTAACAATCACAATTTTAGTGGTAGTTTGGAGGGTATTGGCGTGGGTGTTGTAATCGAATTAAGAAATGTAACATATAGTTATCCGCTGGCAGATAAGCCTGCCATCAAGGATGTCAGCCTGAAAGTGGAGGAAGGCAAGTTCTACGGTGTTATCGGCAAGAACGGTTCCGGAAAGACTACCTTGTGCAGCATTATCAGAGGCTTTGCACCCAGCTTTTTCAAAGGGGAGCTTGAAGGGGAAGTGCTCTTATATGGAAAACCTATGTCGGAATATGATCAGGGAGAGCTGGCCCTGCACATGGGTTATGTATTCCAGAACCCCTTTAACCAGATATCCGGTGTAAAGGAAACTGTATTTGAAGAAGTTGCATTCGGGCTGGAAAATTTCGGGGTGCCCGTTGAAGAAATTGAAGAGCGGGTTATGGATATCATGAAGCTGACCAAAATTGACCACCTGGCAGAACAGCATCCCTTTGAACTTTCCGGAGGGCAGCAGCAAAGGCTGGCCCTGGCATCCATACTTGTTCTGGAGCCGGATATAATGGTAATTGATGAACCCACTTCCCAGCTGGACCCTGAAGGAACCGAGAGCGTTTTTGAAATAATATCCCAGCTGAAAAAAGCCAGGAAAACCGTTATACTGGTTGAACACAAGGTGGATCTGATTGCCGAATATGCGGATGAGATCTTTGTATTAAATGACGGCGAGCTTATAAAAAGCGGAGACAAGCATGATGTTTTAACCGATGTTTCTCTGCTTGACCATGGCGTTCAGCTGCCCCAGATGGCTGTTCTGGGCCACAGGCTCAGAAAGAGGGGCTTGAATCTGGATTATATCCCCATTACAGAAAAGGAAGCCAAAGACGTTATAGGAAGGCTCATATACAGGGAGGCACAGTAATGTCATATATAAAGATAAGAGATGTTAGCTTTATGTATCCCAATGGAGTTTTGGCTGTTGAAAATATAAACCTGGATATTGAAAAAGGCGAAAATATTGCGATTATAGGCCAGAACGGCGCCGGAAAAACCACTACTGTAAAGCTTCTGAACGGTCTGCTGAAGCCTACAAAGGGCGCAGTTATGGTTGGTGACATGGATACCCGGGAATATACCACGGCCCAGATGTCAAGGGTTGTAGGGTATGTTTTCCAGAATCCGGACGACCAGATTTTCCATCCCACTGTCATATCCGAGGTGGAATTCGGGCCCAGGATACTGAAGTTTGATGAAAAAAAGAAAGACGAGCTGGTGAATTATGCATTGGAAATTACCGGCTTAAAGGAATACCGGGAAGAAAACCCATATGATCTGCCCCATTCAATCAGGAAATTTGTTACCATAGCGTCCATTATAGCCATGGACAGCCAGGTAATGATATTTGACGAGCCTACCGCAGGCCAGGACCTGGTGGGCATACAGCGGCTGTCTGACATCTTAAAGGAAATGCTCCAGAAGGGGAAGACACTTATAACCATTACCCATGACATGGAATTTGTAGCGGAAAACTTCGACCGGGTAATAGTAATGGCCAATAAAAAGATTATAGCTTCAGGCACTGCCAAGGAGATTTTCTGGAATCCGGAAGTGTTGGAGGAGGCTATGCTGAAACCCCCTCATGTCAGCCGTGTCTGCCGGGAATTGGGCCTAGGCAGCAATATTATACGAATTGATGAAGCCATTGAGGCAATTATAGCGAAGACCTAGTATCCCGTTCCTTACCTTTTCTTTCTGGACAGCTTGTCCAACAGGGATGAGATTTCCTGTCTTTTTTTCTCTTCACTGTCTTTGTCCAATTCAAAGGCAATGGTAAGGTGGCTGCCTTCCCTGGTGCCTTCAGGGAGCAGCCTCAATGGGATATCAAGCCTTGTCTCCTCTTCGCCGATCAATAATACTGCTGTATCTCCTTCTATGCGGTCAACCACAGCTTTCATTTGCACAGCTCCTTTTTGGCAGGCTTCCTGATCAGATTCTTTTTGCCTGAAGTTCTGCCCTAATTTGCATATCGGACATGGTAATCTGTTCCGTTTGTCTCCACAATAATGGTTCCAAGCAGATCGGTGCGGTATATGTCAATTGATGCCTGTTCCAGCTTCTCCAATATTTCTTTATGGGGATGGCCGTAGGAGTTGTCCGCACCGCACATGATTACCACCGCTTCCGGGGCAGCGGCTTTAAGGAAATCATCGCTGGTGCTGGTGCTGCTGCCATGGTGCCCGGCTTTTAAAACTGTGCTCTTGAGTTTATAGCCGGATTTAAGCATTTCATTTTCCGATTTCTTTTCTGCATCTCCTGTAAAAAGAAAACTTATATCTCCGTAAGTCAGCTTGGATACAATTGAAGCATTATTAAGGTCATCCGCATCCGGATCGGCCGGGGAAAATATCTCCAGCCTGGTTCCGTCTTCATATTCCCTTTTTATCCCTGCCCTGGCAAGGGTGAATACTATGTCTTTCTGGTCAATCAGCCTCAGATAGTCTTCAAAGGTTTTACTGGTATGCACAAGGCCTGGATCCATCACTTCTTTTACAGGTATTTCCTTTAGCACGGTTATCAGGCCGCCTATATGGTCTGAATGGGGATGGGTGCCGATAACCAGCTCCAGGTCGTCTACATTCTGATCTTTAAGGTATTCAACAACCTTTTCTCCCTGTTCCCGTTCTCCTCCGTCGATTAATATATCCTGCATTGGGGTTTTAATATATATGGAATCACCTTGTCCCACGTCTATAAAATGCACTTCTGCCAAGCCGCTTCCGGCGCCTGTATCCAGGCTTTCCTGCCTATTGAGCAGGCCGCTTGAATCCAGCAGGTAATAGAAGGCCAGCAATACAAGAACAAATATTATGGTGGTTAAGGCGGATCTGTTTTTTCTTTTTCTTCTTGCCATGGGATCGGTCCTTTCTGTCATATGCAAGCAGCTAATTTATTATATCCTATTAAATGATTTAAGTGAACCGAAAACGCCCTGAAGCCTTAAAAGCTTCAGGGCGTCTTTCAAGAGACCTCTGCGGGGGTGTTTCAGCTTGTTTCCTGGATAAACTTCTGCCGGCATTCCCAGCTGCAGAAGTGGTGCGACTGATCATTCATACGCAATATATATGCCTTGCGCTTTTCTATCATTTTGCCGCAGTAATCATCCTGAACCAGCTGATACAGCAGTTCATTTTCCAGCTGTCTTTTTTGCTGCTCCAGTGCCAGATTTATGTCAGCCGACTCGGTCTGGACTTTTTTCATCCTCTTGGATATTATAACGCTGTTAACTATGGAAATCACTGCTCTGAACAACAATACGATCATTGTGATTCTGAGCAGGGAATTAAGCATGTCCATGGGCCGCTCTCCTTTCTGTTCCTATATATATAATAACATTTTTGTGTTAATCAAATATGAATGTTTTGTTAATTTTTATACATTCATGTTGACAATTGTCCTGTTGCCGACAGCCCTGGCGGTTACAACAGTTTCCATCAGCAGTTCAATTCTTCTGTCCTTGTATACGTTGTTGTATTCTTTCACTTCAACTGTTATGTTGGAGGCGCCCATGGCTTCAGCCTGATCCCTGGCACCTTTGGCAGCCATATCTTTGGACCACTTTAAAGCCTCATCATAATCTTCTGTTTCAAAGTATTCAAAAGAGCCATGGCAGCCATAGCTTACAATACCCGTTCTGTCATAACGCGGTCTTATCAGCACCTCTTCTTTTCCCACAATGCTTCCGGTAACAGCGCCTACAGCATTGGCTACACCTGAATATTCATTAAGCTGGGCAGAAGTGCCCAAAGCATCTGCAAGCCGGTTCAAAAATATATGAGCGGGTGCGCCGATTCCTATGATGGGAAGGGGCGTAGAGATTTTAATGTCAATATCATCATAGGGGTTGTAAAAGGCTGTATCCATAAGCTTCTTCGTGTCAGGAGCCAAATCGCTGCCGGAAGGGCTTATGCGGCCGTCCAGCAGGTATTCTATTATCAGATTATAAAGCTTCTGAATAATTCTGGTATAAACCAGGCTGATAAAATCATCAAGCGGCATATGGAGGCGGTTGGCCATGATTTCTGTGCCCAGCCGGGCGCTTTCCGAATCCCAGGCCTGAAACTCTCCTTTTACATGCATTATATCCGACGGGGTAAGGGCACTTCTGGCAATTATGCCCCGTTGTTCCAGCCTTTCGGTACGAAGCAGAAATACGCTGCTTTGGGTTTCATCTGCCAGCTGTTCCAGGCTTAAAGGGCCTTTTTCCAAAGCTTTTAATATATCCTGCTCTTCCCTGCTAAAGCTTTCAATATTCTGCGGTTTGGATACAATATAAAGAAATTCAGCCAGTGAAATGCTGTGCCATTTGTTTTCAGCATGTATCCTTTTCAGTTCCTTTTTAATCTCAGGCGAGTGGCATGCCAGCCAGCATAGCGGTGCTGCCTTACGGGGGCCTATCTGAAGCTGCTCATTCATATCAAAGGAGATGATGCTGTCTCCCCCCAGGCCTATGGTACGGATTTTTATGGCCTTGGTGCCTGTCCGCCATGAGCCTATGTCAACACCTTCTTCCGACAATACGGTAAGCCCGCCCCTGATCAGAGCCAGATCGCTGGTGGTACCGCCTATATCCAGTATCAGCGCATCCTTGCATCCGGTCAGCTGCATGCCTCCAACCACGCTGGCCGCTGGTCCGGACAAAAGGGTTTCCACCGGCCGTTCCCTGGCAAAGGATTCGGACATCATGGTGCCGTCACCCCGTACAATCATAACCGGGGCCGATATTCCCATCTCCTGCATGCCTTTCTTCACCGAATCCAGCAGGTCATCTATCAGCTTTATAAGGCCTGCGTTAAGCAAGGTGGTGGATGCCCTGCGCAGGGAGTTTATTTCACTGCTCAGCTCATGAGCACAAACCACGGGTTTTCCTGTCCACTGCCTGATAAGCTTTTTGGCTTTCAGTTCAAATTCCGCGTTTCTTATTCCCCAGTATTCAACCACTCCGTAAGCATCGGTTTCCGCGTCAGCTTCTTCAACCCGTTTTTTTAAAAGATCCCAGTCCGGCACGGACAATACCTGTCCCTGCTGGCCGTGTCCGCCGGGGATTAAGATCATCTCATCGGTTTCCGGAAGACCGTATTTGGCGCGCAGCTTTTTAAGCAGTTCCGGATCGTATCCTATTAATATCAGCCTGCCCCTGGAAAATTTGCCTTCCACACAGGCATTGGTGGCCAGGGTGGTGGACAGGGAAACCAGCTGAATATCTCTAAAATATTCTTCGGGCAGAGATCTTAAAGATTCAATTATTCCTGTTGCCAGATTGTCCTTGGTGGTTAAGGCTTTGGCTTTTGCCAGCACATTTTTTCCTTCAAAATCATATATTACTGCGTCGGTATAAGTACCTCCGGTGTCTATTCCCAGGCCCAGCTTCAAGAATGTATGCTCCTTTCGATGCTGCAAATTATGTATATTTTAATCAGTTATATTATCCGCTTTAAGCCGGCAGCAGTAAAGGGCATATCCTGCGCTGTCCTGCCATTATCTTGCTAAATTTTAAGGCAGGGCCTATGATATAATATATACATATTTAAAAAAGGAAAAAAAGAAATTAGGTGATACTTTGATTCCGCTGGGAAACGACTGGGACAAGCTGCTTGAGGCTGAGTTCAAGAAGGATTATTATCTTAAGCTGAGAGAGTTTTTAAAGCATGAATACCGCACAAAAGTGATATATCCAAATATGTATAAAATATATGAGGCCCTAAGGCTTACTTCCTATGAGAATACCAAAGTGGTCATTCTGGGGCAGGATCCTTACCCTGGCCCAAACCAGGCTCACGGCCTGGCCTTTTCGGTACAGCCGGGAGTGGCCATACCGCCTTCTCTTCTCAATATTTTTAAGGAATTGAATGAAGATTTGGGATGCTATATTCCCAACAACGGCTATCTGGTTCCCTGGGCCAGGCAGGGTGTGCTGCTTCTGAATACCAGTCTGACCGTTGTTGCAGGCAGGCCCAACTCCCACAGAAACAAAGGGTGGGAAAAACTAACCGACCGGATAATTGAGCTCTTGAATGAAAAAGAAAGTCCGGTTGTCTTCCTGCTTTGGGGCAATAATGCAAAAAGCAAAACTTCTTTAATTACAAATAAAAACCACCTGGTGCTGACAACAGTGCATCCCAGCCCCCTGTCTGCCAGCAGAGGCTTTTTCGGCTGCAGGCACTTCTCCAAAGCCAACAAGTTCCTCATGGAAACCGGCCAGGAGCCTGTAGACTGGCAGATTCCCAATATTTAACCTGCAAGCTTCCTGCCCTTGGCTGCCCGGAAAAAGAGGCGGGCAAAATGCAAGGCTGTGCTGTAGAATTCATGAATAAGCGGGGCTTTTGCAAAAAAGTCATCTATCAGGCTCTCGTTATATACCGGAGCAGGATGGTATTCATCCAGGCTTCCCTTGAATATCAGGAAGGGATCCAAAAGACGTTCCATTTCGGCAGGGGTCATAGGTGCCAGCATGGATTGGGCCAGGTTGATCTGGCCGTGCATCAGGGCTTTTACAACAAAATCTGTACATACATAGGCTTTATAGGTATGGCACCCCCATCCGAAAGGGCGGCCTAAAACGGCCAGGGAATTATAGATGCATTGTTCCTCATCATCCCGGATCTTATATATAAATTCCGTTATTTTGCTGTATTGTTCTTCATTCACAGGAATTTCAAACACCTTGATCTGAACTTCCGCTTCCCTTCCCAGGGTGAGCCTCTGCGGAAATTCCTGGATAAAGCCGCCCACCAGTGCATTATGAGCCCGGTAACGGGCAAAGGAATACATTTGGCTCAGGTCTTTGGTAAGGCTGATGGAGGCATGGTTATAAGCGCTTCTGGTAAGGAAGCGTATCATTTTGCCTATCCTGGTCGGCGTTGCCGACAGTACAACATATATATGCTTCATGCTGATGCACCTCTTGATACATTTCACATATTATACCACACAGAGCAGGCACAGAACAGAATGAAAAAAATAGTATATAGCATGCTGAATATTATTTGCAGAGGCGGTTTAAAATGAAAGACCGGGCATTGATAGGCCTTTTGTGCCAGAATCTGAATCCCGTTCCCTTCTATAACCATTGTAAAGACATGCCGGTAAGAATAATCAAATTTAAAGCCGGCGGTATTGACTGGAAGAAGAAACGCCTGAACGGAATCATTTTGGAAAACGGAGAGTGGACCAAGGCGGAAACTCCTATGCCTGATGCGGTTTATAACAGATGTTATACGGATTCAGCCGAAACTGCAGAAAGGCTGGAGGGCATCATTNNTAGCAAACTGGAGCCTTTTGTTATACCAACGTTTAAATACAGTGATGAAGCCCTGATTAAATTGCTTTATTATCAGGGAGCTGCTTTAATTAAGCCGTCAAAAGGCTCAATGGGCAGCCGAGTTTATAAGATAAGCATGGAAAACAGTATATATAAGGTATATCTGCATTCCTTGCTTTCACCGAAAATTTTTAAACAAACCGAGGCACTTTTAAACTTTTTGACGGGCATGATGAAAAGGAGAAATTTTGTAATTCAACCTTTTATCAACTTCATGAGGCATAATGGACATATTTTTGACATCCGGCTGCTGGTCCAGAAAAATGGGAGAGGCACTTGGGATGTCACTGCAACTGCCAGCAGGGTGTGTTATAAGAGTTCATTTGTTTCCAACTTGGTTTATTCCCTTAAAAGTGTGGAAGATGTCATATCCGGCACCAAATATGAGGAGTCTCTTATGCCCTGCCTTAAGAAGATAAGCATTCAAACAGCTGTAACCCTTGAAAAAAGTTTATGTAACCTGGGGGAAATAAGCGTAGATTTTGGAATCGATACGGAAGGCCGGCTTTGGATTATAGAAGTCAATGGAAAGCCGGATAAGCTGATGTTTCAGCATTTAGAAAGCGGAGTATTTGAGAAATTATTCAGACAGCCGATTGAGTATGCCCTTTATCTGGCCAGGCACTGATATATATTATTCCATATACTTGCAACTATCCGATTTCATTCTCATATCATGTAAGTAACGATATGGATAAGGAGGTCAACGCTTGTGAGTTTTATGCACAATTTTCTGTATGTCAGCAATATTGGAACCGGCAATGTTGAAATATTCAACCTGTCGCTCGATGCCGAAAACCCGCCCAGTGTGCGTACCTTCGGGCAGGGGCTTCTCAGTTCGCCCTGCGGCATGGCTGCTGATGTCAATACCTTGTATGTTGTAAATGCCGGCTCCGATAATGTCCAGGTTTTTGATATTACAAACAGGGCGAATCCGGTACCCCTCGGAACCTTTGGAGACGGTGATATGAACAATCCCAATGCAATCCTGCTGGTGGGTGCATTTCTTCATATAACGAATCTGAACAGCTCCACTGTAGAAGTCTATCATACTGCCATTGACCCTGAGAATCCACAGAAGGTTGCCGAATATGGTGCAGGCGAATTAAATCAGCCCAACGGCCTGGCACTTTTCCCGGGAGGAACCTTTTTATATGTATCCAACGCAGGAGATTCCACTATAGAAATCTATGATATTTCAGATCCGGAAAATCCTCAGCGGGCAGGCCAGTTCGGCGGAATTGCTGAAATAAGCCATCCCATCGGCATGGAAATATTTATTGATACACTTTATGTGGCAAACTTCGACGGCACACACGGCAGCACAATATCGGTTTATGACCTGGCAGACCCGGAAAACCCTCAATTCGTAGGAAGATTTGGTTCAGGCTTGCTGAGCGGGCCTACGGAGATGACAATAGTTGTAGATCTTATGTATGTTGTTAATGAAAATGCCAACAGCGTGTCGGTAT
>LFTC01000048.1:18640-42407 GCA_001512915.1 Clostridiales bacterium DTU083 | reverse complement strand
TTTGAAAAGATATCTACTTTTCTCCTGATAATCTGAAACCGATTCGATAGATTTTTATATTGCTTGCCATCAATACAGCCAATATGCAGATTAGTATAATAACCGGAAGGGTACGGGGAGAACGGTTATAAAAATCATAAAAATGCAGAATTATATTGGTCAGTGTGAGGATAAGGCCCGATGCTGTAATAGGAAGGCCCAGGAAAAAATCTGTATAGTTGCCGGTATTAAACCTGGCCAGCCTGTATGCTGCCGCAATGGTATAGATTGCAATGCATGTATATATAAGCCATCCTAAATCTCTGAAACTGTTGTAGGTGAGAAGAACGGCCATGGGCGCCAGCCCAAAGGAAATTAAATCAGCGAAGGAGTCTAACTGTTTGCCTAAACTGGATTCCATATTTAAGCTCCTGGCAATTTTTCCGTCGAAGACATCCAGTACCACGGCAATCAAAATCATAATGCAGGCTGCCAGCCGGTATTCCTCCCCTTTTTGGGAAATGGCCGAGAAGAGCACCAGGGTGCCCAGCACCATATTTGCCACGGTTATCAAATTGGGTATGTGGCGCAGATATTTATTCAAATCCATATTCTTTCTTCCTTATATAACTTAAGAGTTTCCATAAGAGGATAACAGCCGCGCTGAGCAGAACTACAAACCAGAAGGTTACAAAGCGGAACACCAGGCTTACTGCCACAGCCTCCTCTGGAGTTAGGCCGTAAACCAGCAAAAGACCGCTCATGGTGCCTTCAAAGGTGCCCAGGCCTCCAGGCAGAATGGGAATCATGGCCGCAAAGTAGGAAATAAAGGTTACGGCGTATAAAACAAATATATTTACAACGGTATACTGGGATACCAGTATAAAAAGTTTCATAGGGAACAGGGCCCAGATTCCGAAGGACAGCAGCAGCTGAAATATCCATCTTTTAGGCTGGCTGCTGATTTGCTTTGTATCACTTGCAAAACCCATCATCCATTTTTTTATTCCCCGGGCTGTTTTACCGTTAAAGGGAAGTCTTTGCATAAAGCTGTTTATCTTATCCGTATAAAAAACCATTGACAGTAAGAATAAAGCCAATGCTGCCAGAATCAGTATCAGAACTGTCTTCGCAGCTGCAGCCTGAAGAAAGCCTATTCTCCCGGACAGGGCCGCCAAGGCTGCTATGTTTAATAACACCAGCGCAAAGATGCTGATGGATTTTTGAATGGCAGTCAAAGATGCGGATTGGCCGGTGCCGTAACCCAGCATTCGTTTCAGCTGCACTACCCGCACTACTTCTCCTCCCACTTTTTCACCGGGAGTTATGGCGTCTGCTATCACCCCGTAGGAATTTGCAACCAGCAGCCTGAAAAAAGAGGTTTTCATATTGAGGGATTTACACAGCCGGTACCACTGATAATTCAGCGCCAGCTGGGTTAACAGCTGTAGGGCTATAAGCAGAAGCATTATGGGCAGGGGCAGCTGCCTTAAATGAGCCCATAAGAGCTTAAGGTCCGTCTTGGCAAGGAGGTATGCAAGCATCCCCGTTGCCAATACTGCAAGTATTGTTTTAAAAGGGAATGTTTTGAATAAAGGTTTCTTCTGCAATTCGGATATTCTTTTCATATTGTGCTTCCCACTGCTTCTCTGTCAACAATGCATACGGAGGTATAATCTACATTGGAAAACAGGCTGTGTTTAATGCACCTGGCAAAATGCTTCTCTTCCTCTGCCGCCCTGCAATACAGCCTTTCAACTCCCTTTTTGGGCTTGCGTATCAGTACCCGAGTGCCTTCCTGGGCCCTGCTCAGCACTTCCCTCAATACCAGTTCCTTGGGAGTGATCTGCATGGCCAGGTGAATTACCGTATACCCGTCATAGCTTAGGTCTTCGCCCTTTCCCAATACAACATTTATGTTTTTATAGCCTTTTCTGCTTATAAACTTCCTGGCTTCTTCCACGCATCTTTTATTGCTGTCTACTACGGTAACATGCGCCCTGGTATACCTGTGAAGCAGAATAGCTGTATAGGGACAGATGCCTCCTCCTATGCAGAGCACCCGGTCTTTTTCGTTTATATTGGCTAAAACCGCTTCCCTTTTTACCAGGAAGCGGTAGTATGCAGAAGTTATGCAGTATGCCAGTCTGTTCTTGGTTGCCAGCAGCTCTATAAACTGGGTGAGCTTAATTATCCGCAAGCTGATTAACCCCCTTAGAACATTAAAAGCACAAGCTGGCCCAGATGATTCAGCACGCCGCCCATTAAGAGGGCCAGGAATACAGTGCCTGCCACTATGGAAAGGGCAACCTTCAGATTAAATTCCTTTGCCAGTATTCCAAATACCGACAGGCAGGGCACATATATCATGGAAACAACAGCCCCTACATACATCTGAAGCCCGGTCAGGTTCATGGACAGAAGCGGAGCTACCGACATTTCCCGCCGGATAATCCCCAGGATCAAAGACATGGAAGCTTCAGGGGGAAGGCCCAGCCAGCCGGAAACCAATGGCTTCAAAAAGCTGCTGATACCGTTCAGTATGCCTGTTTCAGCAAGCAGTGCAGCAATTACAACTGCAATCATCATAGGTCCTTCAGCATCCACAAGGAACTGCTTTACCCTTACAAAGAATTTCTTAAAGTATGCCTTGCGTTCGGGCATGAGCAGATTTGGGATTTCTATTACCAGGGGGTCCACCTTGCCCTTGAGCATCCTGCTGGTAAGCCTGGCCATGAGGATGAATACCGAAGCTCCTGTTAAGAATACAGCCAGAAGCAGCCAGTAGGAATAATCGGAAAGAAGGGAGATCAGCGCACCTGTCTGAGATATGCAGGGTATGGAGAAACAGACTATGGTGGTTATAATCAGCCTTTCCTTTCTGGTAGTTGCCGTTCTTGTGCCGATTATTGCAGGAACGGCACACCCAAAGCCCAGCATGATGTTGATTAGGCTGCCGCCCTGAACGCCCAGCTTGCTCATGACGTTGTCAAAGAGAACTGCCATTCGGGGCAGAATGCCGCTGTCTTCCAGGAAGGAGAATACCAGCTGGAACAGGAGGACATAAGGCATAACCAGGGCCAGAATCCATTCAAAGCTGATTCTGAAAATGCCGAACTGGCCGATGAGTACGTTGCGCAGCACTTCAGGCATGGCAATGCCGGCAAACAGCCTTTCAAACAGCGGCACAATTCCCTGATTTACCAAGGGAAGCAGCAATACAGCCCTTAAGGCTTTGCCTGCTCCTACAACTACTCCCAGGCTGGCAAGCATGATAATAATTGAAAGCAGAATTCCGGGCCAGGGGCGGAGCAGGGCTTCGCCAAACCTGTCCAGCCTGCTTGGTGCCGCATTGGTATCTGTAACGCAGGCTGCAACTATTTCCCGGGCTCTTTCCCAGTAGCTCAATACCGGGGCACCCGCAGGACAGCCGCTGCAGCCGGCGCAGCTGCCGCAAGCGGCACAGGCTTGAGAATCGGCTTCAGCCAGCACCTCTGCCAGCTTGTCCTCCAGCTCTTTAAGCCCTTGTCCTTTTACTGCAACCGTAGGAACAACGGGTATACCCAGTTTCTTTTCCAGCAGCTTTACATTTATTTTCCTGCCTTGTCTTTCAGCCACGTCTGAAAGATTTAGCGCAGCAACCATGGGAATGTTATATTCCAGCACTTCCAGTGCCAGCTTTACGCTGCCTTCCAGGTCGGCAGCATTTAAAACAAACAGGATTGCTTTGGGGTTGCTGGTCAAAAACTTTACAGCCACTTCCTCGGCTTCGGAAGTAGCTGTAAGTGAGTAAGTACCTGGCACGTCAATCAGATTATAGTTAACCCCGTTAAGGGGGAGAGTCCCTTTCATGTATGAAACCGTTGTGCCCGCATAGTTGGAGCTGACAACATGTATATTGGTAAAGGCAGAAAAAAAGACACTTTTTCCTACATTGGGCGATCCCATCAAAAGTATCTTATTTTCACTGGCAAGAACCTGTCTGTCTTCAGTAAGCTCATGGCAAGCCATTTACAGTGCCTCCTTAACATGAATTCTTTCTGCAATGTTTTTTCCAATGGCTATTTTGCGAGTGGATATTGACACTGAAACCGGCCCGCCGAACCTGTACATGTTTTCCTTTTTAATTCTGGCGCCTTCAAAAATGCCTATGCTGTTTAAAAGCTTTATATCAGGTGTTTCTGTTACTATATATTCTTTGCCGATTTCTACATTATACAGATTCCTATCCATAACCATTCCCCTTGCCCTTCATTATGTATATATGCTGCTTTTATAGAGTTAGTTATGACTAACCCGATCTCAGTATAGCATGAAGGTTTTTTACAGTCAATTAATTTTTGAAAAATTATGTTTAATATATATACCGTTCGTTTATATAATAAATTCAGCAAATTTTTGATTATATCTTGTAAATCAAAAGCTTTAATTTATGTTATACTTAAAATATGGAAGGTTTATAAATCAATAAAAAGGAGTTTTGAAACGCGGATGAAGATCTATGAATCGGCGGAAAACTACCTTGAGACTATACTGATGCTGAAAAAGAAGCACGAAAATGTCCGGTCCATTGATATAGTGAATGAACTTGAATATACAAAACCCAGTGTCAGCGTGGCAATGAAGAATCTACGTGAAAATGGATATATCGAGATGGATGAAAAAGGCTTTATCGAGCTTACCGATAAAGGGCGCAGAATAGCAGAAACCATGTACGAGAGGCATAAATTCCTCTCCGACTGGCTTATGGATCTTGGGGTAGACGAGAAAACAGCCACTGAAGATGCATGCCGGATAGAGCATGTTATCAGCCCGGAAAGTTTTGAAGCCATTAAAAGGCACGTGGAAGATACTTCCAAACAAGAATGAACAGTGTTTGCTTTTTCAAACACTGTTCTTTTAGTATTATGCTATTTCATCCTATTATAAAGCTGGCGGACCAGGTAAAATCCTGCAGCGCTTCCCGCTGCCCAAAGCATTTTCGCTGCCAGCCCGCTTTTCTTTTGTCCGGATATGCCCAGCTCCTGTGAAAATTCAGACATCATTTTTCCCAGAGTTCTGCGGTTCCTTCTCAATAAGCATCCACTCCTTTTCGGTTTTCTATAGTTCAATTATCTATTGTTAGTATTCCAAATATATCTTAATTCTAGCCTAAAAAGATAGACAGGCCTGCCTGTTTCTGTTATTATTAAGTACAATTAAGCAGAAAAGGAGTAAAATTATGTCTGAAAAGAAAGTTTTGGCAATCGTCGAAGGCAGGGAGATTACAGAGGAACACGTTGACCGGCTGCTGGCAGGCCTGGGACCTCAAAGAGCTGTTCAGTTCGATACCCCTGAAGGAAGAAAAACCCTATTGAATGAAATTATTACCCAGGAACTGATTTATGTGGACGCCAGGAAAAAGAACCTGGATCAGGATGAAGAATTCAAGGCTGAAATGGAGCTTATGCAGGCGGAGCTTCTAAAGCAATACGGACTCAGAAAACTGCTGGAAGATGTAGAGGTAACCAGGGAAGAGGCGTTTGAATATTACAAGGCTCATCGCAGTGAGTTCAAACAACCGGAAACAATTCAGGCGAAGCATATTCTGGTGGAGGATGCTAAGCAGGCAGAGCAGCTGTACTGGGATCTGAAAAAAGGTTTGTTCTTTGAAGAAGCGGCCAAGAAATATTCCATATGCCCATCAGCGTCCGTAGGAGGAGATCTGGGTTATTTCTCCCGGGGACAGATGGTGCCTGAATTTGAAGAAGCTGCCTTCGGACTTGAGATAAATGAGATCAGCAGGCCGGTTCAGACCCAATTCGGCTACCACATTATCAAGCTGACAGACAGGAAAAAGGCCGGCTTTAAGGATTTTGAGGAAGTTGAAGATAACATAAGAAGTATCCTGACAGCCAGCAAACAAAACAAAAAATATGTAGAAGAAAGTAAACGGCTGCGCGAAACCTATTCAGTTGAAATCCTTTAAATAAAAACCAGGCAAGCTGTTATCATGGCAGCTTGTCTTTTTTTTGACGGTTTTGTCAAAATGAATTGATAAAGACTGTTAATTATGATAATTTAAAAAAGACATGTGCTGGAGAGGGGAGAAGTATATGGTACCAGGTCTAACAATAGCATTTTCGGCAATCACTTTGCTATTGTCACTGGTTTTTCCCCTTCTGCTGGCAATATGGTTTTGCAGAAAGTATAAGGCGCCGGTTACAACAGTTTTGTTAGGCGCTCTCACATTTCTTATTTTTCAGCTGATACTGCGGATTCCTCTATTAAGAATTCTGCAGTCTTACTATCCGGGGACCAATCCCAATCTTGAAGGATGGAACCTGGTATTTTACAGTTTCTTCATGGCATTTACCGCAGCCCTTTTTGAAGAAGGCGGACGGGTTCTTGTATATAAACTGTTTTTGAAGAAGAAAACAGACCGGATTAATGCCATTGCTTTCGGAATAGGCCATGGAGGTTTTGAAGCAATTTCCCTGGTTGGTTTTACATATATCAATAATCTTATATTGATGGCAGTAATCAACCTGGGCATCTTAAATCCGGCAAATGATCCCACCGGAGCCTTGTCAAAGGCGGCGGATCTTATCATCAATACTTCTCCCGTTATGTTCTTGATGGCAGGCATTGAAAGGGTGCTGTCGATAATACTGCATATAGGTTTTTCCCTGCTTGTGGTTTACGGCCTGGCATCTAAGAAAACCCGCTTCGTTTTATATGCTTTCCTGGCACATTTTGTGCTGAATTTCCCTCTGGTGTTTATACAGGGCATGGCAGGCGGTATGTATATCGCAATGGCATATATAGCGGTTTTGGCACTTGTTGCACTTTATTGGATTACTAGGATTTCTCCGGCATTGTTCAGCAACATGCCGTTTGACAAAATACAAGAGGCAAGGGACAGATAATGGCATGAACAGCAAACAGTATGAAATTCACCAAGAAAGCACGAAGCCGCAGAGAACAAACAGGCAATATCAAAAAGTCCGTCTGGCGGTAAACATAGCGGTCATATTAGCAGTGGCAATATTGTTTTACCTGGGTATAAGGCCTCCCCGCGTGGAAGTAAATGAGAATTATGTAAAAATTTCGGGTATGTACGGCGTTGAGCTGCGCCCGGTGGATATACAGAGGCTGGAGCTAAGAGATTCTATTCCTGAAATCCAGACCCGCATTAACGGTATGGATCTGTTTGGCTTCGCCAGGAGGGGCATTTATGAGGTGGAAGGTTTAGGTCGTACCAGGCTTATTTCCTTCTCCTACGGAGGGCCCTTTATTTATATGTATACCGGCAATGAATGGATAATTATAAATTTTAACAACCCTGCAGAAACTGAGAATTTATATCAGCAATTGAAAGAGATAGTGGAAAATCAGTAACAGGGTTTTTTGATGCGAAAGGAAGGGGCAGGCGAGTGATTGAACTTAAAAATGTAAGCAAAACCTATGGGGGCACTGTAAAGGCAGTGGATAACCTGAGCCTTACAATTCCTGACGGTGAAATTTTCGGCTTTCTGGGCCCGAATGGTGCCGGCAAGACCACAACCATCAAACTTATTGCCGGCATATTAAATGCCGACAGCGGCACCATTCTTGTGAATGGCAGGGATATTGAGAAAGAAGCGCTGGAAGCAAAAAAACAGATCGGATATGTGCCTGATACTCCCAATATGTTTCTGCGCCTAAAGGGCATTGAATACCTGAATTTTATGGCGGATATGTATGATGTGTCAACAGAAGAGCGCAAGGAACGTATTGAAAGACTAAGCAGGCATTTTGGAATGACGGATGTGCTGCAGGACCGCATCCAGAGTTATTCCCACGGCATGCGCCAAAAGATTGTTTTAATAGGAGTGCTTTTGCACAACCCGCCTGTATGGATACTGGATGAACCCATGACAGGCCTGGATCCCCGTTCTTCCTTCCTGCTCAAGGAAATGATGAGAGAACATGCTGACAGGGGCAACACCGTTTTCTTCTCCACCCATGTGCTGGACGTGGCAGAGAAGGTATGCGACCGGGTTGCAATTATCAATAAGGGGCAGATTCTCTTCTGCGGCACCATGGAGGAAATGCAGGAGCACTTTAAAAAGAATTCATCCCTTGAGAGTATGTTCCTGGAGTTGACGGAAAGTGAAGAATAAAACATTATTACTGGCGCGGACGCTTATAAAAAACGGGGAAGGCCTGAACCTTAAAGGAAGCAGTACATTTACCAAGATTGCCATACTGATTGTATTTGCAATTCTTATTCCTTCATTTATGTTCGGCATTGCTTTTGTTGTAACAGGTCTATTAACAGTATTAAAATCCATGGGGCAGGAAGGCGTGATTTTAAGCTGGGGCATTGCCATTAACTCAACTATTGTTTTCGTATTCGGCATATTTTACGTGATCAGCACCTTTTACTTTTCTTCCGATGTGGAAATGCTTCTGCCTCTGCCGCTGAAACCCAGGCAGATTGTGGCTGCCAAATTTTTGGTTGTTACCATCTATGAATATTTTACAACCGCAATATTTTTTCTGCCCATTTGGATAACTTACGGGGTCTATATGAAATGCAGCCCCATGTTTTATCTCTACGGTTTAATAGTATTTCTGCTTCTGCCTGTAACTCCCTTATCCATTGCTTCGGTAATTATTATGATAATTATGCGTTTTACCAATCTGTCCCGCTATAAAGACACTGTAAGAATGCTGGGCGGGATGATAGGCATATTTTTGGGCCTGGGCCTGAATATTGTTATGCAGAATGTATTGGGCCGCATGTCTCCGGAAGAAATCATGGAGCTGGTTCAAAAAGGAGAAAATTCACTGGTTGTCCTGACATCCGGCATTTTCCCCACAGCCAGGTGGGGAGCTGAGGCTATGATTTATCACAACCAGCTTTCAGGTTTTATGAGCCTCTTGATCTATGCAGGTTTTTCAATCCTTATATTTATGATTCTGCTCTGGCTGGCCCAGCTGATTTATCTGAAAGGTGCAGCCGGTCTTTCCGAGACAGGTTCAAAAAGAAACAAACAGGGCAGAAAGCAGCTGGCAGAGGAGGCTGTAAGAGGTTCGGTTATCGGTACTTATACCAGAACGGAGTTAAAACTGCTATTCCGCACTCCCATATATTTCATAAACTGCGTAATGATTAACTTCCTGTGGCCCATTTTTATCCTGCTGCCCTTGATATTTCAGCCAGAGGAAATAAATGTAATAAGGGAGCTGTCTCAGGTAATGAACAGGCCGGGCATTGAAGGCATGATTTTGGCAGGCGCCTTTATTGCAGCCTTGTTTTTCAGCGCCAGCAACGGCATAACTTCCACCTCAATTTCCAGGGAAGGGCAGGAATTGTTCATAAAAAAATATCTGCCGGTAAGCTACCGGCAGCAATTGACCGCAAAAATCCTTTCCGGATTCTTGCTTGGCCTGGTATCGGTTCTGTCTATGATTATATTTGGAATCCTGGTACTTAAGATTTCCATATGGCTGAGCCTGCTGATTCTGGCGGTTGTATGGCTGCCCGTGCTCTATACCAGCTTAACCGGGCTGCTTATCGATCTTTACAACCCCAAGCTTGATTGGGACAGCGAACAAAAGGCCGTCAAGCAGAATATAAATGTTCTTTACAATATGCTTGCAGCTTTTGTTCCTGCTATAGGGAGCGCAGCGGTATTTATCTTCTCCCTCAGCCTGCCTGCTGCACTCATTATTCTCACTCTGGAATACGTTCTTCTCTGCCTGTTGCTTGGCAAGCTTCTGTTTACCAAAGGGGTTGAACGCTTCATTCAACTGGAAGTGTAAAACCTTTATGCTTCCAGCCTGCCTTCCCGGTAGGCTGCCAGGTAATTCATGCAGAATTCGTCTTTATTTATCAATAATTCGGCAGAATATACAAAAGACATGATTTTCCTATCCAAAGGATCCAGTATGGCACTGTCCAGCCCTGCAGCTATGGCTGTAATCAAAAAGGTTTGGTTGATCAGCTTGCGGGCAGGAAGTCCGAAGGAAACATTGGAAAGGCCGCAGGTGGTGTGAACACCAGGAAATTCCTCCATAACGCGTCTGATGGTTTCCAGGGCAACCAGCCCATAATGGGTTCCTGTAGAAACCGGGCGCACCATGGGGTCTATAAATATGTCGCTAATGTCAATTCCTCTTTTGGTCATATTGTTTATAAGCCAATCGGCTATCTTAACCCTTTGATCCGCATCTTCCGGCATTCCGCTGTCGTCCATGCACAGGCCAATAATAGAGGTGTTGTATTCGGTTACCAGAGGAATGATGGATTCAAATCTCTGCTTTTCGGCGGTAACGGAGTTTATCAGGGGCTTTTTGCCGCTGTAAGATTTAAGCCCGGCTTCCAGGGCCTCCGGATTGGGGCTGTCGATGCAAAGAGGCAGATCCGTTGCGTCCTGGACCGTTTTAACCAGCCATTCCATCAATTCCGGCTCCTTGCTGGTGAAGGTGCCGCAGTTTACGTCTATATAATGGGCTCCTGCTTCCGCCTGCTTTTTGGCCAGCTGCTGTATGGCTTCCGTGTCCATCTTTTCCACTGCCGGCCTGACAGCCTTAATGCTGGTATTGATCTTCTCGCCGATTATTATCATATGGATATCCCCCTTAAATTTGGAATTACAGAGCTCTATAATTTTGGAATTTCATTTAATATCTCGGGAATGACTTCGAACAGATCACCTACGATAGCAATGTCTGCCATCTGCATCATGGGCGTGTCAGGATTTATGTCTATGGCCACTATTACATCGCTGGACTGCATTCCTACCAGGTGCTGGATCTGCCCGGAAATACCGCATGCGATGTATAAGGTGGTCTGCACGGTCTGGCCGGTCTGGCCTATCTGATGATTGTATCCGATCCAGCCTGCATCCACGGCGGCCCTGCTGGCTCCCACCGCTCCTCCTACCTTGGAGGCAAAGCGCTTCAGCAGTTCAAATCCTTCCGGGCCTTTAACGCCCCGGCCTCCCGAAATTATTATTCGGGCATCCGACAGGTTGAAAGCGGCTTCCTTGCTTTGAAAGATTTCAATTATTTTTTTCATTTTATCTGCATCTGTATCCAAAATGCTTTCTTTAATAATCTTCCCTGTACGGCTCTTATCCGGCTCAGGCGCCTTCATAACCCTGGGGCGCACCGTAGCCATCTGGGGCCTGTGTTTGGGGCTGCGGATTGTGGCCATAATGTTTCCGCCGAAGGCAGGCCTGGTCTGCAGAAGATCACCGTTCTCAGGATCGATGGACAAGCCGGTGCAGTCGGCAGTCAGCCCGCAGTCGGCCTTTACTGCAACTCTGGGGATCAGAGCCCTTCCCTTTGTTGTGGCGGCACAGAGCACCACTTCCGGCTTATACTTCCTGATCAGCCTGACTAAAACATTGGCTTCGATTTCATCCTGAATTCCATTGAGCCTGGCATCGTCTACCGCAATAACACAGTCGGATCCGTAGGCAAAAAGAGATTCTGCCATTTGACTGATGCCTGAACCCATAACTACAGTCCAGACCTGGCTCTTACTTGCATCCGCCAGTTCCCTGGCCTTACCTATAAGCTCATGGGTAACCGGCTGGATCCGGCCGGATGATACTTCAGCTACCACCCAAATATTCTCATATTGTTTTCTGTCTGCATCGGTTAATGTAAGCATATCCATTCTCCTTTGCTAAATCAGGCTGCGCAGCCGCAGCTCGTGTACCAGAGCCCGGGCGCATTCCTTAGGTGTTCCTTCTATTCGAATGGTGTCGGCCTGTCTTGGATCAGGGGGCTGGGTTTTCACAACCCGGGTTGGTGATCCGTTAAGGCCCAGCTTTTCGGGATCCGCTCCGATATCCGCCGGTTTCCATACGGGCAGCTCATATTTCAGGGCTGCCAGCCGGCCTCTCAAGGTGGGAACCCGGGGTGTATTGATATCCTTAACCACGGTAATGACTGCAGGCAGCTGAAGCTGGCAGATGTCATGGCCTTCCTCATGCATCCGCTTTACTATGATGCTGGAATCTTTCACCTGAACTTCCATGACACCGGCAGCCTGCATCCAGTCCAGATGGGCGGCAATGCCCGGCCCTACCTGGGCAGTATCTCCATCTATGGCCTGCTTGCCGCAGATCACCAGGTCCACATGGCCGATTCTTTCTATGGCCTTGGCCAGTGCATAGCTGGTGGCCCATGTATCGGAGCCTCCGAATGCCCTGTCGCTTAGAAGTATGGCGTGGTCTGCCCCTGCAGACAGGGCTTCTCTCAGCACTGCTTCTGCTTTTGGCGGCCCCATGGATAGGGCAATTACTTGGCCGCCGAATTTTTCCTTCAGCCTGATCCCTTCTTCCAATGCATAAAGATCAAAGGGATTCATGATGGACTTGATTCCTTCCCTGACAATCCGCTTAGTAACAGGGTCTATTTTGGCATCATTGCTGGCCGGAACCTGTTTGACGCATACAACTATTTTCACTATGCATCCTCCTATTTTTAGATAATTATATCCAAGTTTCCTTTAACAGATCAAAATGGTTCTTGAAGCTGAGAAGTGATAAATAAACCCCGCAGCCGGGATACATCTTATGAAGCATTTTAAGGGTTTCGATGGGATCATATGCTTCATCTTCAGGAATGGTATAGCCTACAGCGTCTGATAAAAGATGCAGCTTTTTGCTCATCCATGCTTCAACAATAACGGGCACGTCCGGATATTTCTCCAGGAGCCTGTCAACTGCCGGATTTTTTTCTATCAGGGGCTGGGTGACAACAAATTCTGCACCTGCAGCCATCTTTCTCTCCATTTTTTCAAATTCATGATCTTCCGGCTCATACGGATTGAAGGCAACGCCTAAAACAAATTTGTCCGGATATTCCCTGTTGATGTATTTTAAAAGCTCTACGGAGGTAACGGATTCTGAACCGGTGATGCCGATGTCCGAAGGCTTGAGCTTGGGCAGGCGTTCAGAACCGTCTCCGCTGACCACCAGCAGATACTTGATGCCCATGTCAATGCAGGAATTCAATATCTCGTCCAGATTTTCCTTGGTGTGAAAAGTATTTAAATGAATCATAACCTGTTCCGGTTCTACCGGAAGGCCCAGCACATCTATCATTTCAGTTCCCTGGAAGGACAGATTGCCCATGGCATTGTCGGTAATGCAGGCACAATAGCCGTTTTCCAAAACGCGCTTATATTTTTTTGTGAACAGTTCAAGATCTTTTTCCAGTTTTTCGGATTCTTGTTTTGGCGGGAGCAGTTCGACATGATAAATCTTGTTTTGAATATGGTATCGCATGATAAACCCCCTGTTATGCATTTGTTATCCTTAGCAGAATTGTAACGTCTAGATATGAACTTGCGCAATGCTTTGGACAGCATTAGCCCTTATTCTCCATATAATTTGCAAGATAATACAATATGATTAAAAAATAACAAACAGTAAAGGGGCTGCTGCGCCAGATAAACTGGTTTTGCAGCAGCCCCTTTTTCAGGGTGGCTATCCAGCTGTCTTGGGATTAAGCCAGCATAGATCTTACAAACCACAGCTCCTTGCTGTAACCTGCAACATGTTCTTCAAATTCCATTACTACTTCAAAATCGCCTTCTTCATCTGCTTCGTTACGGATTTCGGTTGCCAGTTTTCTCATATCATCCAGATAACCTTCGATAATTTCAAGCACTTCTCTGCAGGAGAATCTGTCACCGTCCAGCTCCTTGATGGATGCATTTTCCAGGTACTCAGACAGTTTTGTTAATGGCTTTTCCCCTTTCATTTTCAGGATTTCAGCCACGGCATCAAATTTTTCAAAAACATCATCATATAATTTCTCAGTGTATTCATGAATCTGGACAAATTGGTTTCCCACAACATTCCAGTGCAGGTTATGTAAGTTTGCATTTAATACTGCAAGGTTGGATAGGTATTCGTTCAATTTTTCGTAGTGCTTCATATTTATTAACCCTCCTGTTTCGATTTGTTTTAACTACTTTATTAATACCCTGGATTGACGAATAATAAACAAATTTATCTTTTTTGCGGAAAGCAAGTATGCTAATATATAGGAGATTAAATAAAAAGAGGCATGGATATGAAGAAGAAACTTACTTATTTGCTTATACTGGTCATGGTTTTCCTGCTCCTGGCATCCTGCAGCAAGCCAAAAAGCGGGCGGATTGAGGAAAACCTGTTTGCATTTGATACATTCATGAGCTTTTCCGTAGCAGAAGGGCGGAATGCCAGGGAAGGGCTTAAAAAGGCAATAGACCGCATCCAGCAGATCGAACAGAGGATGAGTGCCACCCTGCCGGACAGTGATATATCCAGAATTAACGAAAATGCAGGGATACAGCCGGTAAAAGTAAATCCGGACACTTTTTTTGTAATAAAAAAGGCCTTGGAATATGCCGAGCTGTCAGAGGGCAGCTTTGACATCTCCACTCTGCCCATCAGCAGACTGTGGGACTTGCCGGCAGGCAGGCCGGTCATACCTGATGATGAGGAGATAAGGCAGGCCCTTGCCTTTGTAGGTTACAAGAAGATAAAGCTGGATGAGGAAGAGCAGACGGTATTTCTGGAAAACAAAGGAATGGCCATAGATCTCGGAGGCATTGCAAAAGGCTATGCCGGCGATGAGGTAGTGCGGATATTAAAGGAACATGATGTGGAGCATGCCCTGATTAACCTGGGGGGCAACATCATGGTGATAAACAGAAAAGAGACCGGTTCTCCCTGGAGAATCGGCATTCAGAATCCCAGGAAGAAAAATGATGCAGACAAGAATCATATAGCAGTTGTACAGGCCGAAGACTGTGCAATTGTCACCTCAGGAGATTATGAGCGTTACAACGTGGAAATATTTAAACAAACCGGTGAGCGCTACCACCATATATTCGACCCGGAAACCGGATATCCGGCCAAAAATGGGGTAATCAGCGTAACTATTATAACTGAAAAAGGCATCGATGCCGATGCTTTAAGCACTGCCCTGTTTGTAATGGGAGCGGAAAAAGGCCTTGAACTGGCCAACCGCCTTGAAGGCGTAGAAGCCATGATTGTAAATGAAGAGAAAGAAATCTTCTTAAGCGGCGGGCTTAAAGGCAAGGTCAGCGATATTCATCCGGATTACAGCATAGTTGACAGGTGATCCGGGTTTTATTGTTACCATCATATTTCATAGGATTCCGGATAAATTAACATAATATTAATAATTCAGCTGTTATAAAAGGACAGCATGATGGTAAGAAAAACCATAAAATTTTTTTAAGGAGTGGAATCCTATGAAATCCCGTTTAGCATATCTGTTAATTTCAATTGTCATATCAGCTCTTTTGCTTTCAGCCTGTGCTGGGAGAAACCAGCCTGGGCCTGATCAGACACCTGAACCTGCGGAAACGGCAGAACCCGGCCAGTCCCGGGAGCCTGCAGAAACGCCGGATACTTCCCCCGAACCTTCAGCTGAACCTCCTCAGGATGAAAATGATGCGGATGATAAAAAGCAGGATGATGAAAGGGGAGCAGCTGCTGAATTGACAGCCCTGCTGCCCGAAAGGGAAGATTATGAATGGGTCTACAACGGTTTTGCCGAATACGGCCATGAACTGGAATTGGAAAAGATAAGGAAAGAAGACGGCAAGGTAATTTATGAAGCCGAAGGCGAGGTATTTGATCTTTCAGCCGGCGAATCTGACAGGGATTTTGATATCAAGGTAAACTACATTGTCACTTCCGATTCCTTAATACAGGAGAAAAAAGGCCAGATGATGATGGACCAGTTTGATAGCATGGTTTTATTAAAGCTGCCCTTGGAGGAAGGGAACAGCTGGACCCAGACGGTGAAGGGAACAAACGGTGAGGATGTTGAACTTAAATGCTCAATAGAAAAGATTGAGGAAAAAAACGGTGCCCGGGCATATACGGTTCTGTACCAGGACCAGAACAGCCCTTATTATGAAAAAAGGGTTATTGTTGAAGGCACAGGTGTTACGGAATTTACCCGCTTGTATATAGCCGAGAGGGAAGGGGATGAAGACTTCGAAATCTCCTACTGGCTGTATGAGGAAGCTTCCGGCTATAAAGATTAATTCTGCAATTCTGTCCATGCCGGTTGATTTTTTCCTGTTTTTGTATAAAATAAATTCAACAGCATAGTTAATTTACTATATTCAAGTAAAAAGTGATAAAAAGAGGAGCTGGCAATGGGCAGGAAAAAAGTGCTTATAACTTATCCTCTCGGCCAGGAAGGTTTTGAAGAATTAAAGGCCGGGTTTGATGTAACAATGATGGAAAGATCCGGCGGCAGATTCAAGCCAGAGCTTTTAAAAGCGGTTAAAGGCTGCCATGGCATGATTGCCGCCGGAATTAATGTGGATGAAGAGATAATGGATGCCGCGCCGGAACTTAAAATTATCAGTGTATACGGGGCAGGTTATGACAATGTGGACACAAAAGCAGCCACAGCCAGGGGGATTGTGGTAACCAATATACCCGACGTGGTAACCGACTCCACAGCAGAAATAACCTTAGGCCTGATGCTCAGCGTCATGCGGCGCATATCCGAGCTGGACCGCAGGCTCCGGCAGGACAGAGGCTTCCGCTGGAGCATGATGACATACATGGGCCGGGATTTGTTTGGAAAAGAACTGGGCATTATAGGCATGGGGCGCATTGGGAAGGCTGTAGCCAAAAGGGCTGCCGCATTCGGCATGCGGATTTCCTATTACACCCGAAAAAGGCTGGATCCGGTAATTGAGATGGAATTGGAGGCCTCATACAAGAGGATGGATGAACTGCTTCAGACAGCAGATGTTATCAGCATACATACACCTCTGACCGAGGAGACCAGGCACCTTATAGGATACCGGGAGCTTTCCATGATGAAGCCTGGGGCATATCTGATAAACACTTCCAGGGGTCCTGTTGTTGATGAAAAGGCTCTGGTTAAATGCCTGTCCGAAGGCAGAATTGCCGGAGCAGGCCTGGACGTTTTTGAAAATGAACCGAAAATTTCACCTGAGCTGCTGAAAATGGATAATGTGGTCCTCACCCCTCATATAGGCACCGATACTGTTGAAACCCGGATAAACATGAACAGGGAAGCGGCCCGGAACATTATTGACTTTTTCAGCGGACGGCAGCCTTTCCATGTGGTAAATCCTGAAGTATTGGATAAATAGATTCAAGTAACTTCAAACGGAGCTGATGGTTTTGAAAATCATATCCAGGCAGGAAATATACAACGGCAGAATCATAAAAGTGGTAAAAGACCATGTAGAACTGCAAAACGGCATCAAAACTGTAAGGGAAGCAGTCTTTCACAAAGATGCAGCGGCTGTAGTGGCGGTTGATGAGAATAATGAAATTTTGCTGGTTACCCAATACCGCTATCCGATAGGCAGGGATATGCTGGAGCTGCCGGCCGGACTGGTGGATGAGGGGGAAGAGCCCCTGGATGCAGCTAAACGGGAACTTATGGAGGAAACCGGGTACAGGGCAGACAAATGGAAACTGCTGGCCAGCATTTATGCCTCCCCCGGCGTACATAATGAAAAAATACATATCTTTTCAGCTTCAAATCTGAAAAGGGTTTCGGATCAAAAGCTGGACACAGACGAACTGCTTGCCTTTGATAAAATTCCCTTCGATGAAGCGCTGCAGATGGTTAATGCAGGTAAAATAACGGATGCCAAAACAATTATCGGTATTCTGCTGTTTTCCGCCGGAAAATAATTGTATTACAGACCCTTTTCCTTACTTTCATGAAAATTATATAAAGGAAATGATATTTTTTTCCCAAAAATTCCTGCAGTTCATAATATGAAGTATAGGAAAAGGGGTGAATGATTTGGATAAAGTTATCAGCATTGATGGATTACTGAACATGCTGGCAAAATATAACCATAAGGAGCTGCACCTGCACCATACCTGGCGGCCAGATCATGAAACCTATTTCAAAAAGCCCGATCCTCTTTACTGGCAGGCAGCCATGAGGCGGTATCATAAGGAGAACAACGGCTGGAACGATATCGGGCAGCACGTTACCCTGCTGCCGGACGGCAGGTTTGTTACCGGCAGGGATTTTGGCCGTGATCCTGCAAGCATCAAGGGTTATAATACCAAGGCATTTGCAGTGGAGATGCTTGGAGATTTTGACATAGGCAGGGATCCCTTTGACGGGCCCCAGAAAAGATCTGCCATACTTCTGGCAAGGTGGTTTGACAAACGGGGCAGGTATATCAGGTTTCACAGGGAATCTGCTGCAAAAACATGTCCGGGAAGCAGCATAAACAAGTATGATTTTATGAAAGAAGTGCGGGACGGGGACGATAAGTACGCTCAGCCCACCCTGAGAAGGGGCAGCAGGGGAGAAACCGTTAAGGCACTGCAGGATGCACTGAATAAATTGGGTTACAAGGCAGGGGAGGTAGACGGCATATTCGGTCCTAAAACCGAAAGTGCCGTTAAGGCTTTTCAAAAGGCTAACAAACTTGTCCAGGACGGCATTGTCGGCCCTCTGACCTGGGCAGCCCTGGATAAAGCCATAAAAGCCCTGAAGCCGGATACCGGTTCTGTCATCAGCCGTTTGACAGAGCTGGAGAACAAAACCAAACAAATTCTAAGCGAAATTCAAAACATTAAAAAGTCCCTGTCCAAGTGATAAAAATGTTAATGCCAGGCCTTCCGCTTATCTGTGGAAGGTCTTTGAATTCAGGGTTTTGCATTCTGGCATAATTGGGCGGTTGACAAAGCATCATTATAAAGGTAAAATAAAACTTGCCTTATGTGCACCCGTAGCTCAGCAGGATAGAGCATCGGTTTCCTAAACCGCAGGTCGGGGGTTCGAATCCCTCCGGGTGTGCCAGATAACCCGCATATTATGAAGGTATGCGGGTTTTGTTTTCTGGCTTAAAAAGCAATTTTGGTATAAATTTTTTGGGAAATAAATTGGAAATGAAGGAATATTCATAATTTTATAGAATATACATAGAATTATAATATATATAGATAGATATAGTTAAAAGACAAGCTAAGCGGTATGGTTAGTTTTCTCTATTTCTCTTTTAAGGGGGGAGGCGCTTAGAACATGTGCGAAACACATTCGTGTCAATCTGCCCTCATAGATGTATGCACAGAGTTTCTTTTGTACTTGGAAGACTTAAGAGAAAAAGGTTTAATCAGCAAAGTGGAGTATGAAAATCACAGCATGATGAAAATAAAATTTCTGAATTCGATAAGAGAGAGTCAGGTTGTATAACCTGGCCTTTCTTAATTTTGGACAGGAGGTAGAGGGGTGGAATTATTCGGTTTGATAGCAGTAGCAATAGTAGCGGAGAGCATATGGGAAACCATCAAAATGATTGGAAAAGACGGGCGGTTCAACTGGGACATAATAGGCGCCCTGCTGATCGGCCTCCTTATAGCACTGGGAACAGGGGCGGATCTGTTTCAACTGATGGGGATTCCTTTCCGAGTGCCATACATAGGCACTATATTGACCGGCCTCTTGATATCCAGAGGCGCAAACTTTATGCACGATCTTTTCAAGGCTCTGAAGATAAGCAACGAAATCAAAGCTGCTCAAAAGGCAAAAATAAACGGCAGAAATTAACTGCCGTTTTATTATGCATTTCTTTTTATATTACCAGTTCTTTTAACCTGGGATATACCTTTAAGGCATTTTTAAAGAATACATCTTCATGGTATTCTTCAGGTACCAGCGCTTTAACAAATTTTACATATGGCTCAATGGGCACAAGGGGCCAGTCGGTTCCAAACAAAAGCTTTTCATATTCTTCACAGTATGCCAGGGCTTGTTTGAAATGGTTAAGAAAAAGCCCGGAATACCTGCGCTTCTGCACATGTTCCTTGTTTCCGGCAATAAGGCCGGACAAATCCGTGTATACATTGTGGTTTTTGCCTATAAGCTCTGCTGTATCCATAACCCATGGGTCTCCCATGTGGCAGATTACAAAAATAATGTCCGGATGTTTTACTGCCGCCTCGTCAACGGTAAGGGGATGGGCATACTTTAAAAGCGCATTAGGGGAGCTGGTATCCCCGCAGTGGATTGCCACCGGCACCTGGTATTTTCTTGCCAGATCATATACAGGCTCATACATGGGATCTGTTACATAAAAGGGCGTATAACCCGGATACAGCTTGATTCCGGTTGCATAGGGCTTATTCAGTTCCTGCTCGACATAATACAGTTCTTTTTCAGGATTTTTTGCCAGGTTATATGCATTCACCCCTATGCATGCTGCCAGATTATCCGGTGTTCCGTCATCCAGCCTCATTTCCTGGACCGGCCCGTAGGATTCAGGAATATCTCTGCTGGCAGTGGTCATAACCACAGCCGCTTGAATTCCGGCTGAATTAAATTCATTTTTCAGCCCTTCTGCTGTATAATTAACTTCAGATACTTCCTTTGCTGTTAATTTAAAACGCTCCCAGTTGGAAAAATGAATATGTGCATCGATTATTTTCACAATAATATCACCTGCTTTTGCAACATTGTCGTATATTTGCTTTTATTCAGCATGCTATACTTATTATAAATTATTTTCATAATAATAGTAATCAGGCATGTCAACAGTCAAATAAACAGCATGTTTATATATACCCAATTTAAGCAAATCAAAATAGAACAGGAGGAAAAGCATGGATTTCAGAAGCGATATTGAAATTGCCCAAAGCGTAAAGCTGAAGCCCATAAGGGAGATTGCCGCGTCTTTGGATATTCCGGAGAATGCCATTGAACTGTATGGCAATACCAAATGCAAGGTGAACTATAATATACTGGAAAAGCTTGAAGACAAGCCCGATGGCAGGCTGATTCTGGTTACCGCCATCAATCCTACCCCTGCAGGCGAAGGAAAAACCACCACTACCGTAGGGCTTGGAGATGCACTGCGCAAACTGGGAAAGAAGTCTGTAATTGCTCTCCGCGAGCCTTCCCTGGGCCCTGTATTCGGCATTAAAGGCGGCGCAGCCGGCGGTGGATATGCCCAGGTTGTACCAATGGAAGATATCAACCTTCACTTTACCGGAGATCTGCATGCCATAGGGGCTGCCAACAATCTGCTGGCAGCTATGCTGGACAACCATATATATCAGGGCAATGAACTTGGCCTGGACGTACGGAAAATTACCTGGAAACGCTGCCTGGACATGAATGACCGGCAGCTGCGGTTTATAGTAAACGGTCTGAACGGCAGAACCAACGGTGTTCCCCGGGAAGACGGCTTTGATATCACCGTAGCCTCGGAAATAATGGCTATTCTGTGCCTGGCAAAGGACATGGAAGACTTGAAGCAGAGGCTGAGCAGGATAATAGTAGGTTACACCAGGGATGACCAGCCGGTAACGGCAGGCCAGCTTAAAGCGGAAGGTGCCATGGCAGTTCTGCTGAAGGATGCTTTGAAGCCCAATCTGGTGCAGACCCTTGAGCATACTCCTGCCTTTGTTCATGGAGGGCCTTTCGCCAACATTGCCCACGGCTGCAACAGCCTGATGGCCACCAGAATGGCTATGAAACTTGGCGAATATGCTGTTACAGAGGCAGGATTCGGTGCCGACCTGGGTGCAGAGAAATTTTTGGACATCAAGTGCCGGATAGGCGGCATGGTTCCCTCTGCCGTGGTCATTGTAGCAACCGTGCGGGCTTTGAAGTATAATGGAGGTAAAGCCCGTGACAGCCTGGGCCAGGAAGATCTTGCGGCCCTGGAAAAAGGAATGCCCAATCTGCTTAAGCATATTGAAAATGTTACAGTAAAATTCGGCCTGCCGGCTGTGGTTGCCATTAACCGCTTCCCGACCGATACCGAGGATGAGCTTAATTTCATTAAAGAAAAATGTGAAGAGATGGGAGTTCGGGCAGCTGTATCCGAAGTCTGGGCTAAAGGCGGCGAAGGAGGCCTGCAGCTGGCTGAGGAAGTAGTAAAGGCTGCAGAAGGCAGCAATGCGCCGGAAAACTTTAATTTCATCTATCCCAGCCATATGCCTCTTAAGGAAAAAATTGAAACCATTGCCAGAGAAATATATGGAGCAGACGGCGTGGATTTTGCACCTGCGGCTTTGAAAGAATTAGACAGGCTGGAATCCTTCGGACTGGGCAAGCTGCCTGTGTGCATGGCCAAAACCCAGTACTCCCTGTCCGATGATCCCAAAAAGCTTGGCAGGCCTTCCGGCTTTAAAATTACTGTACGCGGTGTCAGGGCTTCCGCAGGAGCAGGTTTTATTGTAGCCCTTACCGGAGAGATCATGACCATGCCAGGCCTGCCCAAGGTGCCGGCAGCTGAAAAAATCGACATAGATGCCAACGGGGTTATTAAAGGCCTGTTTTAATACTAGCTTTCCTGGATGTGATTTAATTGCTGGTGAAAGACCTGGAGTTTGTAAAAGAGGTTCTCCCGTTCTGGAATGATCTGAATGCGGAAGAGAAAAAATACATGCAGGAAAAACTCGTGGATAAATGCTACCTGGAAGGGCAGATCATCCACGATGGCGAAGACTGTACCGGCCTTTTGCTGGTGAAAAGCGGCCAATTGCGAATATTCATACTGTCTGAGTCCGGCAAGGAGATTACCCTCTTCCGCCTGTTTGAGTATGATGTCTGCATTCTTTCTTCTTCCTGCATAATGCGGAACATTACCTTTAATATTCATGTGGAAGCGGAGAAGAACAGCGAAATATTGGTAATGCCGTCAGCAGTATTTAAGCAGCTGAGTGATGCCAATCCTGCGGTCAAGGCTTTTGAAGCAGAGATTGTTTCAGCCCGCCTGTCCGATGTAATGTGGGTTATAGAGCAAGTGGCGTTTATGAGCATGGACAAAAGGCTTGCCAGTTTTCTGCTGGAGCAGGCATCCATTGAAGGAAGCGATGAACTTTCAATCACTCATGATACCATCGCCAGAAACCTGGGGACTGCCAGGGAGGTTATTTCCCGCATGCTTAAATATTTTGAGAATGAAGGCCTGGTAGCTCTCAGCCGGGGCAGAGTAGCCCTGAGAGACAGGAAAAGGCTGATGGAATATGCAGGTTAACTTTAATGCAAAAAGAACATGCTGGGTTATATGCCCAGCATGTTTTTCATTTCATTCTTGCTTCTGGCGCCAATCTCCATGGCGGTTACTTTTCCATCCTTGACAACTGCGAGGGTGGGTATGCTGGTTATGCGGAAAGCAGCTGCCAGTTCGGCCTGCTCATCCACATTAACCTTGCCTACCTTGGCCTTTCCTTCAACTTCCCTGCTTAACTGATCTATTATAGGGGCCACCATTCTGCAGGGACCGCACCATGGTGCCCAGAAATCCAGAAGTACAGGTACTTGAGACTCCATTACCTCTTTATTGAAATTTTCCTTGGTAATATTCAAAGCTGCCATTTAAATCTCTCCTTTTCTTATAATCTTTTCTGATCTATCAATATAATTCATAATTGCCGGTTCAGTTTACGGCCTTGCTGCTGCTGTGAGGCTTCGGGTTTACAGCTTTTGCAGGCTTAACAGGCAGTGCATAGGCTATGGCTGCCAATGCCAGGCCCATTATCAGCAGGCCTCCAAATCCCAGGCTGAGAACCGAAGGGAACTCTTCCGAAATATTGAAAAGGGTAAGTTTGCCTGCGTTCATCACATCGAACAGCCCTATGCTGTCAAACCAGCCGTAACTGAGGGAGAATGCAAACGCCCCCAGCAGGCCGCCTATTACTGCGCTTATTGCTTTCTTAATGCCGCCGCTGCCCGCTGCTGCCACACAGGTGCCGGGGCAGGTGCCCGCTGCGCCAAAGCCTGTTCCAAATATCAGCCCTCCCAC
>LFTC01000048.1:4634-18510 GCA_001512915.1 Clostridiales bacterium DTU083 | reverse complement strand
CCTCCTAGTACTATTGCAGATACTATTGCCATATCAGTCAACCTTCCTTTCCGCTAAATACTTTCCCAGATATCGTGCTGTTGGAATGCCGGCCAGGAATACCGCAGCTGCAAAAATAAAGCCGCTGATGCTGCCCTGCATTATGCCGCTGAACATGTGGCCGCTGGTACAGCCGTCTGCCATCCTGGCTCCGAAGAGGAGCAGGAAACCTCCAATGAAAGAGGGAAGATAGCTTTTGACAAATGAAGTTTTCATATTTCCATCTGCCATGTCCGCATTAATTTCGGGAGGAGTGAATTCCGTTTCTGCCTGTGCCTGTTTTCTTTTTCTCTGCCTGTCGAACAGATAGCCTGCCAATCCTCCCAGGGGAATGGCCAGTACAAAGATAAAGTCATAGTTCAGGGGATTTTTAATGGATCTGGCCAATTTTCCGTCTGATTTATCATAATATGCATTAGTGCTTTTGTATCCCGATTCCCGGGTTTCATCTGTTTGTATCACATCCGGATCCAAAGCGCTGTGAACAATGCCTGCTGCAACGCTGAACTGGGTGGAAACCCCTATGGGCTTAACCAGCAAAACTGCGATGAAGAATACTGCTCCCAGCAGCAATGCTCCTCTGATCCATTCTCGATTATTCATGGCAATCTCACCTTCCTGCTGTATTTTTCATTTCAACTGGTTCAAGGTTAATTATATTGATTCAGAAAAATACTTCTGTGACAATATCACATTAAATTCTGGTTTTAATTTCCTATTTATTTTGTTATAATTTTTATAACTCATTAGAATTGCATTTCCGTTTTAATGCCAATCTTCTTTTTGCTTAACCAGCTTTTTGAAGCGAGGGCTGTTTTAGATCAGATCAAAAAGTATAGATATAGGAGGATTTCAATGGATTCTGGTAACTCTTTATTCAATAATGAAGTACAGGAGCTGTTAAACAAGCTGAAGCAGTGGGATTTTTCTAATGTTTCCGGCAGCATGGATTTTTCCGGCCTGGATGAGGAGCAGCCCGGAGAGGCCAGGGAATTGCTTCTTTTTGCCAAACAGCTGCATAGGCTTTTGTCCAATTTCAAAAACGGCATGCATACCATAGATGAGCAGTCAGAGCATATTTACCAGACCTTTAATGAAAGGGCAGATGCTGCCAGGCAGATTATGAACTCCAATGAAAACATAGCCAAAGGAGCAGCCCACCAGGCTGAATCGGCCGAACAATGCGCGGAGCTGGTGAACCGTTTCCAGGAGAAATTCGAGCTGTTAAGGCAGTCTTCCCTTCAGATGGCAGAAAAGGCAGGTATCACCAACAAAACCTGTGACCAAGGGGAGAAGATCACCCAGGAACTCCTGGCCAGGAACCGGGAGACCCAGGAACTCTTAATGCAGGTTTTTGATAGAATGGCCGCCTTGGAAGATGTGGTACAGGGCATCGTGGAAATAGTGGATTTTATAGTAGAAATATCCAAACAAACCAACCTGCTTGCCTTGAATGCTTCAATTGAAGCAGCAAGAGCAGGTGAGGCGGGCAAGGGATTTGCTGTTGTAGCACAGGAAATGAATAAGCTTTCAAATGAAACCAAGGATGCGGCTAAGGAAATAGAGTCCAATATCGGCAGCATCATGGAAGAGATCAATTCCATACAAACCTTGTCTCATAAGGCAAAAGATGAATTTATGAAACAGGATCAGGCAATATCCACCACAAACAAGGCTGTGGGCCAGATACGTGCTGCCCTGGATGATTTTGTAAGCCAGCAGATGCGGGTTTCTGATGAAGTTGAGCAGCTCATGACATATAAGGATCAATTGGTCGCCTCCATCAATGATATTGCTGCAGTTACCAACGAATCTGCCGCCATCAGCCAGATGGTAGCCACCCTGTCCATGGAGCAGACCAATGTGGACGGCCTGATCGGGGATATGCTCATCTCCCTGCGTGAGAATATTGCTGAACTGAATCAGCATCTGGATAATATAAATATTGAAGAGAAGGCCATAGAAAAGAAACGGGTAGCCTTTATTGCCCTGGAACAGCAGGAGTTCTACAACGAGGTTGAAGAAGCTGCTGTAAATACGGGAAATAAACTTAACATGGAGGTGCTCTGCAAGACTCCGGAAAGATTCAACGTGGATGAACAGATGGCCATTTTCAGAGAGTTCATGGAGCAGGAAGTAGATGGAATAATTCTGGTGCCCGGCGATTCGGAAAGATTTAAGGACCTGATTGATGAGGCTGCCGGCAGAGGAATAAAAGTGGCATGTGTTGATATGGACGTGCCTGGAAGCCGGAGAAACCTATTTGTCACCTCCGACAGCTATGAGGGCGGCAGGCTGGCCGGAGAAGCAGCAGTGCGGCATCTTAAGGGAAAAGGAAACGTTATGGTGCTGCTGTGCGCTTCGGAAGTGGAAGCCGTAAAAAAACGCTATCAGGGCTTTGTAGATGTAACAGGCCGGTATCCGGATATAAAGATAATACGCAAAGAGGAACAGGTAGATACAGACATTGGAAGAACCAAACGTATACTGGAAAACATGATACGGGAAAACCCGTCCTTCGATCTGCTGTATCTGGTTAACAGCGATGCCGGCGAAATAGCGCTGGACCTATGGAAAGCAAGAAACCTGGACAAAAAGCTTATTGTCCTGAGCAAGAGCAGCAAGGTAACCGAAGGGGTTAAGGAAGGCATTGTATCCAGCCAGATCGTGCAAAGAAACGCCCTTTGGGGAGAAATGGCTGTAAGGCTCATCGGAAAGCTGCTGCAGGGCAGCGAGGCCGATGAAATGGTAGACACAGGAATGTATGAAATAAATGCTTCCAATTACCATATATTCGACATGCACAATAAATAAGCAGTCGGGTTTCATAGGAGCATTTTCCTTGCATACAGCATCAAAGGGAAGATGCTCTTATCCTTTTGGTTTCAGCTGTAATTGATAAGAGGTATTATTTCTGGTAATATTAGATTGTGTATTAATCTGGAAAACAGAGAAGGCGGTGCTAAATGCAAAAGATCAGAATCGGCATTGTTGGATATGGAAACCTGGGCAGGGGGGTTGAACTTGCACTGGCAAAATGCCCTGACATGGAACTGGCAGGGATATTTACCAGGAGGCCGCCTGAAAGCGTTAAGCCGGCCTTTAGCCAGACAAAGGTTCTGCATATTGACGATGCGGCAGGCATGAAAGACTTAATTGATGTAATGATTCTATGCGGCGGCTCAGCCAAAGATCTGCCTGAGCAGGGCCCTTATTTTGCAAAGCTATTTAATACCGTAGACAGCTTTGATACCCATGCCAAGATTCCGGAATATTACAAAAAGGTAAATGAATCAGCCCGGCAATCAGGTAAAATAAGCATAATTTCAGTGGGCTGGGATCCGGGTCTTTTCTCCATCAACCGCCTGATGACGGAGGCAATTCTTCCAGACGGCCAGACCTATACCTTCTGGGGTAAAGGGGTCAGCCAGGGCCATTCCGATGCTATCCGCAGAATAGAAGGGGTTAAGGATGCCAAACAATATACCATTCCTATTGAAGAGGCGGTTGAAAAGGTGAGAAGCGGGTCTAATCCCAGGCTGACCACCAGGGAAAAGCACCTGCGGGACTGCTATGTGGTGGCTGAAGAAGGTGCTGACAAGGAAAGAATTGAAAGGGAAATTAAAACCATGCCCAATTATTTTGCCGATTATGAAACCCGGGTGACCTTTATAACAGAGGAAGAGATGAAACGGGATCATTCCGCCATGCCCCATGGAGGCTTTGTTATCCGGAGCGGCAAAACCGGCAATAATGAAGAAAACACCAGTATAATAGAATTTTCATTGAAACTGGACAGCAATCCGGAATTCACCGCCAGCGTGCTGGCAGCATATGCCAGGGCTGCATGGAGGCTGAATCAGGAAGGCGGGTCCGGTGCCAGAACGGTGTTTGATATTCCGCCTGCTTATTTGTCCCCCAAGTCAGGCGAAGAGCTGAGAAGCGAGCTTCTGTAACATGCTTTAAGCTTGTTACTTAAGAAACAAAAGCTGATATTTTATAAAAAGGGTAGGAAGGGGAATGGGATGAAAGCAATAATTCTTGCAGCCGGATATGCTACAAGGCTGTATCCGCTGACCAAAAATATGCCCAAGGCACTTTTGAAGGTGGGCAGCAAGAGCATATTGGATCACATTCTTGAAAATGTGATGCAGATAGATGCAGTGGATGAAATACATATTGTATCCAACCAGAAGTTTTATCAGAATTTCCTGGATTGGAAGGAAGAAAGCAGCTACAAGCTGCCTATAGTTGTACATAATGACGGCACCACCGGCAATGAGAACCGCCTGGGCGCTCTGGGCGATTTGAAATTTGTGCTGGATCAGGCCCATATTGATGATGATATCATAGTGCTGGCAGGAGACAACTTGATGGACTTCTCCCTGCGGGATTTCTATGAATTCTACAGGAAGGTAGACAGCTGCGCTCTTTGTGCCACAGAAGTAAAACCTGAAGAAGCAACCAGGCTGGGCATTATTCAATTGGATGAAGCCGGCCGCATTATCGATTTTGAAGAAAAACCTGAAAATCCCAAGTCCAACATAGCGGCTTTTGCCGTATATATTTATAAGAAGGAAACATTGAAGCTGTTGGATGAGTATCTGGAAGCCGGCAACAATCCGGATGCGCCGGGGAATTTCCCGGCCTGGCTTCACAAGCGGGAACCGGTTTATGCCTATCTGTTTGAGGGCACATGTTATGACATAGGTACCCATGAAGCATACAGGGAAGTACAGGAATTATACAAGGACAAGTAGGAGCGAACGGCTTTGGATTCTCATTTTATGAAGGAAGCTTTGGCTGAGGCGCAAAAGGCCTTCGAGCTGGATGAGGTGCCCATCGGCGCAGTAGTTGTAAAAGACGGTGAAATTATCGGCCGGGGGCATAACCTGAGGGAGAGGAAGAAAGACCCCACTCTTCATGCAGAAATAATTGCAATCCGCCAGGCAGCAGCCGCTCTGGGCGGCTGGCGCCTGACGGACTGTGATCTATATGTTACCATAGAACCCTGTCCCATGTGCGCCGGAGCCATTCTGCAGGCCAGAATCCGCCGGCTTGTATTCGGAGCCCGGGATCCCAAGGCCGGCTGTGCAGGCAGTTTGTATAATCTGCTGGAAGATCAGCGCTTCAATCACCGTACGGAAGTTACCGAAGGTGTTATGAAAGATTCATGTGCCCTGATTATAAGGGAGTATTTCAGACAGAAGCGAAATAAATATGTTTAATGGATATTTTTTTCAGGTTGAGCAAGCATACAGTTTATGATAGAATGGTTTAGTGCAGCAGACATATTGTCTGCTCCTTTAATTTGCATATGGAGAGGTACCGAAGTGGTCGTAACGGGGCTGACTCGAAATCAGTTTGCGCGCAAGCGCACGTGGGTTCGAATCCCACCCTCTCCGCCAATATTTATGTTAAGCCCTTGTATATCAGGGGCTTTTATTTTTGTGTAAATTCACTGCTAAATGAAAGGTGTATTATATTGCGTGCTGTTGACCTGACAAACGGAAGTCCTGCTAAGAAAATTATTGCATTTGCCATCCCTATTTTTATCGGCAACCTGTTTCAGCAGATATACAGTATCTCTGATACCTTTGTTGTCGGCAGATACCTTGGAAAGGACGCCCTGGCGGCGGTAGGAGCCTGTTCCGCCGTTATGGTTTTTATTACATCCATAATAATCGGCCTTTGCATGGGAAGCGGCGTGTATTTTTCAGATCTGTATGGCGCCAGAGAATATAAGAAGCTTTCTTCAGCAATTTCAACTTCTTTTATCTTTATCCTGGCTGTAACCGGGCTCATTATGCTGGTTACCATGGGTTTTATGGACCAGCTTATGCGGTTTTTCAATATTCCGGACGCGGTTATGGGATTGGCCCGGGTTTATCTGATGATTACCGTATCAGGGCTGCCCTTTATGCTCTTGTATAATATGTCTACGGTAATACTGCGGGCCTTTGGCGACAGTAAAACACCGCTTATTTTCCTTGTAATCTCTTCTACTGTCAACATAATATTCGATTTTCTGCTGGTTCTGGTATGGCCTTTGGGTGTGAAGGGGCCGGCATTATCCACACTTGCTGCACAGATATTCTCAGGAATTCCCCTTGCCATATATGCAGTCAGAAAGGTGAAATTTGTAAGCTTACGTCCTGCATTTGAAAAATCCGTATTCAGCAAGGTGGCAAAATATTCTGTTATGACATCATTGCAGCAGTCAATAATGAATTTTGGCATATTGCTGGTACAGGGCCTGGTTAATTCTTTTGGAGTTACCATCATGGCTGCATTTGCCATAGGGGTTAAGATAGATACTTTTGCCTATATGCCTGCTCAGGATTTCGGAAATGCCTTTTCCACCTATGTTGCTCAGAACAAGGGTGCCGGGAAAAACCAACGCATCCGCAGGGGTTTCCGCTCGGCCATCCTTTGCTCCACGGTTTTCAGCGTGGTTGTGTCACTGATTATATATATATTTGCCCCCGATTTGATTGCAATCTTCTCTGACGCTGATGCTGATGTTATTGCGCAGGGTGCAAGGTATCTTCGCATAGAAGGCATGTTCTATACCCTGATAGGATATCTTTTCATACATTACGGCTTCTACAGAGGTTTAGGCCGCTTTAATACCTCAATTTTCCTGACCATAGTATCCCTCGGCTTAAGAGTTGCCTTATCCTATTTGTTTGTGGGCCTGGGTTTTGGCGTGGCCAGCATATGGTGGTCTATTGTAATAGGCTGGGCAACGGCTGACTTTTTCGGATTCTATATTTACAAGCGGAGAATATCTCCCGTCCTTCATAAAGAAGCGGCGCTTTCTTCAGATTCAAAAGTGGCATGATATCTTACTCTTCAGGCCAATATAGAAGAGTATTCCGGCGGCATTTTTAATATTATTCCTATGCCTTGGCTTTCGACTGCATCATTGCCATCAGAACCGCAAAGGCCATGATTGCGCCGCGGACGACATACTGGGCGTAAATATCCACGTTTAGTATAGTCATAGCGTTTATAACCACACCCATGAACAGAACACCCATCAGGGTTCCCCAAGGTTTTCCTATACCGCCGGCCATGCTTGTGCCGCCGATGACTACGGATGAAATTACGTCTACCTCCCATCCCCTGCCGAAGCTGTAGGAGCCGGATGCAACCTGGGCTGAGTGCATGAATGAAGCTAATACGCACATGAGCTGAACTGCAACGAAGACAATCACCTTGGACCTGAATACGTTTATGCCTGAAAGGCGCGCAGATTCCACATTGCCGCCGACTGCATAGATGGAGCGGCCTGTGGTAGTATAGGTCATTATAAAATGTGTTATCAAAAATACGGCAATCAGTATAAGTGCCGGAACCGGTATAACTCCTATCCTGCCGATGCCAATCTGGAGAAACCAGCCAGGAAACTGATTTGCGATGGGGAAGCCTTCGCTGATCATACCTGCCAGGCCATACATTACATTCAGCGATGCCAGCGTAACAATAAATGCAGGCATGTTGAACTTATGCTGTGCATATGCATGCACTACCCCCATGATAATCGCAGCAACTATTGCAGCAGCAATGCCGGCCAGGCATGCACTTGTTACGCTCATTCCCGTAAGCCCCGGCAGATCACGGCAGAAGCGGGCGACAATGACGCCGGCAAGGGCTACCTGGGAACCTACAGAAAGGTCTATCTGTGCCGCCACAATTACCATGGTCATGCCGAAGGCAATAACGCCTTTAAGGGCCTGATTGCGCAGTATATTCATTATATTGCCGACAGTGAGAAAGTTTGAGCTGATCAAGGACATAATTATGATTACCAGAATTAAGAGAATTTCAATAATGTGATCCAGAATCATATTTCTTACCTTATTAACATTCATGCTATCTCATCCCCCATGCTTAATGCATACAATTGTTGAGTGTTCACATCCTCCGGACGAACTTCGCCAATCAATCTGCCTTCTTTCATGATGAGAATCCGATGGCAAACTTCCAGAAGCTCCTCCAGCTCTGAGGATACAAAAATTATGGAAATGCCCCGTTTGGCTTGTTCCCACATGATTTCAAATATCTGCTGCTTGGCATTTACATCAATGCCCCGGGTAGGTTCATCATAGAGCATGATTTCCGGCTGATTGTTAAGCCAGTTTCCTACTACAACTTTTTGCTGATTGCCTCCTGACAGGCTGTTTACGGATGCATTAATATCTGTAATTTTGATATCCAGCTCCAGTATTTGTTTGTCTGCGGCCGCCTTGCGTTTTTGCTTGTTTTCCAGCCAGCCGTTGGATGTTTTGTCGATGCTGGCATAGCAGAGATTGTCCAGAACAGAGTGAATAAGTATCAATCCTTCTTCTTTACGGTTTTCAGGGGTAAGGCCCAGACCAAGCTTTTTCATGGATATGGGAGAAACCCGGCGGGATGCTTTTTTCCCGTTTACATAGATTTCACCGCTGTCATACAGGTCGGCTCCGAAGATGGATTTGAGAAGCTCGGTGCGGCCTGCCCCCAGCATGCCGGCTATTCCCAGAATTTCGCCTTTCTTAAGTTTGAAGCTGACATTGTTAAATTTGTTTCTGCGGCTGAGATTTTTAACTTCCAAAACGATTTTATCCAGCGGCAGAACATCTTCAGGACGGTGGCGCTGTTTTGTCTCGCCAAACATCATTTTGAGAATATCTGCATGGCTGACGTCTTTTGTATTCACCCTGCCCACACATATGCCATCGCGCAGAACGGTTATTGTATCGGTGATCTGCGGTATTTCATGAAGTTTATGAGAAATGTACAGAATTATAATATCCTGCTTTTTAAGCTCACGGATAACATTAAAGAGCCTTTCAACTTCATTGGAAGCAAGGGAGGACGTAGGTTCATCCAGCATTAAAACCTTCGGATTGTAGCTCATTGCCTTGGTAATCTCCACCACCTGGCACTGCCACATGCTGAGACGTGATACAATCTCCCTGGGGTTGATTTTTACTCCCATTTTGCTGAGCAGAGCTTCGGCTTCTTCGTTGGCTCTTTTCCAATCTATTATTCTGCCTTTCCTGGGCATGCGGCCTAAAAATATGTTTTCTACCACAGATAAGCTGGGTATCAGGCTCATTTCCTGGTATACCGTTGCAAATCCCTTGGCATTGGCTTCGGCAGTGCTGTTGAAACGGAGTTTTTCATCATTCAGATAAATGCTGCCTGAGGTAGGCAGAACTGCCCCGGAAAAACATTCAATGTAAAAAAGATTTTCAGGGAATATATGATGGAATTCATTCTGATTGTTATGGTAATAATCCTGAGCTTGTTCGCACATGGGTTTTTAACAGCAAACAATCTTCTCAGCATATTCAGAAGCATGGCAATAACCGGAGTTGTAGCGTTTGGGATGACAATGGTTATTATCGGCGGCGAGATAGATCTTTCAGTCGGGTCAACTATTGCTCTCTCAGCAGTGCTGACAGCGTACATTTCTGTAAAACTGACTGAACTGGGCCTTAATCCGGATATCGCAGTCATTGCCGGCATGATTGCCTCTTTGCTTGTTGGAGCATTGATAGGCTTGTTTAACGGGTTTATAAGAACAAGATATAACATCCCTTCATTTATAACCACTTTGGCTATGCTGAACGTGCTTTATGGCATTGCAGCAGTATTATCCAAAGGATTTCCAATCACTATTTCATCCTCATGGTATTCCTTCATTGGTGCGGGGCAGATTTTCAGGGGAGAAAACTTTTTAGGCATTCCGGCACCTGGCATTTGGTTAATATTAGTATTTATAGGTGTCGCCATAGTCATGAACAGGATGCGCTTTGGACGTGAAGTTTATGCGGTGGGAGGAAACCAGGAATCTTCGAGGCTTTCGGGCATTAATGTAAAAAAGGTTAAAATTGTCATCATGATGGTTGTTCAGATTTTAGCAGCCTTTGCAGGAATCATATTATCCTCCCAGGTTATGGCAGGTTCACCCCAATTCGGCAGAGGTTATGAGATGGACATAATATCAGCTGTAATAATCGGCGGTGCATCTCTGAACGGCGGCATTGGAAAAACATGGGGCACATTTATAGGTATCATTTTCTTAGGCGTAATCCTGAATGGCATGACCCTATTGGGGGTAGACGACTATGTAAAGTACATAGTAAGAGGTTCAATCATTTTAATTGCTGTATTGATTAACACTATACAGCTGCAGCGCAGAGATGATAATTAAATGACAATATAGTATAATATAGGGGAGTTGAAATTATGGCAGAGCTCACTTCAAGAGAAAGAGTAAGGACAGCGCTTAATCATGAAGAACCTGATATAGTTCCTATTGATTTTGGCGCCATGAGATCCACTGGCATAAATGCAATTGCATATAACAGATTAAAAGAGTATTTAGGCATAAAAGGCGGGCATACAAAAGTATATGATATTTTCCAGCAATTAGCGGAACCTGAAGAAGAAATAATGAAAATCATGGGAGCGGATGTAATTCAGCTGCACAGATACGAACCTGCTTTTGGGATTAATATAGCTGAATGGAAGCCGGGTAAGCTGATGGATGGTTCGGATTGCCTGTATCCTAAGGATTTTAATCCTGTAGTAAATGAAAAAGGCGACCTGGACATTGTGAAAGACGGCATAGCAATAGCCCGTATGCCAAAAGGCGGATATTACTTTGATGTGATACATCATCCGTACGCTGAAGTGCGCACTATGGATGATATTGATAAAATACCTGTCCCGGAGATTACCGATGAAGAGCTTGAATTTGTGGAAAAAACAGCCAAAGACCTGTATGAAAATACAGATTACGCCATATTGGGAAGTTTTGGCGGTAATATCCTGGAGCAAGGGCAGACGGACTGGGGATATGAACGCTTCTTTATGGAAATGGCCTTGAATCCCGACCTGGTACATTACTATTTGGAAAGACTTACACAGGCATACCTGAGGGATTTGGAAAAATACCTAAACGCAGTAGGGAAATACATAGATGTCATTCAATTTGGAGATGATTTGGGCACTCAGGAGAATACACAGATATCTTTAACCATGTACAGAGAAATAATCAAACCATATCAGAGCAGACAATATCAGTATGTAAGAAATAACTATCCTAATGTTAAGGTATTCCTGCATTCCTGCGGATCTATTTATGACCTTATACCCGATCTGATCGATGCAGGTGTGGAGATTTTAAACCCTGTCCAATTGTCTGCCAGGAAAATGGACCCTGTTAAGCTTAAAAAAGAATTTGGAAAACACCTGACCTTTTGGGGCGGCGGGATCAACACCCAGACAACCTTAACATTCGGAACCATTGAAGAGATACGCAGGGAAGTAGAGGAGCTAATGCATATTTTTGCGCCCGGAGGGGGATTTGTATTTACCCAGGTACACAACATTCAAGCAAATATAGAGCCTGAAAAAGTTGTTGAAGTGTATAAAACCGCCAACAGTCTGAGAGATAAGATATACGGATAAAGGGGTGCGGCTATCACCCCTTTATCCCCAGTATAGTTCAAATATATGTAATATATGTATAGAGGTATCATATGACTCAAGGGCGAATAAACAGTAAAAGAATGAAGGCCATAAATACCAGGAATGTACTTAATATAATCCGGCGGGAGGGTTGTGTTTCCCGCAGGGATTTGGCTGTATTGACTGGTTTGACCACAGGCACGATTACAAATATAATCAATGAACTGCTGGAAAGAAAATATGTTATAGAAACAGGCGAAGGGAAATCGGAAGGCGGCAGAAAGCCAATATTGCTGGAGCTTAACTCTGAAGCAGGTTATGCTGTAGGCCTTTCTTTGGATGTGTCCAGTTTAATCTGTGTTATAAGTGATTTTAAAGCAAACATTCTTTTCAGCAAAAAGCAGAAGATTGATGTCAGAAGCGGTAAATATGTTATCATCGATCAGATGATAGAGTTAATTGAAGATGTAATAAACCATGTTAATGTCGATAGAAAAAAAATATTGGGTTTGGGATTGGCTGTTCCCGGGCCCTGTGATTATCAGAAGGGAATCATGATAAACCCTCCCAACTTTCCGGGATGGATCAATGTGCCGATTAAGGAGATTTTCACAAAACGCTTGGGAATGAAGGTTTATGTAAGCAAAGAAACTTCATGTTATGTTCTGTCTGACTATTGGTTTGGCAGGGCAGCGGGCATTGACAGAATATTCGGCTTCATGATGGGCGAAGTCGGCATAGGCGGTGCTCTTGTCCTTAAAGGTGAGATTTTCCAGGAAAAAGAAGGAGAGTCTATGGATATCGGACATACCATTGTGCAGCTGGACGGATATTCCTGCTCCTGTGGAAACAGAGGATGCCTGGAAGCTCACGCCAACGGACATGCAGCGGTGAGATATGCTCAGGAAATGCTTGCATCGGGTTACAGCAGCACAGCAAAGTATCCTGCCAGTTTTCAGGATATTGTAGACAACGTAAATCAAGGCGATCTTGTGAGCATAGAAGCAATAAAAAAGTGTGCCTATTATGCTTCTGTGGCTATTGGCAATGCTTTAAGCCTTTTGAGCCCTCAGATGATATGCTTTGGAGGAGAATTCATTGATAAATGCCCGATAATGTATGATCTGATAGTCAAATATCTTGAAAGAAGGGATTATCCTGCAAGTGCCAAGGCATCGCAAAAGTCCAGGTTTACTTTTGGTGAGCAAAGCGGGGCAATAGGCGGAGTGGCACTGGTGTTTGACGCGCTGTCAAAATCGTTATTCAGCTGAATTATCAGGAAATACATACTTATAATGACAAATAGTTGCTTTATCAGAAAATCATTTATATTATATAAATATGATAGATCCAATTATATGCACATTATATTATAAATATAATAATTAAGAGGAGCTGCAATAATGAAAAAAGGTATTTGTGTAGCAGGTAATGCCATTGTGGACCTGTTGTACCCTGTTGATGAATACCCTGTAGAAGGGCAACTTACCACAATACGGGATGGAATCAAAAAATCCACCGGCGGGGCACTGTGCAATGTAATCATTGATCTGGCCAAACTTGATCCGGAACTGCCCCTGTATGCTGTCGGCCAGATCGGTACGGATGAAAATGCCCAATTGATAAAGGAACAATTAGCCAAGCATCCCAATATTAACACAGAAGGAATGAAAGAAAAGGGAGAAACATCATTTACCATAGTAATTAACAGCCAAAAGACCAAGCAGCGAACATTTTTCCAATTCCGCGGCGCGAATGCTGAAATCTGTGAAGATCACTTCGATTGGCAAAAGCTCAAAGAGAACAATGTAGAGCTATTACATATCGGCTATATTCTGCTGTTGGACGCATTAGATGCAGAAGATGATGAATACGGCACAAAGATGGCAAGGCTTTTGGCAGAAGCCAAGAAGCACGGCATAAAAACTTCCATTGATATTGTCAGTGAAGCAGGCGACCGGTTTAAGAAAATTGTACCTCCTGCCCTTAAATATGTGGATTATTGTATCATCAATGAAATAGAGGCGCAGCAGGCCACCGGAATTATGCTGCGTGACGGGAGCCGGCTGATCAAGGAAAACATGAGAAATGCCCTGGAAGAGCTGTTTGAGATGGGTGTTTCCACCTGGGCAGTGATTCATGTGCCGGAAGGGGGCTATGCCATGGATAAAGGCGGCCAATATGTGGAAATCGACAGCCTGGATCTGCCCGACGGCTATATCAAAGGAACGGTTGGAGCCGGAGATGCTTTCTGTGCCGGCACGCTGTACGGAGTATACAAAGGCATGAGCCTTGCTGAGTCCATTAAAGTGGGCACAGCAGCTGCTGCATGCTCGCTGTCCGAAGAAGGCTCTACAGAAGGCGTCAG
>LFTC01000048.1:0-4616 GCA_001512915.1 Clostridiales bacterium DTU083 | reverse complement strand
GGAAGAGGATTTATCGGCAAGGTATTTTCAGACAGCGGCTACAAGGTATGTTTTATAGACATAGATAAGAAGCTTATTGACGCTTTCAATAAAGATAAAGAATATTACGTTAAGATTGTAGCCGATGATTTTGAGAGGCTGGAAAAAGTCAAAAATGTTTATGCAGTTGACGCAAATTCAGATCAAGCCGTCCAAGAAATAGCTGAATGTGACATAATGGCTACCTCTGTCGGCGTCAATGCACTGCCTTATATTGTAGACAATATTGCCAAAGGCATAAGAATGCGCATGTCCATGGGCAGCAAGCCCTTGGACATTATTCTGGCCGAAAACCTGATTGATGTGGATGCCAGAATGAGGCAAATGATCTATGAAAAGCTGAACCCGGAAGAACAGAAATGGGCAGAACAGCATCTGGGTTTGGTCGAGGCATCCATAGGCAGGATGGTTCCGCCATTAACAGAGGAAGAGAGGGAAAAATCACCTCTGCTGATTGCAGTTGAACCTTATTCAGAACTGCCGGTGGATTCTTTGGGCTTCAAAGGCCCTATACCGGATCTTGTCGGGCTTAAGCCCTTTACTCCTTTTGATTTCTATATCAAACGCAAGCTGTTCCTTCATAATATGGGCCATGCCATATGTGCCTACTTGGGCTGGGAAAAGCAGTACCAGTACATTTCTGAAGCTATTCGGGACCAGGTCATTTATAAAAAAACAAAAAGCGCCATGGAGCTGATTGTGCAGGCTCTTGCAAAAGAGTATCCTCAGATTCCTGTAAAGGAAATAGAAGCCAACAAGGATGACCTGCTTTACCGTTTTCACAACAGGGCATTGAAGGATACCATTGAAAGGGTTGCCAAGGATCCCATAAGAAAGCTTCAGCCTAACGACCGCCTGGTAGGGGCAGCCAGGTATTGCCTGGACAGCGGCATCCGGCCTGATGAAATTGTGGAGGGGATAGCCGCTGCCCTGAAGTATGACAACCCCAATGACCCGGCTGCAGTGAAGATACAGGATGATATATCCAAATTCGGCATGGATTATGTGCTGGAAAATGTGCTTAAGCTGGACAGGGGTTCGGAGTTGTGGGATATGCTTAAATCAAAATTAGAGGGTTGATAAATATACCTATATATAAGGAGGATGAACAGCATGAAACGTTCTGAAATCAATAATGCCATACGTGAAGCAAGCGCAGCTTTTGAAAGGCACCACTGGTATCTTCCGCCCAACCCCAGATGGGATGTAACCGACTTCGGCCTGGGAGATTTTAATTCCACCGGCTTAACCGCCGTCAACCTGGCCGAACAGCCCGAATACTGTGAAAAGATTATGTATGTAAAACAAAACCAGGTTATACCGGACCACTATCACAAAATGAAAAAAGAGGATATAATATGCCGTTACGGCAGGCTTGCTATTCAGCTTTTCTCTGATGAACCTACAGTCAGGCTTCAGGTAAACGGTGAATTCAGAGATGTGCCTGTTGACAAGCCCCTGATATTAAACTCAGGCGAAAGAGTTACCCTGACTCCGGGCATCCGGCATGCCTTTTGGTCAGAAACTGAGTACACCATAGTTGGAGAGGTTTCAACGGCAAATGATGATGTAAGCGATAATTTCTTCCGTAATCCTGATATAGGGCGCTTCAGCGAAATCGTTGAGGATGAGGAGCCGATAGTGAGACTGGTCAGCGAGTGAGGATAGAAGGGTATGGAATATATAAAAAAATATGTCTTCGAACCGGACTATACCAATATGGTCAGGGCAGCCAACAACCAATGGGTGGACAGAGTTCCCTTATATGAGCATATCATAGATTCCAAGGTTATGTATGAAATAACCGGCAGCAGGCCTCACCATCTGTTCTTCTCAAAGGATATGTCTGATAGCCGGGAAGGGTTCAGGCAGTACTGGGATTTCTGGAGGCAGATGGGATATGATACGGCATCCATGGAATTCACTGTCTGCGGCATTCTCGTAGGAGCAGGCGCCCTGTATGAGCACAAGGAAGGCTGCATAAAAAACAGGCAGGATTTTGAACGGTATCCCTGGGATGAAATACCCCGGCGCTTCTTTGACACCTATGCTCCTTATATCCGGAATTTTGAAGAGACATGCCCTCCTGGAATGAAGGCTGTAGGCGGAGTGGGAAACGGCATTTTCGAAGCAGTGCAGGATATAGTGGGATATACGAATCTGTGCTACATAAAATGCGATGATGAAGAATTGTTTGCAGACCTCTTTAAAGCCATGGGAGACGTGCATTATAAAATATGGAGCCGTTTTATGGACGAGTTCTCCGATGTGTTCTGCGTAATGCGGTTTGGCGATGATTTGGGATTTAAGAGTTCCACTTTATTATCGCCGGATGACATACGAACGCATATACTGCCTCAGTACCGCCGTATAACGGATCTGGTCCATTCAAAAGGCAAGCCCTTCCTGCTGCATTCCTGCGGCAATCTTTTTGAAATATTTGATGATATAATAGAAATTGCCAATATAGACGCCAAGCATTCGAATGAGGATGAAATTGGGCATTTTACCGTATGGGTGGAAAGATACGGTGATAGAATAGCCAATTTCGGCGGTATAGATACGGATGTGCTATGCCGGCACTCTCCCGATTACATCAGGGAATATGTTACAGATTGCCTGAACAGGGTCAAAGGGCACGGAGGAATTGCATTCGGCACAGGCAACTCCATACCGGATTATGTTCCGACCGAAGGCTACCTGGCTATGATAGAAACGGTAAGAGAATGGAGACAAGATGAATTGCCATGATTACAGGGATCATAACAGTTAAACTGTATGCTCCGTGGATCCACAGCCTGAAAGAAAAAAGGCAGGCTGTAAAAAGCATTATCGAAAAACTGCGAAATAAATATAATGTCTCAGTAATAGAGAGTGATGCTCAGGATATTCACCAGACCATCATACTCTCTATTGCTTTTCTTGCCGGAAACTCAGCCTTATCACACAGCATCAGCGAAAAAATCTGTGCTTTCATTGAAGCCAATACGGATGCCGAAATGATGGAAGTTAAGGTTGAATACCTGTAAATGCTCATGTTTGCTTTCTGAAAATTTGGTTAAATAATATATTAGGTGTTTAAAACACTTGATATAAAAAAGCAAACCGAAAGGATGATTGATTTATGATTAAAGTAGCTGTGTTGGTTGGAAGTCTGAGAAAAGGGTCTTATTCCAGGCAGCTTGCAAATAATGTGGTTAAACTGTTCCCTGAGGATTACAAATTGGAGTTTGTGGAAATCGGCAGCCTCCCGTTTTATAATGAGGATTATGATGCAGAAAACAACCCGCCTGCAGAGTATACCGCTTTCCGTAATAAAATGAAGGAAATGGATGCGGTATTGTTTGTAACTCCTGAATACAACCGTTCAATGCCGGCTGTGCTTAAGAATGCATTGGATGTAGGATCCCGTCCGTACGGACAGAGCGTTTATGATGGAAAACCTGCCCTTGTAATAAGCCAGTCAATCGGTGATATCAGCGGATTCGGAGCAAACCATCATCTGCGTCAATCCCTGGCATTTCTGAATATGCCTGTAGTACAACAGCCTGAAGCATATATCGGAAATTCATCAGAGCTGTTTGATGACAATGGAAACATTAAAGATGAAGAAACTGTTCAATATCTGCAAAGCGTAGTTGACACCTTTGTTGAACTGATAAAGAAATATAAGGCATAACATGGTTGCACCTTTGGCAGCGTACCGGGGGATAACTAATGAAAGTGGAATTTCATGGTATAAAGCCCGAAGGCATAGATATGCCCATTGTTATTATCGTTTCCAGGCATAAAGGCAAATGGATACTGGTTAAACATAAAAAGCGCAATACTTACGAGATGCCTGCCGGCCATATTGAGCCGGGCGAGAACCCGTCAGCCGCTGCCAGAAGAGAACTTTACGAGGAAACCGGTGCTTCCGAGTTTTCTCTGAAGTTTATGTCATATTATACTGTAACTGAAAACGAAAACAAAGCCGGCGGATACCTGTTTTTCGCCGAGATTCATAAATTATCAGAATTGCCCGATTACGAAATTGAAGAAATCGGGCATTTTGACTTTTTACCCGAAAAATTGACCTATCCCGACATACAGCGCATCCTGTTTGATTATGTATCGAAACATGCTGAATATCAATAAACCAGTTTAAATAATAGGAAGGGTATTATACATGGTAATAGGTGTAATTTCAGACACCCATGGAATGTTATCAAACCGTGCAATAGATGCATTGAAAGGGAGCAATGCTGTTTTGCATGCTGGAGATGTGGGAAGCCCAGGGGTATTAGAAGCCCTTGAAAAAATTGCGCCTGTCTATCCGGTGAAGGGCAATACGGACAGGGGAATTTGGACGGAACGCCTGCCCATGACCCAGCTGGTGGAATTGGGAGGCCGGCTGTTTTATGTAATTCATAATCTGGGTGATCTGGATATTGTTCCGGAAAGCATAGGGGTTGATGCGGTTATATACGGCCATACCCATATTCCTAAGGAGGAGAGAAAAAAAGGCGTATTATACTTTAATCCCGGCAGTGCGGGTCCAAAAAGATTCAGGCTTCCTGTATGCCTTGGGAAAATTA
>LFTC01000084.1 GCA_001512915.1 Clostridiales bacterium DTU083 | reverse complement strand
CAACGTGCTGGGAGAGGTGCGGGGAATATCCGGCACGGTAATATTGGGAGACGGTGAACTGGCATATGTGCTTGATGTTCACAGCCTCCTGAAAGAAGACACAGGCGTTAAGAAAGGAAGCCATGCGGCGGCCGGCAGCTGAACAGGCAGACTGGTTATTGCTTGTGTTGCAAGAGATTTATAAGCTTGTATCAGATCAAAGGGGTGTATACGTTGAAGATAAATTTCAAAAGGAAGAAACAGAAGAACCAAAACAAGCAGAAAAACAAAAATAGCACTAAATTCCACAAGATACAGCTGCAAAGCATAAGATTTAAAGTCATCGCCCTTTTCTCAGCAGCCATATTGTTCGTTTCCCTGGTGATAGGACTTCTGGGCCTCAGCATTTCCAGGCGGATTGTAGCCCAGGAAGCAGAAAAAGGCATGATGGCCTTAGCCGAACAATCTGCCAAGCTGACTCAGGACCGCATAGAAAACCTGACAGCCATACTAAAGACCCTGGCTGACGCATCTGAGCTGAGCAGAATGGGCCTGAGAAGCAGCGAGCAAATGGAATCCCTGAAAAAAGTTTTGGAATATACCGACTTTGAAATGCTGGGTGTACTAAACGTTGCAGCTCACAGCAGCAGCATTCTGTACGCTGACGGTACGGTTGAAAACGTGGGAGAAAGCGAATTTTTAAACAGGGCCGCAGAAGGCGAAACGGTGGTATCTGATTTGGTTATCCACAGTGGAACCGGCGAGCCTGTTGTAATGTTTGCCACTCCAATTACAGAAGGCGAAAACATTGTAAGCGTATTGGTAGGCCGCATGAACGGCATTGTTCTCAGTGAAATAACCAGCGATATTACATACGGTGCAACCGGCCATGCTTATATGGTTAACCAAAATGGAATAATTGTAGCTCATCAAGACAGGGATCTGGTAAGCGGCCGCTGGAACCCGGCCGATGAATTAAGAAGAATTGAAACATCGCAAGCTGGTGAAGGCGTGGATTCGGTATCATCCAGCACAGCAGAAGGCGGAGCCTTTAAGAGGGAGGAACTGGAATCCATATCTGCTGCATTTGATGAGATGCTGGAAAAGAAAACCGGCTTAAGCAGCTTTTTGATGGATGGCAAGGAGTACATGCAGGCATACACGGAAGTGGAAGGCACCAACTGGATTCTGGCAGTTACTGCCGAAAAATCCGATGTACTAGCCTCCCTGCCCGGCCTTACAAATTCCTTAGTAATAACCGGATTAGCAGTTCTGGCGGCAGGCATAATTCTGAGCTTCTTTATAGGAAGTTCCTTTGCCAATCCAATAGAAAACCTGACCAGGATTTTAGGCAGGGTTGCCGACTATGATCTGACCGTGGATGAGAACAGCCCGGTATTTAAGTATATGAAGCGCAGGGACGAAGTTGGAAAGATTGCCGGCGCATTGATGAAGGCGCT
>LFTC01000009.1 GCA_001512915.1 Clostridiales bacterium DTU083 | reverse complement strand
TCCTGCACGCTGGCGCTCAGCTCCTCAGCAGTGGCCCCAACCATTTCCGATGAGGCCAGGGCTTGTTTTAACAGGTCTGTAAAGGACTCAAGCGCCTTCATCAATGCGCCGGCAATCTTTCCAACTTCGTCCCTGCGCTTCATATACTTAAATACCGGGCTGTTCTCATCCACGGTCAGATCATAGTCGGCAACCCTGCCTAAAATCCTGGTCAGGTTTTCTATCGGATCGGCAAAAGAACTTCCAATGAAGAAACTAAATATAATACCTGCTGCCAGAACTGCCAGAGCTACTATGCCCAAAGAGTATGTGAGACTGGGCAGTGATGATAATACATCGTCTTTTTCAGCTGCCACTGCTATTATCCAGTTGGTGCCTTCCACCTCTGCATATGCATGCATGTATTCCTTGCCATGCAACTGGTAGGAACCTATGCCAACCCTGTTTTCAATCATCTCACTGAATGATGCGGCCATAGATTCCAGCTCGCTTTGGATGAAGGACTCACCGGAAGGAGTGCTGGAGGATGCGGCATCCACTTCTTTTATAGGATTCCATTGGTTGTTTACCAGGTTTATATCCTTATGGGCAACAACTGTTCCGGTATTATCTATCATATAAGCATGACCGGTTTCGCCGTATGTAATATCGTTGGTCAAATCACTCAAAACACTTATTTTAGAACAGCCTATCAAAGCACCTGCTACCTGCTCATTCCTTACAATGGGTGCAGCAAACATTATCACTGGTTCATGTGAAATTTGGATATTGACAATTTCTGATACGGCAAATTCCCCATTCAATGCTTTTTGTATAAAATCCATGTCTGACAAATCCAATGTTGTTCCGTCCACAAAATGCGCTTCACCTTCCTTGGCATCCAAAACTGCCAGGGAAATAAAATTGGTATGTTTAATCATTCTGGACAATGCAGATATTTGAACAAAACGGTTCATACCGGTTAATTCCTGCATCTGGGCCATAGTTGCCAGAACAATTTGCGGTTCTTCAATCCTGCCCTGGGTGACAATTGCCGCTTCTTCTGCCAGAGCCATCATGCCTTTTTCAGCCTCTTCGGTTACAATCCGACTGGAAATGCTGATGGCCAGAAGCCCCATGATCAGCGAAATAAACAGGATAGCTGCGGTAAAATAAGCAATAATTTTAAACCTCAGGCTGCCTGCTTGTATTTTAATATTCCTGGGTTTTTTCTGTTTTTCCTGCTTATCCCGGTTATTCTGTTTCCTCCTTTTAAGATTTAACTTCACCCTTTACACCCCTTTATCTTTATGCATAAAATCATAGATATGATTTTATTTTCTGAAATGCATGATTAAACGTCTTTTTGGTATCTATCGACACTTTCTGGCAAATGTTTACCTTATAAAATAAAAAAGTGCGTTTAAAATTTTACGCACATAGTATAAAAATTTATGCATTTTCTTTATTCTGCCGCATATTTCATTTGAGTTTTTCTTCCAGGATCTCCCTTGCAACGTTGGGATTGAGCCTGCCCCTGCCGGCTTTCATAATCTGGCCCATGAGAAAGCCGGCCACTTTTGTGCGCCCCGTCTTATATTCTTCCACCGCATCCTTGTTTTGCTTAAGCACCTGGTCAACTATTATTTCAATTTCAGCCCTGCTGCTGATTTGAGCCAGCCCTTTTTCCTCTATAATTAACCTGGGGCTTTTTCCGGTTTCGAACATTTCATCCAATACTTTCTTGCCGGCATTGCGGCTGATTGTGCCTTCATTAACCAGTTTTATGAGCTGGGCAAGAGCCTTGCCGGAAACAGGAATTTCAGCATTATCAGCTGGGTTCCACAGCCTTAACAGCTCAACCAGAATCCAGTTTGATGCATCAACAGGAGCCGCTCCGTGTTTTACAACAGTTTCATAGTAATCCGCCAAACCTTTATTTTGGGTTAATATTTCAGCTTCATATCTGCTTAAATTGTATTGCTCCATAAAGCGTCTGTTTTTCTGAGCCCGAAGTTCAGGCAGCGGTTCTTCCAGATAAGAGCGGAATATTTCACTTTTCAAATCCAGGCCGGGCAGATCTGGTTCAGGGGTTATGTAATATTGTTGAGAACCGTTTTTTGTGCGCATTGGAATTGTAACTCCCCTTATCTGGTCCCACCGGCGCGTTTCAGGCATAACTTTCTTTCCCTTAAGGAGCAGTTCCTGCTGGCGCTGCATTTCCCATTCCATGGCCTTGTGTATTTCCTTAAAGGAGTTAAGATTTTTAATCTCTACCTTGGTGCCAAGCTCTTTTTCACCTTTTCTTCTTACTGAAATATTAACATCGCAGCGCAGGGAACCCTGTTCCATTCTGCAATCTGAAACTCCTGTATACTCCATGACAGATTTCAGTTCTTTCAGGAAATCAACTGCTGCCTGAGGCCGTATTGCCTTGGGCCGGGTTACGATTTCAATTAAGGGAACCCCGGCACGGTTATAATCCACCAAGGTTACAGGCTGATCCTCCGGATGCATCAGCTTGCCTGCATCTTCTTCCAGATGAATGCGGCTTATTTCAATGTGGTTTATAGCCCTTCCGGATTTTTTATTACCTGCTTCCGATTCAAATTCCAAAAAACCATCTTCACATAAGGGCAGCTCAAACTGGGTTATCTGATAGCCCTTGGGCAGATCGGGGTAGAAGTAGTTTTTTCTGTTAAAGCAGCTTACTTTGTTAATTCTGCAGTTAAGGGCTCTGGCAGCACGCAAGGCCAGCCGTACAGCCTCCTTGTTAAGGACCGGATAAGTGCCGGGCATGCCCAGGCATACAGGGCATGTATTGGCATTTGGCTGTGCCCCGAACTCTGTGGAACAGGCACAGAACATTTTAGACCTGGTATTCAGCTCTATATGGATTTCCAGTCCGATTATGGTTTCAAAGATCATGCCTGATCTCCTTCCAGACAGGGGAGCTTTTTATAAACTCCCAGCTTTTGCTCCAGGCAGCTGGCAGCCCGGAACAATTTGTCTTCGGTGAAATAATCCCCGGCCAGCTGCAGGCCGACGGGCAGGCCTGTGCGGCTGAACCCGCCCGGCAGGGAAAGAGCGGGGATGCCGGCAAGATTCATTATGGCAGTAAACTTGTCCAGCTGGTTTTCATTATGCAGATACTTATGCTTTTCTTTTATATCAAAAGGCAGTACAGGAGAGGTTGGCATCAGGATAAGGTCAAAACGCCCAAAAAGCCTGTTAACCGCCTGCTTAATATTTTTCCTGATTTTCTCAGCCTTTTCATAATAGGCTGCAAATTCAGGCATTCGCATGCATGTGCCAAAAAGTATCCTTCGCCGGACTTCATCACCAAAGCCTTCAGTACGGTTGCTACGTATCAGATCATCAAAATTCAAATCCTGCGGATCTTTTATACTGAAGCCATAGCGGATGCCGTCATACCGGGCAAGGCTGCTGGCTGCTTCTGCTGAAGACAGGATAAAATAAGCAGAAGCACAGGCATCAATTTCGGGCAGGGAAAACCATTCCACCCGGGCACCTGAGTCTCTGTATATTTTTTCAGCCCTTAAGTAAATTTGGGCTGCTTCCTGGTCAAGCCCGACCAGGCATTCTTTCGGCATGCCGATTCTCATATTCTGCATTCCGGCGTCAAAAGCACCTGTGCAATTGTTTTTATGACTATTTTCTATATCTGGCTCTTCGGTATCTGAACCATTGCTTTGGTTCTGTTCTTTTATTACATTGAACAAAAGTTCACAATCTTTGACGGTTGAGGCCATGGGACCGATAGTGTCAAAAGAAGGAGCAAAGGCAATTAGGCCTTCCCGGGAAACTGCGCCATAGGTAGGTTTTAAACCTACCACGCCGCAGAAGGATGCAGGCTGCCTGATGGAGCCTCCCGTGTCCGAACCCAAGGCCAGGGGAGCAAAGCCTGCAGCCACTGCAGCAGCGGATCCGCCGGAAGAACCGCCGGGCACTTTGCTTAAATTCCACGGATTTGCGATTTTTTTATAAGCAGAGGTCCCGGATGCTGCCCCCATGGCAAATTCATCCATATTGGTTTTGCCTATTATAACCGCTCCGGCTTTTTTCAGATTTTCGACCACCCTGGCATCACAAGGGGCCACAAAATTCTCCAGCATCCTGGAAGCACAGGTGGTTCTGATGTTTTTAGTGCAGATATTGTCCTTAACAGCAACGGGGATGCCGCCCAGGGGACCTATGTTTTCCCCTCTGCTGAGCCTCTGATCCAATTGCTCAGCCTGATCCAGGGCTTCATTATAGCAGACAGTTATGAATGCGCCGATTCTTTGGTCCAGCTTTTTGATCCTTTCCAAGAAGGATTCCACTGCCTGCCTGACGGAAAAGCTTCCTTCCCTGTATCCCTTTTGAAGCTCAAGTATTGTCATCATATATTCACTCCTGATCCAGCACCCTGGGTACTGCTATATGGCCGTCCTTTTCCCTTGCGATACCCTGAAAAAGACCCTCGGCATCATGAAACGGCTTTGCTTCGTCTTCCCGCAAAGCGCTCTCCAGCTTACCCGATGCAGTATCTGAATCATTTTCGCCTGCCGGATTAACATTTATGTCATCCAAGGCTTTCAGTATCTGGCTGAATTCCTGCGCCAGGGCAGATGCTTCTTCATCAGGAACAATCAGCCTTGCCATATCAGCTGCTTGTTTTATGGCTTTCTCATCTATTTTCAATATTTTTCCTCCTGTCAGTTGTACCTTTGTCTTTAATCTTAAAGTCCATTAAGCCAGTTTCCCTTTAACCATAGTTTCCTCTCCACGAACCATATTATTTGTGCACTGCATAGCATTTTCAGGCTCTTCTCCTATATTATCCCGCCGGATAAGCAGGGTCAACAATTAGCTTAAACAAGTTTATGATCATATTTTATAATTCTATGGTAAAATAATAGTGGATTTTCTTTATAAGATACATAGAGAGGGGTTCATGGATGGACAGAGTATTTGACTATGAAGATGTAATGCTGATCCCCAATAAGTGTATTGTAAACAGCAGAAGCGAATGCGATACATCGGTTATTTTTGGCGGCAGAAAATTCCGCCTGCCGGTTGTGCCCGCCAATATGCAGACAATTATTGATGAAAAAATTGCTCTGTTTTTGGCGGAGAACGGTTACTTTTACATCATGCACCGGTTCGAACCTGAAAAGCGGATGGATTTTATACATGAAATGCAGGAAAAAGGCCTGTATGCCTCTATCAGCGTGGGAATAAAACCGCGTGAGTTTGAATTTATAAAAGAGCTTAAAGAGAGCAATCTCATTCCTGAGTATATTACCATAGATGTGGCTCACGGTCATTCGGATACAGTTATAGGGATGATTCGTCATATAAAAGAACTAATGCCCGGCACTTTCCTGATAGCAGGAAATGTGGGCACTCCTGAGGCTGTACGGGAGCTGGAAAATGCCGGAGCAGATGCTACCAAGGTGGGCATCGGCCCGGGCAGGGTATGCATAACTACCCATAAAACCGGATTCGGTACCGGCGGCTGGCAGCTTGCGGCTCTCCGCTGGTGCTCCAAAGCAGCCAGCAAACCCGTTATTGCAGACGGCGGCATTCGCACTCATGGAGATATTGCCAAGGCCATACGCTTTGGCGCAAGCATGGTTATGATCGGCTCCCTCTTTGCCGCTCATAAAGAATCGCCTGGCGCAACCATTGAAAGGGACGGAAAAACATACAAGGAATATTTCGGTTCGGCTTCTGAGTATCAGAAGGGCGAAAAGCGTTACATTGAAGGAACCAGGATATATATAGAACAAAAGGGCTCCATTAGGGACACCCTTATCGAAATGGAGCAAGACCTCCAGTCTGCCATTTCCTATGCAGGAGGCAATAAACTGGAGGCCCTGCGCAATGTAGATTATGTGATACTAAAATCAAGAGGCCGCTGTTAAGGCAGCAGCCTCTTGGGCACCATGCGCAGGTAATGCCGGCATAAACGGAAGCCTTCGGCATATTCTACGCCGCATTGATATCCCCTGACCTTGGAGCATGTTCTTACCATATCCAGAAAGTCTATGCCGTCATGTTCCTTCATCCACTCCACCTGTGACTTATGACAGGCCAGGGCTTCAAGTTTTAAATCTATCACGTCGGTAATATCAACATATTCAGTGGGAAGAAAGCCTACCCCTGTCAGCGTATCCATGTGATATATGGGGGTTATGGGAGCAGAAGCCGGTTCAGCACCCATTTCATAATGAGGGCAGCTGGCTGCAAAGGTGGCACGGAATGTAGCATAGAAGGTCTGGATATGGTCATTCATATAGTCGCTTTCATAATGGGTTATAACCACCTCAGGCTGCACTTCCCTGATTACCGCTGCCAGCTTTCTTATCAGGTCATCATTTTCCGCCGTTACATACAGATCGCCGATATCTATGGTATAGTGGGTTGCTCCTATTACCTTTGCAGCTTCCTGCGCTTCTTTTAACCTGATTTCGCGCAGTTCATCGGGCTTGATGACAACATGTCCAAGATTGCCGTTGGCAATGTTGCATACTGCAACGTCATGTCCCAGCTTTCTGTACTTGGCCAAAGTACCGTAACAGTTGATTTCCAAATCGTCCGGATGACAACCTACAGCTAAGATTCTCATA
>LFTC01000065.1:25086-27859 GCA_001512915.1 Clostridiales bacterium DTU083 | reverse complement strand
TACATATATCCAGCAGCATGTCTGCAAAGTCATCCAGCTTTTTCATGCGCAGGTGGTATTCGGCCTTACTGGTGCCGGGAATTACGCCGAATAAATTCTTTACTGCTCCGGTATACAGCGTCATGCCATGGGTTTTCAGCTTGGCTATGTTGATTACTGCATCAAAGTCTCCCAGTGCCTTCATTATCGTAAGGCTTTTAATAATTTTCCCTTCCGGATGGGATACTGTTTTTTCTTCAACATTATAATTAAGCTCTATATTGTCCCGTTCAGCTACCGCTTCAATGCCGCATGCCCGGTATACTCCTTTTAAGGCCCTTTCAGTGAAAAGACCTCCCGGGCTGTCGCCAATTACGGGAATGCCGCCGGCCTCCTTAACCAGCCTGGCAACAGCTGCAGCTACTTCCGGATGGGTTGTGGCTGCTTCCTCAGGCTTTTTACGCATTAGCAAATTGCATTTTAACAGTACTCTCATGCCAGGCTTTATAAAAGAACCTATCCCGCCCAAAAGTTCGATACTTTTGGAAACCGATTCATATACCTGTTGTGGATCATAATTGTCACATTTGACTATTGAAACTTGCTGCATGCTTCTGCACCTGTCCATTGAATATATTTATTTGCCTTGTGCTGTTATAGATTATATCCCCGCTGCTCGGCAAGGCAGGCCGGAAGTTAACCATATACTTTGCCTTTCCATATTTCATGCCAAAGAAGAATAATAGAATTATAAGCAGCCAAGCCAATATTTTCCTCGCCTCCAGTACCTTTTCACGATGCATTCCTATTGCATTTCCTATCAGATAACCGCCAATAAGCCCTCCTATATGACCCCAGTTATCAATTCCTGTGCTGGTAAAGCCGAAAAACAGGTTTACTGCAATAATCATAAAAAGGCTGGGGCCAAATACCTGCCGGAATATATTCTTGTTGCGTTTTCTGAAATACAAGAGAGAACCCATAAGACCGAAAATTGCTCCGGATGCGCCTGCAGACGGGTTGGGGCTGAACATATAACTAAATAAACTGCCTATAAGGCCGGAACCGAGATATACAATGATAAATTTTACTTTTCCAAACAAGCTCTCAACCATGGGACCGTATATATAAATTGCATAGGAGTTGAAAAACAAATGAGCTATGCCGATGTGAAGAAACATGGCAGTCAGCATTCTCCAATACTGTCCATATGCTATCAGCTCGTTTACCTTGGCACCGAAAATAATTAACTGCAGATTTTGATTCCAGTTAAACAATATTCCGGCCAAATTCATTATAAAAAAAATGACTATATTCAATATCAGAATGGTGTATGTTATATAAGGGGGCCGCCTGTCTACATATAATACCTGCTTTGGTGGAGGCTTTTGCCTGTTCTCACCCAGGTCTCGTTCCTCCAGAATTTCGAATTCGCCCTCAATGTATTCTTTTCCGTTCCAATTATCAGACATGATTCCCTCCAAACAGGATGCTTTAAGCTTAGCCTGCTTACGTTTCATTATATTATGATTTGACGGAATTGAAAAGAAAAACTCCTACTTTGTAGCAAGTAAGGAGTTTTTTCATTCCTAGTTCTTATTTGTTTTTTTCACTACTCTCCGCTCATCTGGAAAGATATGGTATACAAGCTGTCGCTCAAATGTACGTTTTCAACAATAACATCATTATTATTGGGAACCACAATATCTACAGCAGCAAAGTTCCAAATGCCTTTTATGCCGTTTTTGATCAGCCGTTCTGCTACTTCCTGGGCTTTTTCCTTAGGTGTGCATATGGCTGCAATATGTACCTGGTTTTCCTTTAAATAGTCCTCCAGTTCATCAATATCGTAAATCGGTTTACCCCGAATAGACATGCCTATAAGCCGGGGATTGATGTCGAACAAACACTTGACCAGAAAGCCATCCTTTTCAAACCCGGTGTAATTGGCAAGAGCTTGACCTATATTACCTGCACCGATGATAATAATACTATGCTTTTTGTGCAGGCCCAATATTTTATGAATTTCGTGCCGTAATTCACTGACATTATATCCATAACCCTGTTGACCGAAGCCGCCGAAACAATTAAAATCCTGCCGTATCTGTGAAGCTGTCAGACCCATTCTTTGGCTTAACTCCTTGGATGAAACCCTTTCAATTCCGGCTTTCTCCATATCTGTAAGGTACCGATAATACTTCGGCATACGCCTCATAACAGCTTCGGAAACATAATTTCTCTCTCTTGCCACTCATAACCCTCCCATTCTTAAAAAGTAACCTTCATTTTATTGTACCATTTTCTTCAATTCCATGTCAATGATGCCGAATCAACTCCTCATAAGGAATAAAGCTCTTCCTGTCACTTTCCATTATAACTCATTTTTGATAGAATAGCATGGAAAGCAATCAAAGGAGTACATCAATGATTTTATTATCTTGTGAAAAAATAACAAAATCATTCGGTGCCAATATTATTTTGGACCAGATTTCATTTTCTGTCAAATCTGGCAGCCGTATCGGAATTGTCGGTGCCAATGGTTCAGGCAAAACCACCCTGTTCAATTTGATAATCGGCAAAATTCCATATGATGAAGGTTCCATTTACAAAGTAAAAAATCTGTCCATAGGATATTTAGAACAAAACCAGGCTGTTGATTCATCTAATACAGTATGGGGCGAGCTCCTTACTATTTATACACCTCTTTTGGACATGGAAAAACGCATTCGCTGTTTGGAAAGGCAAATATCCCTGTTTTCCAATACCAATGATGCAGAATATGTGAAATTAACGG
>LFTC01000065.1:10635-24963 GCA_001512915.1 Clostridiales bacterium DTU083 | reverse complement strand
GATTCTGTTCAATGGCTGGAAGATTTTCTGAAGGAATATCCCGGAACCCTGATGATAATATCTCACGACCGTTTCTTTTTAGATAAGTTGTGTGACCATATACTGGAAATTGAAAATCGGAAGGGGATTCTGTATCAGGGCAACTATACGGACTATCGAAAGAAAAAGCAATTATACCAGAAAACTTATCAGAAAAAGTATGAATTACAGCAGAAAGAGATCCGCAGGCAGGAGGAAATCATAAAACGCTTTCGTTCCTTTAACCGGGAAAAAAGCATAAGGGCTGCTGAAAGCAGGCAGAAATCCCTGGATAAAATGGAACGGCTGGAAAGGCCTGCTTATAATGAAGATATCCGTTTGTCATTCCATGTAAAAAAGCATTCAGGCAGGGATGTTTTAAAAGTAGAGGACCTGAAAATGACCTTTGACGATAATGTTCTTTTTTCCAATATTTCCTTTTCATTAAAGAAGGGAGACAGGGTGGGCATTATAGGACCCAACGGAGTCGGCAAAACCACTTTGTTCCGAATCATATTAAAAGAACTCCAGCCTGCGGAAGGCAGTGTTTCCTATGGAACCGGTGTGGATATAGGTTATTATGATCAGGAACAAACCAGCCTGACGCCGTATAAAACTGTGTTGGATGAAGTCTGGGATGATTTTCCCAAATTAACGGAAACTCAAATCCGCAATACTTTGGCATTATTTCTCTTCAAAGGAGATGATGTTTATAAACCAATAAGCAGTTTAAGCGGCGGAGAAAGGGGCAGGGTTATATTATCAAAGCTTATGCTGGCCGGCAACAATTTTCTGCTGCTGGATGAGCCTACAAACCATCTGGATATGGCCTCCAAGGAAGTTTTGGAAGATTCTCTGGCGGATTACTCCGGAACCATGCTGATCATATCCCATGACCGTTATTTTCTGAATAAAATTGTCAATCGAATATTGGTATTCGAGGAAAATGGTGTAACCGAGTACCTGTGTAATTACAATGATTACCTGGAAAAGAAGAAAAAACAGGCATTGCTGGCTTCCATAGGCAAAGAAGAAGGCAAGGATAAGACCAAAACAGCGCTGAAGGAAGAGCGGAAAAGAGAACGGCAGGAAAGACAAAAGAGAAAATCTTTCCTGCAGCAATTAAACAAAGCTGAAGAAAGCATACAAACCTTGGAAGCAGAAGTTCAGGAGTTGGAAACCTTGATGGCTGATCCGGCTCTTTACCAGGATACAGAAAAAATGCTGGAGGTACAAAGACAGTATAATGAAAAAAAAGAGGAATTGGATACCGCCTATGAAGTGTGGCTGGAACTCCATGAATCAAAGGATTCTGTTGAATAAGAAAGAAAAGCAGGGCAAGAAAATTCCGCCCTGCTTTTTATTTGAAATAGTATATGCCTGATTCAAATATAGGCTGATCTTTAACTCCGGGTATGTTCTTGGCTACATGCCTGCCGGCCCGTTCAGAGTGGCACATTTTTCCAAATATCCTTCCATCCGGGCTGGTTATACCTTCGACTGCATGAACCGAACCGGCCGGGTTAAAGGGATAAGCATGGGCAGGTTCGCCTTCCATATCCACGTATTGGGTTGCAATCTGCCCATTTTCAGCCAGCTCTCGTATCATTTCCAAGCCTGCTGTAAACCTTCCTTCCACGTGGGAAAAAGGAACCGTATGAATATCGCCAAGCTGGCATAAAGCAAACCAGGGAGACAGCACCGATGCAACCCGGGTCTGCACCATAGCAGAAACATGCCGGCCGATAGAGTTAATGACAAGGGCCGGAGATCGGCTGTCCAATTCCCGGATTTCACCATATGGAAGCAGACCCAGCCTCAGCAGGGCCTGAAAACCGCTGCCGATGCCCAATATCAAGCCGTCTCGTTTTTCAACAAGCTCCATCACTGCATCCATAACAGCAGGATTTCGAAATGCAGCTTCTATAAATCTTCCGTTTTTGACCGGCTCATCGCCGCTGAATCCGCCCGGGAGCATTAGTATTTGGGCATTTCTTATCCGCTCGGCCATCTGAAGGAGGGATTCTTCAATCTCCCGGACGGTAAGATTCCGGAATACCATTATATCCGTCATTCCGCCCGCTTTTTCAAAAGCACGCGCAGCATCATATTCGCCATTTGTCCCTGGAAATACCGGTATGAACACCCTGGGAGCTGCAATGGAAAACGGCGGATGATGTTTGTTTCGTTTCTCATAGCGGAATCTTCTGACGCCTTCCTGCTCTCCATTCACATGGGTTGGGAATACAGATTCCAATGTGCTGGCCCAAGCCTCAATAATATCAGTCAGCAAAATCTCTTCTCCGTTTAATATTATTGTTTCCTTTTCCTGGGTATATCCCAGCACGCTGTACCGGATATTCCCAAACAAGTCAGAAAGTTTTTCATCCCTGGCAATTTCCAGCACTATGGATCCATATAAGGGTTCAAACAGGATATCTTCCTGAACCTTATCAAACACGAAACCAATCCGGTTGCCCAGGCACATTCTGCTTACAGCCTCTGCTGCTCCCCCGGCTCGGACTGAATGAGCCGCCCTGATCTTGCCCTGCTTGGCAAGTTCATGTATACGCCGGTAATTCTCTGCCAGCTGCTCAAAGTAAGGCAGATCATTCTCGTCTTTATCCAGATGAATCAGAACAGCAAAGCTGTCTGTTGATTTAAATTCCGGTGACAGAATGCAGCCGGCATCGGTCAATGCCACAGCAAAAGCCACCAGAGTAGGAGGCACATGTATATCATTGAAGCTTCCGGACATGCTGTCCTTGCCGCCTATTGCGGGAATACCCAGCTTTTCCTGAACATACAGGGCCCCAAGGAGAGCTGCAAAAGGCTTGCCCCATTTTTTTGGATCCTTGCCCAGCCGTTCAAAGTATTCCTGTAAGCTTAAGCGGATGGTTGAATAGTCTCCGCCCATGGCAGTTATCTTGGCAACTGCTTCCAGGATCGCATACACTGCGCCATGGAAAGGACTCCATTCGGAGATTTCAGGGTTGAATCCATAACTCATAAGGGTCGCCGTATTGGCTTCTCCATTAAGCACCGGTATCTTTGCCGCCATGCCTTCTGCGGGGGTCAGCTGATACTTGCCTCCGTAAGGCAGCAGCACGGTGCCAGCACCTATGGTGCTGTCAAAACGTTCTGCCAAGCCTTTCTGACTGCATGCATTCAAGTTCTGCAAACTTGAGATCCATCTGTCCTTCAAGCTTTTTCTGCCTGCAGGTTCTTCAGCTTTTTTTCTGAAATAATTATCTTCCTCTGAAGGCGAGGCTACAAAAACTTCAGTACGCTGCCCTACGCCGCTGCTGTCAAGAAAGTCACGGCTGATATCCACAATATACCGGCCCCGCCATTTCATTCTCAGGCGATTAGTATCCGTTACCCTGGCAACTACAGTAGCTTCCAGGTTCTCTTCCCTTGCAGCATTGATGAACTTTTCTGTATCCTCTGCAGCCAAAACCACTGCCATGCGCTCCTGGGATTCGGATATAGCCAGTTCAGTTCCATCCAGTCCTTCGTATTTTACAGGTACCAGGTCCAGATCAATATCCAGGCCCGGGGCCAGCTCTCCGATTGCAACGGATACGCCACCGGCACCAAAATCGTTGCATTTTTTGATCATCCGGGTTATTTCCCGCTTGCGGAACAATCTTTGAATCCTGCGCTCCAATACAGGATCTCCCTTTTGTACTTCAGAGCCGCAGGAGATTAAGGATTCTTCATCATGAGCTTTGGAAGAACCTGTAGCTCCTCCGCATCCATCCCTGCCTGTACGGCCTCCCAGCAGCACCACTGCATCCCCGGGCAAAGGCTTGGAGCGCACAACGTTCTCACTGGGAGCAGCCGCAATAACGGCGCCAAGCTCCATACGCTTGGCCACATATCCGGGATGATAAATCTCGGTCACCTGACCGGCGGCTGTTCCCACCTGATTGCCATAAGAGCTGTATCCGTCTGCTGCCACTGTGGTAATTTTCCTCTGCGGCAGTTTTCCGGGCAGAGTCTGTTCAATGGGTGTTCTGGGATCACCGCTGCCCGTAATCCGCATGGCCTGGTATACGTAAGACCTGCCGGACATAGGATCCCTGATTGCGCCACCAAGACAAGTGGCAGCACCGCCAAAGGGCTCAATCTCTGTAGGATGGTTATGTGTTTCATTTTTGAACATGACCAGCCAGTCCTGCTTCTGACCGTCCACATCCACCTCTGCTTTAATGCTGCAAGCGTTTATTTCTTCCGATTCATCCAAATCGGCAAGCAGGCCTTCTTTTTTCATCTTTTTCATTGCAATGGTGGCAATATCCATTAAACATTCATTTTTAGGATTGTCTTTATATACTTCCCTGCGTATTTGCTGATATTTATTGTAAGCAGATTTGAATATGTCGGTGTACTGTCCTTGTTCAAATTCTGTCTTTTGAATGGTGGTTAGGAAAGTTGTATGCCTGCAATGATCTGACCAGTAGGTATCAAGCACCTTCATTTCAGTAATAGTAGGATCCCGGCCTTCCGTATCACGAAAATACTCCTGACAAAACTGCAGATCCTCCAGGGTCATGGCAAGTTCCATATCTTTCCAGATTGAAGCCAGCTCTTCCCTGTTCATGTTTATAAAACCGTCCAGCACCTCAACGTCAGGCGCATCCCCGTAAGAGACATGCAAGCTTTCAGGCTTTTCTGCTGAAGCTTCCCTGGACTCAATGGGGTTGATGCAGTAGCTTTTAATTCTTTCAAAGTCTTCCGAACTGATTTCGCCTTCCAGCAATACAACTTTTGCAGCTTTAACTATAGGCTTCTCCTTTAATGTGACCAGCTGGATGCATTGCTGGGCAAAGTCTTCCCGCTGATCATACTGACCGGGCAGGTACTCCATGGCAAAAAACAATTCATCGGAGTTAACGGGCAAATTTTCTTCATACAGCCTGTCCACGGAAGGTTCACAAAAAACAAGATCGCGTATTCTGACGTACTCTTCATCGGTCAAACCCTCGATATCGTAGCGGCTGACAAGGCGCACCTTTTTAAGGCCTTTTATGCCTAGATTTGTTTTGAGGTCTTCACACAGGTTTCGGGCTTCGGTATCAAAACCTTCTTTTTTTTCAACAAATATACGTTTTACCCGCAATGATCTTGCCCCCAATCAACATAATTAGAAGTGGTTTTTATATTATATTACATATTTTTTCTGTTGTAAAACTTTACGATTCATAAATTTATGCTGACGGGTAGGGACGATAAAAGGGAAATCAGATGGCAATAATAGAATTGAGGTGATTTGATGTCCGGTAAACTTACACGTATTAAACAGGCCTTTTCCATTTGCATTATAATATGCTTTGTAGCAACCGGCTGCAATATACTTAAACCAAATTCACAGAAAGATGAAGAAAGCATAAAAAGAAAAAATCCCCCTAAAGCATTGAGTCAAATGATTAATGAAACCGATGAAATTATCCGGGATTTGGAGGATACAAGAGAAAAGCGTGCCAGGCAGATAAGAGAAAAGGAAAACCCTTCGAAAGAAAGAATACCGGATGAACAGAAGAAGCAGCAAGAAGAGCAGGCCGAACCAGCCCAACAAATGCAGGAACAGGAAAAGGAAGGCCGTGATAAGCAGGAAGAAGGACAAGGCGGAGAACAAGCACAAGGACAGGGAACGCAAACTACTGAGCCAACTCCTGAGCCAATTCCTGAGCCTGATTGGAACAAGCTAGAATCTTTGGCAGAAAGCCTGAATGAACAGTGGAATAATTACGAGCCGGTTGCAAAATCCGATGGAGCCATGGATGAGACAATGAAGAACTTTGAAAACCAGCTGATTACTCTGACTGAGCAAATAATGGCTCGAAATGAGGAAAATACTCTTACAGCAGCAGTAAGTCTTTATTCATATTTTCCGGATTATCTAAAGCTCTACTCCCACGATCAGCCGCCGGAAATAAAGCAGCTTATCGGCCTGACCCGGAAAATTATCTTATATGGACAAAAAAATAAATGGGAAGAGACCAAACCTCTCCTGGATCAAATGAAAAAGGCTTGGCAGGAAGCCAAAACCAAAATGAAAAAACCGGACGATATGCTGAATAAAAGAATTGAAGCCGCAATAAGCGACTTTCAATTCGTAGTATCAGAAAAGAAAATAAATATGGCAAGAATCAAAGGCAATATTCTTATTAACAACCTTGATCAGGTGGAATAGCAGCGGTCAGTAAGTCCGGCAGCTGTTGACAGCTTTCTTCCACCGGTTGTACAGCTGGTTTCTATGATACAAATCCATTTCAGGGGTATATTCCTTGTCTGCAATCCAGATCTTTTCTATGTCGCTTTTATCCTGCCAGATACCTGCTTCCAATCCCGCCAGAAAGGCTGCCCCCTGGGCAGTGGTTTCCAGATTTGCCGGCCTTATGACTTTTGTGCCTAGAATATCTGACTGGAACTGCATCAGAAACTCGTTGGCTGAGGCTCCCCCGTCCACTTTCAATACGGATAGGGAGATGCCTGAATCTTCCTCCATTGCGGATAGTACATCCCGTGTCTGATATGCAATGGATTCCAGTACAGCCCTGACTATATGGTTGCGGTTTACTCCTCTGGTAAGGCCAAAGATTGCTCCTCTTGCGTACATGTCCCAATAAGGGGCTCCAAGGCCCACAAATGCAGGCACCATGAAAACGCCTTGCGTGTCAGGCACTTTCATAGCCAGTTCTTCGCTTTCTGCTGCATTTTTTATTAAGCCCAGTTCATCCCTCAGCCATTGAACAGCTGCACCTGCAACAAAAATGCTGCCTTCCAACGCATATTCAATTTTTCCGCCTATGCTCCAGGCAATAGTGGTCAATAGATTATGAGAAGATATGATTTTTTTCTCACCGGTATTCATAAGCAGAAAACATCCGGTGCCGTAGGTGTTTTTGGCTGCCCCTGTCTCAAAACAGACCTGGCCGAATAAAGCAGATTGCTGGTCCCCGGCTGCTCCCGTTATAGGTATTTCTGCACCTAGCAGCTCGGATCTGGCTGATCCGTAATAGCCACTGGATGGTTTTACCTCAGGCAGCATGGCTTTGGGGATATCCAGCAGGTTCAATAATTCTTCATCCCAGCACAACTCATGAATATTATAAAGCATGGTCCGGGAAGCATTGCTGTAGTCGGTAACATGCTTTCCTCCGGTTAAATTCCAGATAAGCCAAGTATCCATGGTGCCGGCAAGGATTTCTCCTTTTTGTGCTCTTTCGCGCAGGCCGGGATATCTGTCTAAAATCCATTTTATTTTGGTTCCGGAAAAATAGGCATCAACAACCAGGCCGGTCTTCATACGGATTGTTTCTTCATAACCGCCGGCTTTTAAATCCTGGCAGATTCCGGCGGTTCTCCTGCACTGCCAGACTATGGCGTTGCCTACGGGCCTGCCGGTATCCTTCTCCCATACAACTACAGTCTCCCTTTGGTTTGTAATGCCAATGGCAGCAACTTCTTCAGGGGCTGTATTGTTTTCCTTAAGAACCCTGCGCATAACCTCCAGTTGACATTGCCATACTTCCTCCGGGTCGTGTTCAACCCAGCCCGGCTGAGGATAAATCTGCTGAAACTCCTTTGATGAAGAACCTATCATATGCCCCTCTTTATCAAATAGAATTGCCCTGCAGCTGGTAGTCCCCTGGTCTAATGCCAGAATAACCTTGCTCATTCCCATCCCCCTTACTAGCTTATTAGCTATTCTATGATCAAAAATGTCATGCGAGTATTTCCGAAGCCATGTCCAGCTCGCCCAAATCCCACAGCAGCCTGCTGATGCTGTATTTATCCCGGATATCCTTAGCGGCATGGAGAGTGTTGATTACCAGATCTGAAGAAAAACCAAGCTCTGACGGATCAATCGGTGCACCAACCTCATTCAGCAGGTCAACAGCCTCCTTTTGCCCGGGCAGTTCTTCCTTTATTATCCTGAGTATATCATCCCAATGCTGCAATATAGTCTCCAGACGTTGTTTATGCTTATCTTTGTCATATTTTCCTTCCTTCTGTTCCAGCAGAATAAGATTCTCAGCACTGGAACCCAGGAATTGACGAAGGAATGAATTATATTCTTCCAGGTTGAATTGCTCAGCATGCCAAAGTGCCTTTTCTCTGCTTGGCTTAATAGAAGTGATTTGATCATATATTTTCAATGCCAGCACTGTTCCAATGCCTACCTGAATGCCATGAAGGTCATTGTTGGTATTGAACTCCAATGCGCGCATGTCCCATACATGGGAGAAATAATGTTCAATGCCGGATGCAGGGCGGGAAATGCCCGCAAAACCCATTGCCATGCCAGACAGTATCAGGCCGTCCAGCACATTTTTAACAGCTTCAGGGTCCCTGACAGCCAGCCCTTTCGCCGATTCTATGCATCTTTTCAGTGACCTGCGTACCAATGAGGCGATTTGCTCGCAATAATATTCTCCGGTTATGAGATGGGAAATTCTCCATTCGCAAATGCTTATATATTTAGCCAGCATGTCTCCCAATCCAGCCTGCAGCATTTTCATGGGAGCCCGGCTTATGATATCCAGGTCTGCAATGATGACAGATGCACATGCACTGGGTAAACTTACCTTTATGCCCGCCGATATCATTGAAGAGGTATTGGAAGCATATCCGTCCATGGAAGGTGCAGTCCCTACAATCATATACTTTCTGCCGCTGATCATGGCCAACATCTTGCCGATATCATTTATGGTGCCTGATCCAATTCCGATGATAATATCGCAAGTAACATCAAAATTCATTGCAGCCTGACCAACAGCCAGCTCATTGGGTTCCAAATCCTCCTGAGGATATATGTAACATGAGTAGGGAATATTGCTTGCTTCCAATACAGAAACAACCTTTTCACCTGCTGCATGAAAAGTATTTCTGTCGGCCAGCAAAAATGGCTTGCTTCCTCCATGTTTCCTTACCTGTTCAGGTATTTGGTCCAAAACACCGCTGCCTATAATAATATCCTTAACATCGGTTTTGTGGTGTTTGCCGCATGAACAAGCAAAACCTTCCTCCCTGAGCAGTTCGGACAGGGCCAGGTCAGCAAAATTTTCAGATGAGTTCATCAAGATACCTCCTGCTTTTCTGCACGCGGAATAGTCCGAGCTGCCATGATATTCACCCCAGTGCCGCAGATATCCTGAATCAGAATATCCCCTGACTTAACAGGAGCCTTTACCTTTATTGCGCGGATAAGATTCATGCACTTAAAAAGATATTCCTTGGGTATGGGTTTGTCGCTCTTAACCGGCACAAAGGGATGAAAACCATCGATGACCCGAACGGTTGTGGTTAGCATTCTCTTAGGGGCAGTGCATTCCTCATGAGCATATACGCTTCCCCTATTACAACGATTTCCGCTTATACTGCTAATTTTACCATCCTCCAGGCTGATGTTCAACTGACATCCCATTGGGCAGACAATGCAGGTTAGTTTTCTTTCTTCCAACCTTAAAACTCCTTTCCCTTACTAGTATTCAAGTTCTATGGTTAATCCATTCTCTGCGAGGCTGCTTACTTCAATATTTTCAAGATGGCTTGGTTTCAGATCCAGTATTTCCATCTCCCCCGGTGAAATTTTCTGCCGTTTAACAGAATGAAGAACCTGCCGGCCGCATCTGACTGCAATGCGTGCATTTACATACACCTTGTCAGAGCGGAAGAATATCTTGAATCCCTTGAGCAAGCTGTTATTGCTTATCCTTTGGGGCACAATATAGCGGACCCCTTTCCCGGGTATGGTCCGATGTACTTCTGAACCGGATGCACCATTATTGTTTTTTATAAATTCCGCTGCATGATATCCGGCAGTTTCGCTTTCCCTGGTAACATAATCCACCAAATCATGAACATGGACCACGTTGCCGCAGGCATAGATTCCCTCAACAGAGGTTGCCATGGTTTCATCCACTACGGGGCCGGATGTAACCGGATCTAAGGCTATGCCTACTCCCCTGGATAATTCGTTTTCCGGAATTAAGCCTACAGACAGAAGCAAGGTATCGCATTCAACGTATTCTTCACTGCCTTCAATGGGCTGGAGGTTTTCATCAACGGCTGCTATGGTTACCCCTTCCAGCCTGTCTTTACCATGAATATTTACTACTGTATGGCTGAGCTTCAGGGGAATATTGAAATCTTCCAGGCATTGCACTATGTTTCTGGTAAGCCCTCCTGAATAGGGCATCAGTTCGCAAACCATTTTCACTTCGACCCCCTCAAGGGTCAGACGCCTGGCCATAATAAGGCCGATATCACCAGAGCCCAGAATAACTGCCTTTTTGCCGGGCAGATAGCCCTCCATGTTTACAAAGCGCTGGGCACATCCGGCGGTGAAGATTCCGGCAGGCCTGTCTCCAGGGATGTTTATGGCTCCCCTCGTTCTCTCCCTGCAGCCCATTGCCAGTATAACAGCTTGAGCGCGTATTTTTAACAGCCCTTCCCTGCTGTTTACCGCAGTTATGGTTCGATCAGCCTGTATATCCAGCACCATGGTATTTGTCTTATATGGGATATTCTCTTCCCTCACCATCTCAATGAATCTTTCTGCATATTCCGGACCGGTCAGTTCCTCTCCAAAATAATGAAGTCCAAAACCGTTATGAATGCATTGTTGCAAAATACCGCCCAATTCCTTGTCTCTTTCGATGATCAATATGTTGTCAACGCCATTTCTTCTGGCTGCCAATGCCGCTGCAAGGCCGGCAGGCCCTCCTCCAATAACTGCCAGATCTACATTATGCATAGTTACACCTTCTCCCCCATTAGAATTTTGGAGCCTTTGCCTTTCTTTGTGACCTCCTCTGCCGGAATGCCCAGCTCCCTGGCCAGTATTGCCACAAGTCTGGGAGTGCAAAAACCGCCCTGACACCGTCCCATTCCGGCCCTGGTTCTGCGCTTGACCGCATCCAGGTTTCTGGCGCCTGCCGGCCTTCGGATACTTTCCACAATTTCTCCCTCGGTAACTGTTTCACATCTGCAGACAATGTTTCCATACATAGGATTGCTTCTTATCAGTTCTTCCCTTTCCTTGTCGCTCATTTCACTAAAACGCAGCAGCGGTTTGCGTACAGGATTAAAGTCAGTTTTAGGCTTCAGCTCAAGACCTTGCTGCCTGAGCAGGTCCAGAACATATTCAGCAATAGCCGGCGCAGCAGTTAAACCGGGTGATTCAATTCCCGCTGCATTAATAAAACCTTTTGCTTTCCTCGATGCTTCTATCACAAAATCCCCCGTATCCGGCGTGGCACGAAGACCTGCGAATGAAGTAACCACATCCCTGAATTGTATATCCGGCACCATCTGTTTTGCCCGCTTAATTATCTGATTCATGCCTGATGAAGTGACAGACAGGTCTTCCCTGTCCGATACATCCACAGCTGTGGGCCCGGCCAGCAGATTTCCATCAACTGTCGGGGTTACCAGGATTCCCTTGCCCTTTTCAGTAGGAGGCATAAAGATGACCGAATTAACCACATTTCCCTGGCTTTTATCCAGCAAAAGGTATTCGCCTTTTCTGGGGCGGATCTGAAATTCAGGCCCGTTAACCATTGCTGAAAGCAAATCCGCATAAAGACCGGCTGCATTTACTACAAACCTGGCTTTAATATCCCCCTGGCTGGTTGCAAGCACAAAACCGCCTTCTATTTTTTTGATGTCCTGAACCTGGCATTCCAGCTTCAGCTCTGTTCCGTTTTTAACAGCATTTTCCACAGCCCCTGCAGCCAGCTCATAAGGACATACAATGCCGGCTGTAGGTGCATGCAGGGCTCCTTTCACCTTTTTGGATACGTTGGGTTCCATTTGCATAACCTGATGCCTGTCCAGCAGTTTCAGGCCGGGAACACCGTTCTTTACCCCATTTTCATACAGCTTCCTCAGAGTCAACAGGTCCTGGTCAGAAAAGGCCAGCACCAAGGAGCCGATGCGTTTGAAAGGCACACCCAGCTCCCGGGTAACCTGATCCATCAACACATTGCCCCTGACGTTCAGTTTTCCTTTCAAGGTGCCGTATTTTGCGTCATAGCCTGCGTGAACAATGGCACTGTTGGCTTTTGTTGTGCCCATAGCCACATCTGCTTCCCTTTCCAACAGGCATATCTTCAAATCAAACCTTGACAATTCCCTGGCCGTCAATGCTCCTGTCACGCCTGCTCCGATGACTGCAACGTCAAAAATCATATTCATACCCCCGACAATAGACTAAGTAAATATAAAAGGCAAAATAAAAAGAGCCACACAAAGAAGGGTATAAGTATACCCTGCTTTCGCGTGACTCCAATTCTCCTCACATGATATTCAGTTATCTATGTTAGTATTATAACATATATTTGTTCACTTGTCATCAGAAACTGTCCGGCTACAAATTCCATAAGGAGGCTTTTCCGACAGAAGCGCCTATGGCACCTGCCTTTAATATTTCTATAATGTCCTGCTTGGAATCAATAAGCCCTCCTGCAATAACCGGTATGGAAACTTCACGGCAGATTCTTTTAATAACGCCGGGCATGACGCCGGGCAGTATTTCAATCATATCAGGTTTAACCGCTTGCACCTGCTTGATGGTGGTTTTATATGAAAGGCTGTCTATGAGGAAAAATCTCTGGATGGTAAACATGCCCATATGCTTGGCATGCTTAATTAAATTGCCCCTGGTGCTGATTATGCCATCAGCCTTTATGAACTCAGCCAGATATTCCACGGCTTTGTGGTCATTTCCCAATCCTTCCACAAAATCTATATGAATAAATGCACTTTTACTGCCGGCCTGGATTCTGTCGACCAGGCTCTTGATGTTAAATATATCTGAGTTCAGAAGGAAAATTGTGGTTACATCGCACTCTAAGGCCGTTTCCAAATCTTCAGGACTTCGAATGGCGGCTATGACCGGATTTATCCTCAGCCTTTCCAGTAACTCATTAATATGTTTCTACCTCCTCAAATCTGCCCTTATTGAAAATAATGCCACTTTTAATATACTCTTGATGTCCCCATGAGTCAAGCACATAGATTTTTCAGGACAAGATTTCTAATATAACAACTCCAGGTAAATTCATTTCAGGGGGAAACATATGAAGAAACATGTGAATTATGAAGAGTATGCCAAAGCACCGGTCAGCCCGCTGCGCTTTCACGCCCAATGGCGCCTTTTCCGACATGTCTATTCAGCAGATTGCCGAGCAGCTGGGATACTCAACAACCGGATCCTTCAGCCGTGCGTTTAAGAAAATCGAAAAGGTTACACCTACATTCTGCCGCTGATGAAAAAAGGTAATAAAATAAGAGCCATATGGTTATTTATACATTTATAACCATATGGCTGCTAAGCTGGCACTCCCAAGGGGATTCGAACCCCTGTTGCCGCCGTGAGAGGGCGGAGTCTTAACCACTTGACCATGGGAGCATAGATTGTTCGGCCTCGCCTTCCCGGCGAGGCCTTTTGGCTGCGGAACTAGGATTCGAACCTAGACATTACGAGTCAGAGTCGTAAGTGCTACCGTTACACCATTCCGCATCAATGATTGTTCCTTTAGCATAAAACATTATATAAAGCCAATATAAAATTGTCAATAGCTTTTCTAAACTTCAAGCATAGTTTTCCCGAGATGCCGTTGTTTAACCTAATATTTTTACCCGCCTCCCGGCAGGTGGGATACCTGTCACAGACTTCTAACTTCCCCTAAAAACGGGGCATGTTATACATCTGCGAACCCGGTGCCCCTTCTCAGTACTGTGTGGGTTAAAACATTAGGTCAACGCACACCCCAGGAAAGCTGCTAACATTATATTAATATAATCCTGTGTCCATTTCAAGTGCAAATGCTGAACTTGAATGTATTATAGGACATGTGCTATGATTCATTAGAGAAAACAAAGGAGCATAGAAGCAAAAATGAAAGAAGTAATTAAGCTGGTAAAATCATCAAAGGACATCGTTTTAAATAAATCATACGTTGATGCTCAAAAAGAAAAAGGCGTTTCAGACTATGTAACCTTGGTGGATATCAAGGTACAGGAACATATTTTTAACGGGCTCAGAACCCTCTTTCCGGATCATCAGTTTTTTGGTGAAGAAAGTGAAAAACAGAAACTTGATTTTAACAGGCCTGTCTGGATACTGGACCCTCTGGACGGCACAACCAATCTGATACACAGCTATCCGCAGGTTGCCGTGTCCCTTGCATTCTGGAATGAGGGCAGAATCGAATTCGGTGTGGTTTACAATCCATACACCGATGAGCTGTTTACAGCCTCCATTGGAAAAGGTTCTTTCCTGAATGGTGAGCC
>LFTC01000065.1:0-10593 GCA_001512915.1 Clostridiales bacterium DTU083 | reverse complement strand
GAATGCCAGGATATAAGGCGCAGCGGGTCGGCGGCTTTGGATATGGCCTATGTTGCATCCGGCAGAACCGATGCTTTTTTTGAAATGAGCCTGGCACCCTGGGATTATGCTGCAGGATACATCATCGTAAAAGAGGCGGGAGGCATGGTTACAACCATGGACAACGAGTCTCTGTCATTTAAAAAAAGGAGCTCCGTTTTTGCCACCAATGGCAAAATGCATCCTGTAATACTGGAATATTTTAAATCTATACCGAAATAATATGCACGGCACTGCTTTCAAGCCTTTTGCATTCAGGGCATGCATACAGATGAATACAGTAACTATCTTCCGCAGTTAAGGCATTATTAAGCAATAAAGTGTTTTTTTCCATATAAGGGGCATATGGCTCCACGTATTCTTCCGGCCTTCCCGCCTGGTCCATAAGCGCACCGCAATTGCTGCATATTACCTGTTTATTGTACAGGCCGTTACAAACCGGGCATATTCTGCTCATAAGCTATACACTTTCCTTTCTGGACCAGTTTCCGCAGCGATCGCCCCATCTGGCCTTGACTTTTCCGTCCAGGTAGAATTCAACTATCTCGCATAGATTGGGACAGCCGCTGCAGGAAAAGGTATTGGTGGCAAAACTGCCTTTTATGGAATGGAAACCGCAGAATTTTGTTGCTTCTCCCCTCATCATTTCTCTATGGGCCAGAATCGCTGCTCCGAGAGCTCCCATTACATCATAATGTTCCGGTACAATCACCGGGTGGCCTAATGCTTCTTCAAAGGATTTTTTTATGCCCTCATTGGCTGCAACTCCGCCCTGAAAAACAATCTGGGGAAGGATTTCCTTTCCCTTGCCTACATTGTTCAGATAATTGCGTACCAAAGCTTCACACAGCCCTTTGATTATATCTTCCCGCCTGCATCCCATCTGCTGTTTATGAATCATATCGGATTCAGCAAATACAGCGCATCGTCCTGCAATCCTGGTGGGCGACTTGGATTTCAGCGCCAGGGAACCAAATTCCTGAATAGGTATATTAAGCCGTGCAGCCTGCCTGTCAAGAAAAGAGCCGGTTCCGGCTGCACATACGGTATTCATTGCAAAGTCCGCCACTACTCCATTACGGAGCAATATAATTTTGGAATCCTGCCCCCCTATTTCCAAAATGGTTTGGGCATTTGGAATGTATTGGAGTACTGCCATGCCGTGAGCTGTTATTTCGTTTTTTACCACATCGGCATTTACCATGGCGGCAGCCAGCTCACGGCCGCTGCCTGTAACCCCTGCTCCGGAAACATTGCTTCCGGCAGGCATGGACTCATACAATTTCTCCAATCCTTCTTTCAACACTTCTATCGGTTTTCCCTGGGTCCGCAAATAAAGCTTTTCCAAAACTCTATAATCCTTGTTCAATAAAACCAGGTTAATGCTTACAGAGCCTACATCCAAACCAAGATACAATTCAAGCTTGCTCATATATAATTTCCTTTCTCCGGGATAACAAATCTACAAATGCTTCCAGTCTTGTCTGATAGCCCGCTTCTCCGGTAAGTTCATCCACCGTAAGTGTCATGGCCGGTATATCCAAATCCTTTGAAATGGTTGGAATAATGCTCTCCGCCACAATTTCAGGCATGCATCCGAAGGGCAGGATCTGGATAACCCCGTCCAATCCCATATCAGCATAGTGAACAGCGCTGGCTATGGTTTCCCATGCATGGCCTCCAATGCATAAATTCAGGTATCCTGCACCCTTATCCAGCTTCTCTTTCCTCTCCTTTTTATATTTTAAATCCAATGATAAATGGGTCTTTACCCAGTCTCTGATAGTTATGCCTCTATGCACCTCCACACCCAGGCTGCCCAGCTTCTTTTCAACATTAAGATTGACATAGGGTTCGATCAGGGTATATATTTCACCAACCAGGCCTATCCGGAGGGGGGTTGTATCCGGTCTTTCCTGTATTGTCTCCGCTTTATGCCGGTACTTTTCTATCAGCGCCAGGATTTCCCTGCTTCCTTTGCATTTCATAACTTCTTTTTCAAATCTGGTTTGTATCCGGTCTGTTTCCCCTTTTGCCAGTTCCCTTGGTCTTTTTCTCAAAAATACTTGCTGCAGTTTATCCATCTCCTCTATTATTTTCGACGCCTGGAAAAATGCCTTCAGACCCTTAAACAAAGGACTTCTGCCTGTGATTCTGCTGATCCTGTTAACAAATTCCCGCGGATCGCGGCCGGGAGCATCCAATATTATAATATCCACATCATAGCCCTGATCCCGCAGAATTTCCTGTTCCACCACACCGTAGTAACCAAACCGGCAAGGACCGCAGCTGCCTGTCAGCACTATGGTATCCGCGCCATTCTCTATGCTTTGCACATAGTTGCCCAGGTTGATTTTCATGGGCAGGCATGCCATTTCCGGGGCCAGAAGGGTTCCTATTTCCAGCGTTTTGTTGTTGATCGGAGGGGGAACCACAATTGGAACATTTAAATCATCGAAAAGTGCCTTTACCGGTATATACAGCCAGCCCATGTGCGGGAATGTAATTGTCATATCTGCGCCTCCATTCAATCATGTCAATAAATGCCTCCAACCTGGTGTTGAAGCCTGCCTGGCCCGTATGTTCATCCAAGGTAATAATGGTAAGAGGCAGCTTGTACTTTCTCCGATTTGCTATTACAAGCAACTCGTCCACAAAAGAATCTATTCCGCAGCCAAAGCTGGTAAGCAGAATCAAGCCGTCCACTTGCCTGTCACCCATCATCGTCAGGCCTGCGCCCAGCAAACGCTTTCCATAGCTCCAAAACATCTTTTTCGGATATCGCTTACATGCTGCTTCAATATCCGCCATGGGTATATTTTCCGGGAATACTGTGCCATACCCCCTTGCAGCCAGCTTATTGCATATATCCATATTGATAAACTGATCATATACAAGGTAAGGATGACCTATGAGCCCAATTGTGCCCTGCTCTAACCTGATTATACCTTCCATGCCTTTTCCATCCAGTGCATGAGCCGGATTAAGCCCTTTCTCTCTCTCCATCCTTCTTTCATGCTCAGCCTGCCGTATCCGCGCTTCGCTTAAAGCCCTTTTTATTAGCTTTTCCGATGCACCGAGTTCCCTGCCCAAAGTCTTCATTCCATGATAAGCTTTTTCCGTTCCGGAGCGGGCATTATAATCCATAACCAGCAGACTTGGACTGCCTGGTACTGAGTGCTTTATCATCTCAGGCAGACCGATAAATTTGGGACATATATATTCTTCCGGATGTATGCTGACAAGGCGTGGAACTAAAACAGCATCTGTCTTATGTGCCAGATCCATTACATGTCCATGAAAAATCTTTATCGGCAGACAGGCATCGTCTACACAGAATTTAACTCCATTGTCCAGTATTTTTTTATCTGTATGACTGGACATGACAATCTGGTGTCCCAATGATTCAAGAAAGGTCTTCCACAATGGAAGATATATGGAATAAAGCAAGGCTCTGGGAATTCCGATTTTCAATTTCTGCCTCCTGTTCAATTACAATATCCTGTATAGTATTTCCCGGATTACAAAAAATAAAAACAGCAATGGAGTTGATACCAATTCCTTGGTAATGATATACTTAATATCAAGAAATGTATTTGGGAGGGATTTATATGAAAACTGTAAATATAAAGCTTTCACTTGCGGAAAATGTCAAACAATTTGTAAACATTGTCAATAGGTATCCATACGAAATCGACCTTCGTTCAGGCCGCCATGTTGTAGATGCCAAGTCTATTCTGGGAATTTTCAGTTTGGATTTGAGCAAGCCCATAACAATGGAAATTTACAGCGATGATTGCGATGACTTGTTGAAAGAAATTGAAAGTTTCATCGTTTAATTCCAGTATATCCATGGTATAAACCTTTACTGCTTCAGCCAAATTAATAATGCATATATATCTCTAAGGAAAGGAGACAAGGCATATGGCTGCAGGCAGTAGAAACACCGGAAAAAACCGCCAGTTGGTTAAGGGCGCACATAAAGCTCTGGATGACATGAAGTATGAAATTGCCAGAGAGCTTAATTTACCTGTACAACAAGGTTCGGAAGATTATTGGGGTGATCTGACAAGCGCAGATTGCGGCAGAGTCGGCGGCACCATGGTAAGGCGCCTGATTTCAATGGCGGAAGACAATTTGGCAAAAGGCAACCGATAGACAGGCTGATTTATTCAGCCTTTTTTGATGCAGCTGCATACACTTTATGGTATAATCAGACATATCTTATTACATAAGGTGAAGTTGATGAAATTAACAGAACTGGCGGGCCATAAGCTTTCCGTGCTTTTTTTTGTCCGGGCGCTGGATATTCCGCTTACAAATGAACAGATAACTGAATTTTTTATTAAAACCTTTTTTCTGAACTACTTTGATCTGCAGCAGCTTTTGGCAGAGCTTGTGGAAACTCAGCATCTGGCTTATATGGAAGGCAGGCAGTTCAGCTATTATACCCTGACTGATAAGGGACGGGAAGCTTTGGATTTCTTCCAAAGCCGGATCGATTATCATGTCCGTCAGGATATCCTTAAGTATGCACACGAAAACCGGGACCGGCTACGGAATGAAAGCCAGCTTACTGCTGGTTATAAGCGGCTGGATAACAACGAATATGAAGTGACGCTTCGGGTAATGGAAGGCGATATGGTTCTAATGGAATTGAAGCTCAATGTAATCAATGCCAAACAGGCCAAAACTATCTGTTCCAATTGGAAAACCAATGCACCGGAAGTGTATAAAAAAGTAATGGAATCCCTTATTTAGGATTCCATTTTTTGTTCTTTGTTAATTCTTCTTATGATTTGCCTGGCTTCTCCAATCAGGTATAAAGAGCCGCTTATTACTAACATTTTGCCGTTTCTGTGTTTTTCGTCTTTCATATCATCCCGTGCCCATTCCAGGCCATAGGAAATAGCTTTCTCCAAAGTATCGCAGATTCTGACATCTGCATGATACTTTCCGGCTACGGCTGCCAGCTCATCAGGCAGAATGGACCTGGGACTGCTGGATCTGGTAACCGATACGCTGTCGGCAATAGAACACAGGATTTTAGCTACCGTTTCCGCATCCTTGTCTTGTAATATGCCTAAAATCAAATGGACCTTTTTACCATAAAAATACTGCTTTACGGTTTCTGCCAGTGCTGCAGCGCCTGCCGGGTTGTGGGCACCATCCAGCAATATAAAAGGTTTATCCATAACCTTTTCCAGACGCCCCGGCCAGCGGGCTTTCTCCAGGCCTGCGTAAACAGCCTGGTCCGGAATGTCAAAGCCAGATTCTTTCAGAATCATAATGCCCGACAACGCACATGCCGCATTCAATTGCTGGTGCCTGCCAGGCAGGCGGATTATAAGATCAGTAAATCTTTTATCTTTCCAGGCAAAATCAAAATGCTGCTCATTAAAGGAAGCATTTTTTTCTATCACTTGTTCAGCTGCAACAAAATAATAAGGGCATCCCCGCTCTTCAGCAAGGCCCTTAAGCACCTTCTCTGCCTCCGGCGGCTGCGGATAGGACACAAGCGGCACACCAGGCTTAATGATTCCGCCCTTCTCATAGGCAATTTCCGAAAGGCTGTTTCCAAGTATTCTGGTATGATCAAAGCTGATTGATGTTATGATTGATACTACGGGCGTAATTACATTTGTGGCGTCCAGCCTGCCGCCCAGGCCTACCTCAATTACTGCAATGTCGACCTCTTGCCTGGCAAACCAAAGAAAGCCCAGGGCAGTAACCAGCTCAAATTCGGTGGGATGGTTGAATCCGTCTTCAACCATCCCATCTATTTCATACTTTATCCGCCCTATAAGCTCAGCCAGCGCTTCCTTGGGGATTTCCTTAAAATCCACCTGAATTCTCTCTGTAAATCTTTCCAGGTACGGAGATATAAACAGCCCTGTCTTATATCCTGCCTGGTGCAGGATGCTGGCAGTCATGGCACTCACGGAACCCTTCCCATTGGTGCCTGCCACATGAACCGATGGAAAGGACTTATGAGGATTGCCCAATCGCTTTAATAATTCGGTTATATTCTGCAGCCCCAGTTTGGAACCATATTTTGATGTATCGTGTATAAACTTCAGCGCCTCGTCGTAATTCATACATGCCCTTTCCTGTCTGTCATTTCCTGTAGATTTCTGATCTGTTCCATAACCTTATTCATCATTGTCTGGTATTTCTCCAGCTTGTCCCGTTCTTCCTGAACCACGGCGGCCGGTGCTTTGTTAACAAAGCTTTCATTGGACAACTTTTTGTTTACCCTGTCCAATTCTTTCTCCAAATGTGCCTTTTCCTTGTTCAGCCGCTCCATTTCCTTTTCAAAGTCTATCAAATCTTCAAGAGGAATGAAAATCTGTGCCTTATCAGTTACAAGCGATACTGCATTGGCCGGAATACCACTTTTGCCGGTTTGGATAATTACTTCGGAAGCATTGGCCAGTTTTTCAAAATACAGCTTGGTATTATGAAACAGTTTGATGTTATCAGAATCTGTTATCAAAATCAATTTAGCCTTTCGGGAAGGCGCAACTCCCCTCTCAGCCCGGATATTCCTGACAGCGCGGATAGCATCCATAAGTGCCTGCATTTCCCTCTCGGCATCTTCATCCAATTCTGCTTCATTAACTTCCGGCCAGGATGAGATCATAATGCTTTCCTCATCATTGGGCAGATGCTGCCATATTTCTTCCGTAATAAAGGGCATAAAAGGATGCAGCAGTTTTAATATGTCTTTAAGCACATAAACCAATGTATATAAGGCTGTGTTTCTGGTTTCATCATCGCTGCCATACAATCTGGGCTTAGCCAGCTCAATATACCAGTCGCAAAATTCACTCCAGGTAAAGTCATATATCTTCTGTGCAGCAAGCCCCAGCTCATATTTATCCAGGTTATCGGTTACTTCCCTGATCAACCGGTTGGTCCTGCTGATAATCCAGCGGTCGGCCAGTTCCTGATCGGCAGGCTTCAACAGCCCGCCCTGCACATTTTCCAGGTTCATTAGAATAAAGCGGGCAGCATTCCAAAGCTTATTGGCAAAATTGCGGCTGGCTGTTACCTTCTCATAGTGGAAGCGCATGTCGTTGCCTGGCGAATTACCTATAATCAGACTCATGCGCAGAGAATCCGCCCCGTACTGGTCAATTACCTCCAGGGGATCAATGCCGTTGCCCAAAGACTTGCTCATCTTTCTGCCCTGGGCGTCACGCACTATGCCATGGATTAACACATCCCTGAAGGGTATGTCCTTCATATGTTCAATACCGGAAAAGATCATGCGGGCTACCCAGAAAAAGATAATATCGTAACCGGTAACGAGCACATCTGTGGGATAAAAATACTTCAGATCCTCGGTTTCATCAGGCCAGCCCAAGGTAGAAAAAGGCCATAAGGCTGAACTGAACCAGGTATCCAGCACGTCTTCATCCTGTCTTAATTGATCATGGCCGCAGCTGCATTTCTCCGGCTTTTCTCTGGCTACAATGGTTTCTCCGCATTTCTCGCAATAATATGCTGGAATGCGGTGGCCCCACCATAACTGTCTGGATATGCACCAGTCTTTTATATTTTCCATCCAGTTAAAGTATATCTTTTCGAACCGCCGCGGAATAAAGCGTATCCGGCCTGAACGAACGGCTTCAATGGCCGGTTTGGCCAAGGGCTTCATTTTAACAAACCATTGTTTGGATACAATTGGTTCTACAGTAGTGGAACAGCGGTAACATTCCCCTACATTATGCCTGTGTTCCTTAATCTTGACAAGCAGGCCCTGCTTTTCCAAGTCTTCCACAATAGCCTTGCGGGCTTCATATCGGTCCATTGACTCATACTTGCCTGCATTGGAATTCATGGTGCCGTCATCGTTCATTACCCGGATAAGGGGCAGCCTATGCCTGAGCCCTACCTCAAAGTCATTGGGGTCATGAGCCGGGGTAATTTTTACTACTCCTGTGCCAAATTCGCGGTCAACATATTCATCTGCAATTATCGGAATCTCCCTATTCATCAGTGGAAGTATAACCGTCTTGCCAATCAGGTGCTTGTATCTTTCATCATCGGGATGAACAGCAACCGCCGTATCCCCCAGCATGGTTTCAGGCCTGGTAGTGGCCAGAATCACTTTCTCATGGCTGTCCTTTACCGGGTAGGCAATGTGCCAGAAGTATCCTTGTTTTTCATCATACTCCACTTCTGCATCGGACAGGGCAGTTTTACAATCCGGACACCAGTTGATAATCCTGTCGCCACGGTATATCAAGCCTTTCTCATACAAGCGGACAAATACCTCATTTACTGCCCTGCTGCATCCTTCGTCCATAGTAAACCGTTCTCTTTTCCAGTCACAGGACGAACCCAGCTTTTTAAGCTGATCTACAATCCTGCCCCCATACTGTCTTTTCCAATCCCAGGCTCTTTCCAGAAATTTTTCTCTTCCAAGATCCTGCTTGGTCAGCCCTTCTTCAGCCAGTTTCTCAACTATCTTAACTTCAGTTGCTATGCTGGCATGATCAGTGCCCGGCAGCCATAGGGCAGAGTAACCCTGCATCCTTTTCCAGCGGATAATGATATCCTGCCAGGTATTATCCAGGGCGTGGCCCATGTGGAGCTGGCCGGTAATGTTGGGGGGTGGAATAACGATGCAGAAAGGTTCTTTTTTTTCATCTACCTCGGCATGAAAATAGCCCTTTTCTTCCCATTGGCGGTAAATGCGATCTTCTACCTGTTTCGGATCATAAGTTTTTGCCAGGGTGTTATTATCGCTCATGTATAAACCTCCGTTTTCATAATGACTGTTTTCAAAATAAAAAAGCTTTCTTCCCAAAAAGGGCGAAAGCTGTTCCGCGGTACCACCTTTATTCCGGCTGATTCTTCATAAATCCAGCCGGCGCTTTTTGCTCTTTAACGGGAGCATCCGCTGCAGCCTATTTGCTTGATTTCAGCTGCAAGGCTCCAAAGCGACCTTCCACGCTGCTAACTCCTGGGAAGCCTTTCAGCCGGCGGGCTTCCTTCTCTGTAGGATGCCTGGCGTGTACTCCTCTTTATCATCGCCTTTATGTATATATTCTTTACTAATATATAATATCCAAAACACGATTTTTGTCAATCTTAATTCCCTTTTCTAAAGTTCAGGTCAGCATATTTGACCAATGCTAAAATTGTGCTGAATATAGCAACTCCGAATATATAATTTGCAAAAGGAAGCTTGAATATCAGTGCAGTAACAGCCACATAGAATAAAAATGTTGCCAGCTTGCCGTAAATGTTGGACTGTACCACTATTTTCCGATTCCTGTAAAGAAAAGCTGCTCCCAATATCATCAGCAGTTCTTTCAGAACAATAATTAAAATAGCCCACAGGGGAATTACTTCTTCAATAAACAGGCATATTAGAACGGTAATAAGCATCAGTTTATCTGCCAGGGGATCCATAAGCTTTCCCCATTTGGTAATCAGATTGAAGCGTCTGGCAATGAACCCGTCCAGCACATCGGTTATGCCGGCCAAAATAAAAACTGCAAATGCCCATACCTTATTATTCTCCAGCCCTTCAAGAAAATATAAATAGGGGAAAATGCCTATCAGCACAAAGCGAAACAGGGTAAGAGCATTTGGTAAGTTCATCAGCCAGCCTCCAATCCGATAAATGAGAAGCATAATAAATTCTGCTTCAGTTATTAGTTCTATTAATATAAGGCAAATTCCTTCATTCTGAACCTGCTTAACCTCAGCTAAAGCGAATTCATCTGTTGATATGCAAAAAAGAGATGCCACACAAAGCGGCACCCCTATGTATGCTTTTTATGCCCAGCCGCGCATTCTCACTGCTTCCGCCACACGTTTGACAGCAATTATATATGCAGCATCCCGCATATACAGGCCTTTTTCTTCGGCAAGCCTGTAAACATCGTGGAATGCTTTGGTCATCTTGTACTCCAGTTTATTGAGTACTTCCGCCTTGTCCCAGAAATAATTCATGTTGCACTGCACCTGTTCAAAATAGCTGCAGGTTACTCCGCCTGCATTGCAAAGGAAATCGGGCAATAATGCAATGCCGCGCTCACGGATAAGTGGATCGCTGTCAGGTGTAGTAGGCCCGTTTGCTGCTTCACAGATAATCTTGACTTTAGAGGACAATTGTTGTACCAGTTCCGGAGTAATTTGGTTTTCAAGTGCAGCTGGAATTAAGATATCAACATCCTGCCGGATCCAATCTTCCCCTGGAAGAATCTCATAGCCCAGCTCAACTGCTTTTTCCTTATCGATGCTTCCGAATGAGTCCTTAATCTGAGCCAGTTCTTCTATATCACAGCCTGCTGCCTTTTTAAAAGTATAACTTCTGTTATCTTCCTGGTTCCAGCAGGATACGGCAATTACCCTTCCCCCCAGCTCTGTGTACAGGCGTGCTGCATGCTCTGCAACATTGCCGAATCCTTGAATGCTGGCAGTTGTGGATTCAATGGGTATGCCGGTTTTCTTAAGGTAGGAATTTAATACATATATTACCCCATAACCAGTTGCTTCGGTACGGCCCAGAGATCCTCCCATGCCCACCGGTTT
>LFTC01000024.1 GCA_001512915.1 Clostridiales bacterium DTU083 | reverse complement strand
ATAAACCGGTTAAGGCGAGAATAGTCAAAACTCCTTTTTATACAAAAAAATATAAAAAATAGGAGGATTACATATGAAAATACTCAAAGATTATTATTATTCAAAAGAGCATGAATGGGCAAAGGCAGAAGGTAATTTGGTACGTGTTGGAATTACTGATTACGCCCAGGAAACACTGGGCGACATAGTATATGTTGAGCTCCCAGAACCTGGAAGCGAATTCCAAGCTGGTGATGTGTTCGGTGTTGTAGAATCTGTGAAGGCAGCATCTGATCTGTACACTCCTGTATCAGGTAAAATAGTTGATGTTAATGAAGAGCTGTCTGATAATCCTGAGAAAATCAATGAAGATCCTTACGGAAGCTGGATGATTATAATTGAAATGTATGACAGCAATGAATTGGAAAAACTTTTGTCTCCAGATGAATATCGTCAACATTGTGAAGAGGAGGGGTGATTTTGTTCCCATATATTCCTTGTACCCCAGAAGATGAAAAATATATGCTTGATTGTTTAGGCTTAACTTCTGTTGAAGAATTGTTTACTGATATTCCTGAACAGATAAGATTGAAAAAAAAGTTGGATTTAGAAAATCCTAAATCAGAACTGGAAGTAGAAAAGATATTAAAAAAGCTCAGCCAACGTAACTGGGATGCTGGAAGCACTCCTTATTTTCTAGGTGCTGGTATTTACGATCATTATATACCTGCTACTGTTCGTTTTGTTACAAGCAGATCTGAGTTCTACACAGCCTATACACCATATCAGCCGGAAATCAGCCAAGGTACGCTGCAAGCAATTTTTGAGTATCAAACTATGATATGTGAGCTTACAGGAATGGATGTATCTAATGCTTCCTTATATGATGGCGCCAGTGCAGCTGCTGAAGCAGCTTTTTTGGCAATTGAAAGTACCAGACGAGATCAAATCTTAGTTTCTGAGACTGTTCACCCTGATACTAGAAAAGTATTGTCCACTTTTATGAATCATAGGGGCTTTGAACTAATTACAATTCCCATGAAAAATGGAGTAACTGATATAGATACTTTAAAAAGAATTATAAGCGGAAATACAGCTGCCATTTTGATTCAAACTCCTAATTTTTTGGGTTATTTGGAAGAAATAGATGAAGCAGAAGAATTAATCCATAAACATAATGGGTTGCTGATACTGTCAGTAGACCCTATTTCTTTAGGGATATTTAAGAGTCCTGGAGAATGGGGCGCTGATATTGCTATTGGCGAAGGACAGAGTCTGGGCAATCCAATGTCTTTTGGAGGGCCAAGTTTTGGCTTTATGGCATGTACAAAAACCCTAATGCGTAAGATGCCAGGCAGGATAGTAGGCCAAACAAAAGATAGGGAAGGTAAAAGAGGTTTTGTATCTACTCTTCAGGCCAGGGAACAGCACATACGAAGAGAAAAAGCAACGTCTAATATTTGTTCTAATCAAGCATTAAACGCTCTGGCTGCCACTGTTTACCTCACTACTATGGGAAAAGAAGGTATTCAGGAAGTAGCACGGCAATGCTATGACAAAGCCCATTATGCAGCTTCGCTTATTACTGAATCAGGTAAATACCGTCTTGCTTATGATCAACCTTTTTTCAAAGAGTTTCCCATTGTAAGCTCTGTTTCTACTGAAAAGGTGCAAAAATCTTTGCTGGAAAAGGGTATAATCGGCGGATACAGTCTTAGCCGGGATTATCCGGAACTGGAAAACGGCATTTTATACTGCATTACAGAAAAAAGAACGCGAGGGGAAATTGAAACACTGGTTCAGATATTGGAGGAGATAGTATGAAAGATTACAATAAACTAATTTTTGAGTGTTCCAAAGCTGGAAGAAAAGCATACAGACTGCCTCCTTCTGATGTTCCATCATTTGAACTTCCACCCCGACATCTTTTACGTGTTTCAGCGGCGGAATTGCCTGAGGTAAGTGAGCCCGATATAATCAGGCATTATACAAATTTGTCGCAAAAGAACTATGCAATTGATAAGGGTATATATCCTTTGGGTTCATGTACTATGAAATATAATCCTAAAATCAACGAAGAGGCAGCCAGAATGTCAGGTTTTGCTGATATCCATCCATTGCAGCCTGCAGAATCCATACAAGGCGCCTTGCAATTGATGTACGAGTTAGAAAAAATGCTGTGCGAGATTACTGGCATGGCTGCTTTCAGCCTGCAACCGTCGGCTGGTGCTCAAGGCGAAACCTTGGGCTTGATGATTATAAATGCATACCACAAACAACGTGGTGACATCAAACGAAGAAAGATTATTATTCCTGATTCTGCACATGGAACCAATCCCGCAAGTGCAAGCGTTGTGGGAATGGAAGTAATTGAAGTCAAGTCCAATCAACAGGGCGGAGTGGATCTGGATGCATTAAGAGAAGTGTTAGATGATAAAGTAGCTGGTTTGATGCTTACCAATCCCAGCACGCTTGGATTATTTGAAACCAATATTCTTGAAATTGCTGATATGGTGCATAAAGCCGGAGGGTTGTTATACTTTGATGGAGCAAACTCAAATGCAATTATGGGCATTGCGCGCCCCGGAGATATGAGTTTTGATGTTATACATTTAAACCTGCATAAAACTTTTTCAACTCCGCATGGCGGCGGCGGGCCAGGTGCTGGTCCAGTCGGAGTTGCAGAACACTTAGTAGAATATCTGCCGGTTCCTATAATAATTAAGAAACAGGATCAATATGAGCTGGATTATAACAGACCATTGTCAGTGGGCAAGGTAAAGAGTTTTTATGGAAATTTTGGCGTACTAGTACGTGCGTTTGCTTATATTAAAACTATGGGAGCAGAAGGTCTGAAAAGAGTAAGCGAACTAGCTGTATTAAATGCTAATTATATGAAAGAAAGATTAAAAGATTATTATGAATTGTCATACGTGCAAACCTGCATGCATGAGTTTGTGTTAAGTAGATTAAAGAATAATCCGCATGGTGTTACAACAAGGCAAATTGCTAAGCGATTGCTTGACTTTGGGGTACATCCGCCTACGATATATTTTCCGCTAATTGTTCCTGAAGCAATGATGATTGAACCTACAGAGACAGAAAGTTTGGAATCTATAGAAGAATATATTTCTTTATTAATACAGATAGCAAAAGAGGCAGAAGAAAACCCTGAAATAATAAAAACAGCCCCTCACACTACACCTGTTAAACTTTTGGATGAAGTAAGCGCTGCAAGAAAACCTATTGTAAAATGGGAGAGGGATAACACTTAATTAAAAGGATGTGTGAGACAAGGTGTCAGACAAAAAAGTCTATTGGATTTGGCTTAATAATGTTCCTGGCATCGGAGCCAGGCGTTTTTATAAACTGATTGAATACTTTGAAAGTCCGGAGAATTTATATAACGCTTCAGAAAAAGAGTTTAATCACGTAGGGAAACTACTGGGTCATAAAACAATGGTTTTGTTGCAGAAATTCAGAAAGGATGAAGAGCTTTACAAAGCACAAAAAATTCTCGAACAATCTGATTTAACAATTATAACATTATTAAGTCCAGAATATCCTCCCTTATTGAAATCAATTTATGATCCTCCACCTGTAATATATTGTAGAGGAAAACCCTTATTATCTAATAAACCTGCTATAGCGATTGTTGGCTCCCGACTTTCATCGGAGTATGGGAGAAAGTCCGCAACTAAAATAGCCCGTGATTTAGCTAGTTCAGGTGTCACAATTGTAAGCGGCATGGCACGAGGTATAGATACTATGGCACATAAAGGTGCATTGGAAGTTGAAGATGGATATACCATTGCTGTTCTGGGTGGCGGGGTAGATTATATTTATCCTGCTGAAAATGCTTCACTTTATCATGCGATATTGGACCACGGTACTATAATCAGTGAATATCCTCCTGGCACAAAACCCTCACCAGGAAATTTTCCCGCCCGGAACAGAGTAGTCAGTGGTTTGTCCTATGGTACCGTGGTGATAGAAGCAGGACTTAAAAGCGGTGCCTTGATAACAGTAGATTGTGCTTTGGAACAGGGAAGAGAAGTGTATGCGATCCCTGGAAACATAAGCAGTCCGTACAGCAAAGGGACAAATAAGCTTATAAAAGAAGGAGCAAAAATAGTGACATCAGCCGAAGATATATTAGAAGACTTACGGGCATCCTTTGATTTTGACACACAAAGAGAAATTATGCCCCCACCTTCACAGTCAGCTCCTGTTCTTGATTTTTTTGAAACCCTGGTGTATAATGCCTTGCAAGATGAAGAGAAAGGGCTGGAAGAACTAATTCAAATAACTAAACTCCCGCCCGGTCAGCTAAATGGAATATTGACTTTGATGGAAATAAAAGGAATAATTAAACAGTTACCTGGAAAAATATTTGCGAAACAATGGTAGCATGTATGGAGGAAATTTAATGTCACAAAAGTTAGTCATAGTAGAATCTCCCGCTAAAGCTAAAACAATAAAAAGATTTTTGGGCAGCGGGTATGTAGTTGAAGCATCAATGGGACATATCAGAGATTTGCCTAAGAGTCAATTGGGTGTGGACACGGAAAACAAATTTGAGCCTAAATATATCACCATAAGAGGAAAAGGGAAACTGCTCGCCAATCTGAAAAAAGCTGCCAAAAATGCTGAAAAAGTACTGTTGGCTACTGACCCTGACAGAGAAGGAGAAGCTATTTCTTGGCACCTGGCTCATATTCTTGGTATTGATGAAGATGAACCATGCCGAATTGAATTATATGAAATTACTGAACAAGCAGTAAAAAATGCCATTCTTAGGCCTAGAACAATCAACCGAAATTTGGTTGATGCTCAACAAGCAAGAAGAGTGCTTGACAGGGTGGTCGGATATAAGATCAGTCCGCTTTTATGGCGTAAGGTTCGAAGAGGGCTTAGCGCAGGCAGAGTACAATCTGTTGCCACTCGAATGATATGCGATCGTGAAAAGGAAATTCAAGAATTTAAACCTGAAGAGTATTGGACTTTAAAAGGAAATTTCTTTCCAATATTGTCAAATAAGCAATCTGATTCAGACAAGGAGGTTCAAATATTTGAAGCCTCCTTGTATGGATTGAAGGACAAGAAATTAGTGCCAAAAAGCAAGGAAGAAATTGATAAGATTTTAGCTGAGCTTAAAGAAGTTGAATTTTATGTTGATAAAATTCAAAAAGGACAAAGAAAAAAGAATGCACCGGCTCCTTTTACCACCAGTACCCTTCAACAGGAAGCTTCAAGAAGACTTGGCTTCAGTACAAAAAAAACCATGTTGCTTGCTCAGCAGTTATATGAAGGAGTAGAGATAAAAGGGGAAGGTTCTGTAGCTCTGATAACCTACATCCGGACTGATTCTACAAGGATATCTACAGAAGCACAGAATGCTGCTAGAGATATGATAAGGCAAAAATATGGAACAGAATTTGTACCCCAAAAACCCAATGTATATAAAAGTAAAAAAAGTGCTCAGGATGCCCATGAGGCAATTCGTCCCACATATCTGCATTTAGCTCCTGATAAGCTGGAAAATTCATTACAGCGAGATCAACTGCGGTTATACCGGCTTATATATGAAAGGTTTTTAGCTAGCCAGATGACGCCAGCTTTATTCCAAGTCATTAGTATTTATATTAAAGCTGGCAATTACATTTTCCGAGCAAACGGATCTCGAAAAACTTTTTCAGGATATACAGCAGTTTATATGGAGAGTAATGATGAAGCAATAAACGATGACAGAGATATAGATCTTCCTATTCTTGAAGAAGGTCAGTTGTTGGGATTGAAAAAATGGGACCCGGAACAGCATTTTACACAGCCGCCGTCACGTTATACTGAGGCTTCTTTGGTCAGAGCTTTGGAGGAAATGGGTATAGGCCGGCCAAGCACTTACGCCCCTACAATATCGACAATTTTATCACGTGGATACGTCAGCCGGCAAGGTAAAACACTTGTTCCTACAGAGTTGGGTATGTTGGTTAATGATTTAATGATGGAGTATTTCCCCAATATAATGGATTATCAGTTTACGGCAGAAATGGAACAAAAACTGGACAAGATAGAAGAAGGGCAAATAGAATGGCGCAGTTTACTTGAAGAGTTTTATGGTCCTTTTACAAAGTACCTTGAGCATGCGGATAAATCCTTAGAAAAGATTGAAATTCAAGATGAAGTATCTGATGTTGTTTGTGAAAACTGTGGCAGGAATATGGTGGTTAAAACTGGCAGATACGGCAAGTTTCTTGCATGTCCCGGTTTTCCTGAATGTAAAAATACCAAGCCTATAGTAGAAGAAATAGATGTTATCTGTCCTAAATGCGAAAAAGGTTCAGTTGTTATTCGTAGATCGAAACGTGGCCGTAAATTTTATGGATGTAGTCGGTATCCTGATTGTGACTTTGTTTCCTGGGATCTTCCGGTAAAAGATAAGTGCCCCAATTGTGGCAGTTATATGGTACAAAAAGGTACATCAAACAACACAAAAATAGTTTGTTCAAATAAAAAGTGCGGCTATATTTATAAATCATATGAAAAAAATACATAAATCCAGAACAAATAATGGCAAGGATGAAGCTAATGAAAGTTACTATAATCGGAGCTGGTCTTGCAGGATGTGAAGCTGCTTGGCAGCTAGCCAATAATGGAATTAATGTAAGACTTTATGAAATGAGGCCGGCAAAAATGACACCAGCACACAGAACAGACAAACTTGCTGAGCTTGTGTGCAGTAATTCATTAAAATCGGATAGATTAGATAATGCTTCCGGCCTGCTTAAAGAAGAGATGAGAAGGCTGAATTCACTTATCATAGAAGCTGCTGATATCAATCGTGTTCCAGCAGGGGGAGCACTTGCTGTAGACAGAAATAAATTTTCTGATTATGTTACCCGAAAGATAAAAGAACATCCCAAGATTGAGTTGATAAGAAAAGAAATTAAGGATATTCCCATAGATTCAAATAATCCCGTAATAGTAGCTACAGGTCCTTTATCTTCTCCTGATATCTCTGACAGCATAGCAGACCTGGTTAAGGATAATCATTTATATTTTTATGATGCTGCTGCACCAATTATAACAAAAGATTCAATTAATATGGACAAGGTATATAAGGCATCACGATATGGAAAAGGAGAAGATGATTATATAAATTGTCCTATGACAAAGGAGGAATATCTTGCTTTTTATCATGAATTGATTAATGCTGAACAGGCTCCATTAAACGATTTTGAGGATTTTAAAGTATTTGAGGGGTGCATGCCGATAGAGGTAATGGCGCGGCGCGGTGAAGACACCATGCGGTTTGGGCCTTTAAAGCCTGTAGGATTGCCTGATCCAAGGACAGGTAAGGAACCATATGCTGTTGTACAGTTGAGGCAAGATGATTTGCGAGGCACTCTGTACAATTTGGTTGGATTTCAAACCCATTTAAAATTTGGAGAACAGAAACGTGTTTTTTCCATGATTCCTGGGTTGGAACAAGCTGAATTTGTTCGTTATGGGGTTATGCATCGGAATACCTATATTAATTCACCGAAATTATTGGATCATTTCTACCGGTTAAAGACGAATCCCAATGTCTTTTTTGCCGGTCAGATTACCGGGGTCGAGGGATATGTTGAATCTGCTTCCAGCGGTTTATTGGTTGGTTTTAACCTATCTAGGATCCTGAAGGGTTGTGCCCCAATTGATTTTACAGATAGTACTATGATTGGTGCCTTATCCTGGTATATTTCTAATACTCCAACTAAAGATTTTCAGCCAATGAATGCAAATTTTGGAATTTTGGCACCACTTAAAAGAATAATTCGAAATAAAAAAGAAAGAAATAAAGAATATGCACAGAGGTCGCTTGATATAATCTCATCTATTCTGCATATGAACACTTGTCAGAAAATACAGAATTAACTTCATTTATGTTGAATTGTTTTGTCTAATATGTTAAGATTACAATGATTTGCAGAAAAAGGAGAGGTTGCCCGCATGTTAAAAGGTACTACTATTGTAGCAGTGAAAAAAGACAGCAAAGGCGCTGTAGCTGGCGATGGCCAGGTTACCCTCGGGCAATCTACTATTATGAAGCAAAGTGCACGTAAAGTGCGTCGGCTTTATTACGATCGTGTTGTAGTAGGTTTTGCCGGTTCAGTGGCTGATGCTTTTACCTTAAGTGAGAAATTTGAGGCTAAATTGGAAGAATATGCAGGCAATTTGCAAAGGGCTGCTGTAGAACTTGCTCGTGATTGGCGCTCCGATAAAGTGTTGCAAAAGCTGGAAGCCATGCTGATTGCTATGGATAAGGATAATCTTTTGGTTATTTCCGGCACGGGGGAAGTTATTGAACCTGAGGATAATGTTGCAGCAATCGGCTCAGGCGGAATGTATGCCCTGGCTGCAGCTAAGGCATTAATTCGTCATACAAATATGAGTCCGAAAGAAATCGCAGAGGAAGCTCTTAAAATTGCCTCCTCCATTTGTGTTTATACTAATGATAATATTCATCTGGAAGAGATATAGAGGGGAGGAAGAGCTGAATGAATTTTACTCCAAAAGAAATAGTCCGCCAGCTGGACCGTTATATAATCGGGCAAGCAGAAGCAAAACGTTCAGTAGCTATTGCTCTGCGAAACCGATACCGAAGGAGTATGCTGGATGAAAAACTAAAAGAAGAGATTACCCCCAAAAATATTATTATGATTGGCCCCACTGGAGTCGGCAAGACAGAGATAGCAAGACGTTTGGCAAAACTAGCCCATGCTCCTTTTGTGAAAGTCGAAGCAACAAAATTTACAGAAGTTGGATATGTAGGCAGAGATGTAGAATCCATTATACGAGAGTTAGTTGAAGCTTCTATACGCATGGTAAAAAATGAAAAAATGGAGAGCGTTAAGAACAAGGCTGCAGTTGCAGCAGAGGAACGTTTGTTAGATGCCTTGCTTCCTCCAAGAAAGAAGAAGAAAACAGCTCCATTTGCTCTCTTTCAGGATTCCCCTGAAGACCATGAAAATGAAGGAGCTTCACCTGACGATCCGAAGGAAGATAGATCCCAAAGTACCAGGGAGAAGTTCCGGAAAATGCTTAGAGAAGGTAAGCTGGAAGATTCCCTGGTTGAAATTGAAGTCGAAGATAATCGCTTTCAAGGACCAGGGTTTATTGCCGGTTTGGGAAGCGAGGAAATGATGATACAGATTCAAGATGTATTTGGGAACTTATTTCCTAAAAAGACTCGCACCAAAAAGACAACTATAAAAGAAGCCCGCAGATTGTTCGAACAAGAAGAAGCCCAAAAAATAATAGATATGGATGAAGTTATTGATGAGGCTATCCAGTTGGCAGAGCAGCACGGCATAGTATTTATAGATGAAATTGATAAAATAGCAGGAAAAGAGATGGGACAGGGTCCGGATGTTTCCAGAGAAGGAGTACAGCGGGATATCCTTCCTATAGTAGAAGGTACTGTTGTTATGACAAAATATGGCCCTATTAGAACCGACTATATATTATTTATAGCTGCCGGAGCATTCCATGTTTCAAAAGTATCAGACCTGATTCCTGAACTCCAAGGCAGATTTCCAATACGGGTAGAATTAAAAAGCCTTACAGAGGAAGACTTTCGTCAGATTCTCACGCAGCCGGAAAATGCAATAATTAAGCAGCATGTAGCTTTAATGAAAACAGAAGGAGTTAATTTGGAATTTACAGAGGACGCTATTGAAGAAATAGCTAAAATTGCCTATATTATGAACCAGAGTAAGGAAAATATAGGTGCGAGAAGGTTGCATACTGTTATGGAACAATTATTGGAAGATGTATCATTTCATGCGGAAGACTTAAAAGGGCAGACTATAACCATAAATCGTGATTTTGTTCGTCAAAAACTACACGAAGTTATACAGGAAACAGATATGCATAAATATATTTTATAGATCAAAGTACTAATTATGAGGAGTGACCAGCTAGTGTCTCAAGAGTTATTAGAGAATACAAGAGAATTGAATAAAATTTTACAATCGTCAGGTCCGGACGGGGTGGTGTTTTCTGATCTGACAAATGCACTAAGCCGGATATTGAATTGTAATGTTTTTGTTGTAAGCAGAAAAGGCCGAATACTAAGTAAAACCATAGCAAATGAAAATAGCACCTTGCCTTTTGTCGAGGTGAAGAAAAAAGAATTTCGGTTCGATGAACAGTTTAATAATAAGCTTTTAACACATAATGAAACAAGAGTAAATATAAGCACCAACGAAGATAAACAGGTATATGTTACAGTTATCCCAGTTCAGTCTGGCGTTGGCAGATTGGGAACGTTAATATTTGAATGTTTTGGCAGAGAAATGACCACTGAAGATATGATTCTTGCCGAATACAGCGCAACTGTGGTTGGAATGGAAATCATGCGTTCAAAAACTGAAGAAATAGAAGAGCAGGCACGAAAAAAAGCTGTTGTTCAGATGGCCATTGGTACTCTGTCTTATTCAGAGTTGGAAGCAGTAGAGCACATATTTAATGAACTTGACGGCAGTGAAGGCTTGCTTGTTGCCAGCAAAATAGCAGACCGGGTAGGGATTACACGTTCTGTAATTGTTAATGCGCTTCGCAAGTTTGAAAGTGCTGGTGTTATTGAGTCACGTTCCTTGGGCATGAAGGGAACTCATATTAAGATTCTTAATGATGAGTTGCTGCCTGAGCTTGCTAAAATGAAGTAAAGCCAAGATACTAATGTAACATGAAAAGAAGTGGCAAGTATCGTGAGTGAATTAAATCGAATTAAACAGGAGTTTAAATCTAAAGGGTATAAGTTAACCCCTCAACGTCGAGCAACCTTGGAAGTAATTTTTAAAAATAAAGGAAAGCATATGAGTGTTGAGGAGGTTTTCCTCGAAGTCAAGAAGCTTTGTCCTGAAATTGGATTAGCTACAGTATACCGCACAATATTACTATTAGAAGAGATGCAAGTATTGCAAAAACATAATTTTGCTGATGGCCGAAATCGTTATGAGCTTACCAATCCGGAAGAACATCACCATCACCATTTGATTTGCAATAAATGCGGAAAAGTCATAGAGGTTGAAGAAGACTTATTGGATGATCTGGAAAATAAAATTCAAATAGAATACCAGTTTCAAATAGAAGATCATCGAGTACAATTCACGGGCTATTGTTTAAATTGTAAATAATGCATATTTGTCAAGATATATGTAAATGTTATGACGGGATCTTACCCGTCTTTTCATTTGGGTATTGGCAGAATATTCAAAGTCAGAGTGAAACATACTATTATTATACTTTTTGCATAAGTATTATGAATTAATGAAGGGATGATTATATGAAAGGTATAATAATGGCAGGAGGGGCTGGATCACGCCTACGTCCTCTGACTTGCGATCTGCCTAAACCTATGGTTCCAATAATGAATCAACCGGTGATGGCATATGGTATCAAATTACTAAGAAAACATGGCATCAAGGAAATTGGTGTTACCCTACAGTATCGGCCTGAACAAATTATGGATTATTTCTGTGATGGATCTGAATACGGAGTACGGCTCCATTATTTTATAGAAGAAATTCCTTTAGGTACGGCAGGCAGTGTTAAGAATGCTGGTGATTTTATAGATCAGCCATTTGTAGTAGTTAGCGGAGATGCCTTAACAGATGTTGATTTGAAAAGTGCGATTGAATTTCATAAAAGAAATAAATCCGTAGCAACTTTGATTCTAAAACGTATTGAAGTTCCTTTAGATTACGGAGTGGTAGTAACCAGTCAAACTGGGCGGATCATACGTTTTCTTGAAAAGCCCAACTGGAGTGAAGTATTTAGTGATACCGTTAACACCGGTATTTATATCCTGGATCCCAGGGTGATGGATTACTTTGATTTAGGAGTAAAATTTGATTTCAGTCAGGATTTATTCCCTATTCTGCTAGAAAAAAAGGAACCTATTTACGGATACGTAACTGATGAGTATTGGTGTGATATTGGAAATTGTAACACTTATCTGACAGCCCACTACGATATGCTATCGGGGAGAATCAATCATAAATTCGAATGCTATGAAAACAATAAAGGTATATTTTTAGGTAAAGCAGTAAACATACACAAGGATGCCAGAATAGAAAGTCCTTGTTATATTGGAAACTACAGTTGCATTGAAGAAGGTGCTCATATAGGTCCATATACGGTGATTGGAGAACATTGCAAAGTAGATAAATATGCTTCGATTAAACGCAGCGTGTTATGGGATCATGTAAGTGTTGGGAAATATGCTGAAATCCGCGGTGCAGTCATATGCAGAAATGTTGTAGCGCATGATAGAGTTTCAGTTTTTGAAGGTGCAGCAATCGGGGATAGATGTCATCTTATGGAAGGAACTACCATTAAACCCCAAATAAAAATTTGGCCGGAAAAAACAATTGAAGAAGGAAGTATTGTCCGGTCTAATATTGTATGGGGCAAGATTAACCAAAAAAATCTATTTGGGATGGATGGCATAAGAGGTTTAGGTAATATCATGATTTCTCCCAATACCATTTCCCGAATTGGGGCATCGATTGGTGCTTTTATGGGTCATAACAAAAGAATTGCTGTAAGCTGTGATAATCATCCAGGTAATGTCATGTTGAAGTATAGTTTAATATCAGGATTGCTGTCAACTGGCACAGAGGTCTTCGACTTGGGTTTGCTTAATACACCTGTTTTGCGTTATTCTGTAAGGCGTCTTGGTTTGGATGCGGGTATACACCTGTTTGCATCTGATGGGACTAATGCACACATCCATGTTCTTGATTCCACAGGGAATAATCTTTCTCCTCAGGCTGAACGGAAGATAGAGTTTATTTATATACAAGAGGATTATCCAATAAAAGAATTTCAAGATATTAAGCAGCTGAAAGTTTTACACGATATGCCCATCTTTTACATACGTTCCTTAATGGATGAAGTTAATACACAAGCTATTATTGAAAAAGGATTTAGGATATTAGTAAAAAATAATGGCAGCAGGATCGACAGATATCTTCTTCATCAAGTATTAAATGAACTTAACTGTGAAGTTATAAAATGTAACAATGATCTGGAAAAAGAAATAAGTTCGGGCAGATTAGATTTTGGATGCAGCTTAGACTATAATGGAGAAAGCATTAATCTGTATAATGAGAATGGCACTCCTATAAGCAGAGAAGAAGTGATGACTTTAATCGCTTTGATTTATATGAAGGAAAAACCTAAAACAAATATTGTAGTTCCGTATACAGCGCCTAATATAATCGATGAATTGGCAAAAAAATATGATTGCAGAATAGTTCGTACAAAATCAAATAAGCATGCTATAATGAGGGAAGCCTCAGGCTCAGGTATATTTTTTCCGTACTTTGATGGAATTGCATTGCTGATAAAAATTATAGAACGAATGGCATTGGATAATATAAGCTTTTCCGAATTAATTGAAGAGATCCCGGAGTTTTATGTTAAGGAAAAAGAAATCCCTTGCTCATGGAACAAAAAAGGCACTGTTATGAGATGCCTTATAGAAGAAACCCGTGAAGGAGAGGCCATAGAAATGTTTGAAGGTGTTAAAATCGGCAATGATAGAGGATGGGCCCTCATTATTCCGGATGTAGAAAAACCAGTATGCCGTGTTTACAGCGAAGGATTCAGTGAAGAATACGCCGAGGAATTGGCTTCTTTTTTCGAAAAACGAATTATAAGTATCCAGGAGAATGAGTTAAGTAATTAGACTTAGCATGGCTTGCGCAGGTTTATATAATTCAGTATAATTGAAATATTGAAAACAGATAAGAGCTTTATTAATAATGATAAAGGTGAAATAAAGGAGGAGAATTTTATTTGTGTCTTCAAAAAATAAATTAAAAGTAATTCCCTTGGGCGGGTTAGGAGAAATTGGGAAGAATATGACTGTAGTAGAATATGGGAACGACATTATTGTCATTGATTGCGGAGTAAGCTTTCCCGAGGATGATATGCTGGGAATTGATCTTGTGATTCCTGATATAAGTTATTTAGAAAAGAATAAAGATAAAATAAAAGCTATTATCTTAACCCACGGACATGAAGATCATATTGGTGCATTGCCTTATGTACTTAAGCAGATAAATGTTCCTATATATGGTACCAAGCTGACGCTTGGGTTGGTAAAATCTAAATTGGAAGAACATCGTATCAATTATGCAGACCTTCACATAGTCAAAGCGAAAGATACAGTAAAGTTTGGCAGTTTGCGGGTGGAGTTTATAAAAACCAGCCACAGTATTGCGGATTCAGTAGCGTTAGCCATTCATACACCTGTTGGTATTATAGTCCATACAAGTGATTTTAAAGTAGACTTTACGCCAATAGATGGGCAGGTAATTGACCTGGCCAGATTTGCCAGCCTTGGAGAGCAAGGTGTCCTGGCATTATTCGCAGACAGCACCAATGTAGAACTTCCGGGTTATACCATGTCTGAAAAGACAGTTGGCGCAGTTTTTGACAAGATGTTCGAGGATGCCAAAGGCAGAATAATAGTTGCATCGTTTGCATCCAATATTCACCGCATACAACAGGTTATTGACGCAGCTTATAAATACAATAGAAAATTATGTGTGTCTGGAAGGAGCATGGTTAATATTGTTAATGTAGCCACTGAGCTCGGCTACTTACGCATGCCCAAAAATATGCTGGTTGATATTGATAACATCGGCAGATTCCCTGATAATAGAATAGTGGTGTTAACCACAGGCAGCCAGGGAGAACCTATGTCAGCATTGGCTAGAATGGCGGCATCTGAGCACCGTAAGCTTCAGATTAAACCGGATGATTTGGTTATTATTTCCGCTACGGCTATACCGGGCAATGAAAAACTCGTCTCTAAAATAATAAATCAATTATTTAAAAAAGGTGCGAATGTCATTTATGAGGGAATAATGGATACTCATGTATCTGGCCATGCTTGTCAAGAGGAACTGAAATTGATCCACACTTTGGTTAAGCCAAAGTTCTTCATACCAGTTCATGGTGAGTATCGTCATTTGAAACAACATGCCAAGCTAGCTGAATCATTGGGTATGCCAAAAGAAAATATTTTCATAGCAGAATTGGGTAATGTTATAGAATTTACCTCAAATTCCTGCCGAATCAACGGCTCGGTGGTTGCCGGCAGAGTTTTGGTAGACGGCTTAGGAATAGGCGATGTAGGCAATATTGTCTTGCGCGATAGAAAACATTTATCTCAGGATGGGTTGATGGTAGTAGTTATAACTATGTCCAAAGATGATTGCAGTATTATCGCAGGCCCTGATATAATTTCTAGAGGATTTGTTTATGTCCGTGAGTCTGAAGGTTTAATGGATGATGCGAAGGAAGTTGTCAAAAGGGTTTTAGAGGAATGTGAAGAGAGAAATATGACTGACTGGAGCAGTATAAAACTCAGCATTCGTGAATCTTTGCGCGACTTTTTATATGAACGTACCAAACGTAACCCAATGATTCTGCCGGTTATCATGGAAATTTGATGTCCGGAGTTTACCATTCATAGCCCTTGTCAAACTATGAAAGAAAATTCTATAATTATGGTAAGCAAAAATAACCGGTGCCGTATCGCCGGTTAGGAGGTATTTCATGGCTGATTCAGCTACAGCAAATAGAAACAAAACTACAAAACCTGATAAATTTAACTTGCATCCCGTAGCAAAAAAAATACTGAGGCAATTGCTTATTTTTTTAATCAGCTTAGCTTTAGTACTTGGATCTATAGCTCTAGCTGTACAAACCGTGTATAATAAGTTTATTAAACCAGTTGACCCTGAAGATGACACATTAATCACTGTCGAAGTGCCGATGGGCACCTCAATCAACGGGATTGCTGAAATCCTTTATGAAAACAATCTTATAAGAAACACCGCTGCATTTAAGCTTATGGTTGATTTATCAAATAAATCCAATAAAATGCAGGCAGGAAAATATGAGCTTTCAAAAAGCATGACAATACAAGAAATAATTAACGAACTGATGACTGGTCAAGTATCAGTATCCACTGTTTTAGTTACCATAAGAGAAGGCGATGATATTCGAACAATCGCTTCTAGGTTGGTAGATGAATATAATATGAATTTTACTGAAGAACAGTTTATAGCTGAGGCAAGAAGAGTTGAGAAGTATATGGATGATTATCCTTTTCTAAGAAATATACCGGAAGAAAGAAGAGAAAGTGAGTTTCCAATGGAAGGCTATCTCTTTCCTGATACCTACTACTTCTATGCCGATTCTACTCCTGAACGTATAATTCGAACAATGCTGGGTGAGTTTGATGCAAAATTTACTCAAGAAATGCGTGACCTGGCAGATGAGCAAGGCATGACCATGGATGAAGTAGTAACTTTAGCTTCAATTATTCAAAATGAAGCTAAGACTGAGGAGTTTTCCAAGGTATCAGCAGTATTCCATAATAGATTAAAAATTGGCATGAATTTAGAGTCCTGTGCAACAATTAATTATGTTATTGAGGATAGGGAAGTTAATCAGATTACTCTGACAATAGAGGATACTAAAATTGACTCTCAATATAATACCTATAAGAATCCAGGCTTGCCTTTGGGGCCAATTTCATCGCCCGGATTAGATGCTTTAAATGCAGCACTGAATCCTTACCCTGAGTTCATGGAACCAAATGAGCCTATGTTATTCTTTGTGCTTATGGATCCCGAAACCGGTCTTCATGCATTTAATAGTACCTATGAAGGCCATGTTAAGGATAAACAAAAATATCAGGTAAATTGGCAGTAAATGCAGCTTTTGCTTAATGATTATATGAGGAGCTCACTTTATGAGTGAGCTTTTCTTATTATGAATATCGGGTGATAATGTTGAGTTATATAAATCAAGACTATATAGAAAAGTATCTTGCTGGTTTAATTACATATCCGGAAACGCCTCTTATGATTGATATGCGCAATATGGCTAAAAATGAAGGTTTTCCTATATTAAGACCCGAAGTTGCAGCCTTTTTAAATGTATTGGTACAAATAAAAAAACCAGCTTCAGTTTTGGAAATTGGTACTTCCATTGGATATTCTGGTTCAGTTATACTTCGGGCTATGGATTCACAAGGACGATTAATTACGATTGATTCTGATGAGAAAGTATTGGAGTCGGCGCGAAATAATTTTTTGAAGCAAGGTTTTGAAGACAGGGTTATTCTAATACCAGGTGATGCAAAAGTTATTCTCAAAAATTTAGATGTTTTTTTTGATTTGATTTTTGTGGATGGCCCTAAAGCTCAATATCTTTCATATCTCCCACATTGTATTAGATTGTTAAAAAGTGGAGGCATACTTATTTGTGATAATGTATTATTTAAAGGGATGGTTGCTAATGATAATTTAGTTTACAGAAGGAAAATAACAATTGTCAAGCGCATGAGAGAGTTTTTGAGTAAGCTTATTGACTGTCCGGTATTGGATACTACTATAGTTCCCATTGGCGATGGTGTATCTGTAAGCATAAAAAAGGAGGCTGACTGATGATCGGAATACCTGAGTTACTTGCTCCTGCAGGTAATATGGAAAAATTGAAAGTCGCATTTGCTTATGGTGCAGATGCTGTATATATTGGAGGCAAACGATTTGGATTGCGTGCTTTCGCTGACAATTTTACTCCGGAAGAAATAAAAGAAGGTATTGATTTCGCCCATAGAATAGGTAAAAAAGTATATGTAACTATGAATATATTTGCAAGAAACGAAGATTTTAATGGGATGGAGGAATATATAAGATATCTTAAACGTGTGGGAGCAGATGCTGTTATTCTTTCTGACCCGGGAATTATTGAACTGGTTAAAAAAACAGAACCCGATTTGGAAATTCATTTAAGCACACAGGCTAGTACCACCAATTATCACAGTGCATTATTTTGGCACAAAATTGGCGTGAAAAGAATAATTCTTGCTCGAGAACTGTCTATAAATGAAATACGTCAAATACGGGACAACACCCCGGAAAGCCTAGAACTGGAAGCTTTTGTGCATGGTGCCATGTGTATGTCTTATTCAGGCAGATGTACAATCAGCAATTACTTAACAGGTAGAGATGCAAATAGAGGTGAGTGTACACAACCCTGCCGCTGGCGTTATTATGTAGTGGAAGAAAAAAGGCCTGGGCAATTCATGCCTATTGAAGAAGATGACAGGGGTACTTATCTATTTAACTCAAGAGATTTATGCATGCTCGAACATATACCAGAATTAGTAAAAACCGGATTATCCAGCTTAAAAATCGAGGGCAGAATGAAATCTGTTTATTACATTGCAAGCGTTGTTTCATCATATCGAAAAGAGCTGGATAAATATTTAAATAATCCGTCCGAATATCGTTTAGATCCTAAAAATATGGAAGAATTAAGAAAAGTAAGCCATAGGCCATATACTACTGGGTTTTATTTTGATAAACCCACTGAAAAACTAACTTATTATGAAAGCAGTGATTATGTAAGAGGATATGATTTTGTTGCTATGCTGCTGGAAAACTTTGAGGATAAAGGTCTGATACTGGTAGAACAAAGAAATCGATTTCATAAAGGTGATTTGCTGGAGATTATGCAGCCAGAAGAAGACCATATAGAATATGAGGTAAATGAGATGTATGATGAAGAAATGAGATTAATTACTTCAGCACCCCATCCTCAACAGAGAATATACTTGCCGTTTGAAGGTAAATTAAAGCCATGGTCTCTTTTTAGGCGAAAAAGATAATTGATTAAACATGTATAGATAAAAACAGACCCGTTTGAGCATACTAGTATAAAGCCATAAAACGGATCTGTTTTTATTTTTGGAGTGTTTTAAGGTTGAGCTATTATGCGCACAAGAAGATTAAGAAAACAAAACGACAATGGAATTAAGAAACGAATTATATCAGCGGCAATTATTTTTACTCTGTTCCTGTCATTTTTAAATATGAGACTCTTTTATATTCAAATAATTCAAGGGAAAGAGTACACCGAATCAGTGAAATATCAACAATATACCAAAATTTCGTTAAACAAAAGAAGAGGCAATATTTTAGATCGAAATGGTGTTTCATTTACCTCAGCGGGTGCACAGTGGAGACTAAAAATTATTACCAATGCTGTTGGATTCAATGAAAAGGCCTATAAGGTCATACAATCCTTAACCGGCAAAACACGCATTGAACTAACCAAAAATTCTAATAAAGCTTACGATTTGCCTGTAATAAATGCAAATTCCAAATTATTGCAAGAAATAAGCTTAAATAAGTATCCTGGTATATTTTGTTATAGGGAAGTTATCCGATATGATGATAACTCACTGGCCAGGCATGTAATAGGTTTTCTGCATAAGTCAGGCAACATGCCTGTAAGTGGAATTGAAGAGGCATTTGGTCATTATCTGCATCCAGAATCATACTCTTATATTGATGTTTTCTCTGATGCCGCCAAACGACCATTGTTCAATCTGGATTATCACATAAAAGAGCCTGAAGGTAAATGTTATGATGTACAGATATCCTTGGATTATAATATTCAGAAGATATTAGAAAGGGCATTGGATGGATATCCAGGCAAAAGACACGGAGCAATAGTTATAGATGCATTAACAGGTGATATTTTAGCTTTGGCCAGCCGTCCTCATTATCAGCAGCATAATCCTTCTGCTAAGATAACAGATGGCATGAATTCCTCTTTTCTTGCAATCCCGCTTGAACAATATCCTATTGGATCAGTTTACAAAATTATTGTAGCTGCAGCTGCACTGGAAAGTGGAAAATTCAACGAAGAATCAACTTTTGTATGTAGTGGAGGAATCCAGGTCGGCAATACATGGGTGCCTTGTCATGCACAAGAAGTTTATTTGAATACAATTACTCTACGTGAAGCTTTTGCTCACTCATGTAATGATACTTTTATTAGGATAGCCCAGCAAATCGGTGGAGAAGCAATTATTAAAATGTCAGAGAGATTTGGTTTGGGCAAATCAATCGAAATTGGGCTGTCTAATGCTTCCGGCCGGCTAATGGAAAAAAGCGAATATACAGGTGCAGGTATTGCAAATCTAGCGATTGGACAAGGATCAACCATGGTTACCCCATTACAGGCAGCTGACATCATTACTACCATAACTAATGGTGGCATTCGCTTACCATTAAGGTTAGTAATCGGCTTAATAGATTCAGATAAAAATTTAATCGAAGTTAATAATAAGAATATAGCACCAAGACACAAGTATAGAGTAATATCACGACAGACAGCAGAAACCTTGGCTGAATGGATGGGGGATGTAACAGAATATGGAACAGCAAGCAATATTAAATGCTCAGTATCAGGCGGCATTGCAGGTAAAACTGGCACACCTCAGGTTTTGGAAGGCTACAAGTTAGTTAATTATGGTTGGTTCACCGGTTTTTTCCCAAAATATAATCCTAAATATATAATCGTAGTACTTAGTATGGAAGGAGGGGCTGCTGAAATGGCAGTTCCAGTTTTTCATGAGATAGCTAAAGGCATCTGGTTAAATTACAGCAAATAATTTTTTTGGTATTACCAGCACATTTCAATGATTTACCTCATATATTAAAAGGCAGGTGATTAAATGGAGGTGTCTTAATGGAAGCTATAGCTGGAAGTTTATATATATTAGCAAGATGCCTGTTTGTATTAGCACACGTTACTGGAAATAACTCATTTCCTCAGCCATTAAGTCCTGAAGAAGAAGCATACCATTTAGAACAATATGCCCGGGGGAGTGAAGAATCACGCCAAAAATTAATAGAGCATAATTTAAGACTGGTTGCACATATAGTAAAAAAATATAGCAATACAGGAAAGGAAATAGATGATCTAATATCGATAGGGACAATTGGATTAATAAAAGCCATCTCTACTTATAATGCTGAAAAAAAAACCAGGTTGGCTACTTATGCCGCCCGTTGTATAGAGAATGAAATTTTAATGACTATTAGGGCTTCAAAGAAAACTAAAGGAGAAGTGTCGCTTCAAGATCCAATTGGGATAGACAAAGAGGGTAATGAAATAACACTTATTGATATATTAGGTACAGATGCAGACATGATAACCGATCAGGTTGAATTAAAGCTGCAAAAAAAGAAGCTTCGCAAGAAAATGCAAACAATCCTAAAGAAGAGAGAGCAGCTTGTCTTGGAAATGCGATACGGGTTGGCAAATAATAGAATTAGGACACAAAGGGAAATTGCTCAGTTATTAGGAATTTCCCGATCTTACGTTTCCAGAATTGAAAAAAAAGCAATAATGAAATTGGCTAAAGAAATGAATCCCGATCAAGTTATTTCCAATGATAATATTAGCAGTATGGAGTAATACCATACATTGACAAAAATCAGAGTCTTCTATATTATTGTAATAAAAACAAAAAGGAAAGATAATGTTGAGCAACTTGTTAAAACCTCGCCAGGTCCATAGATCTATTTATGATATTAATTTAAAATCCCTATGGGATAAAGGGTATCGTTACATTATCATAGATGTAGATAATACCTTAACTGCATGGAATAATTACAACATTTCTCAAAGACTTTTGGATTGGATACTACTCGCCAAAAAGACAGGCTTTGGTATATGCCTGCTTTCCAATAGTAGTCAGTCAAAAATACAAGAATTTGCATCAAAACTGGGTGTCATTTCATCCCCTGCCGGAGGCAAGCCCTTTAAGCGTGCTTTTAGCAATGCTCTAGACCTGTTACAAGCAAATGAGGAGAATACATTGGTTATTGGAGATCAGATATTTACCGATATATTGGGTGGCAATCGAGCCGGCTTGTATACCATTTTAGTTGATCCTATTGATAAAAAAGAATTTTTTTGGACTAAAATTAACAGGTTATTGGAGAGGATTATAGCTGGGAGGAAAACTTCATGCAAATAACAACAGCAACCAAATTAGTTGGCCTTATTGGACATCCTGTTGCTCATAGTTTGTCACCAGTTCTCCATAATTCTGTATATCAATCACTTGGATTGGATATGGTATATCATGCTTTTGATGTAACACCAGATAAATTAGAAACGGCAATCGATGGTTTCCTTGCCCTGGGTTTTTTGGGTTTTAATGTAACTATTCCTTATAAAGAGAAAGTGTATAATATATTAGAATCAAGAGATGCAGAAGCTCAAATCATTGGGGCTGTAAATACCGTAAAAATAGAAAATGGCATTTTAAAAGGATATAATACCGATGGACAGGGTTTTATAATGCATATGAAAAATCTAGGTTATTCTTTTTACGGGAAAGATGTTGTTATTCTCGGTGCAGGAGGTGCTGCAAGGGCTATAGGCATATACATTGCAAAGGAAGGTGCAGCCTCTATCCGAATTGTTAACAGGACCTTTCATAAGGCTGATATTCTTGCTGGTGTAATTAATGATTATATGGAGAGAAGAATCGCAAAAGCTTCATCGGATATATTGTCTAATGCTGATTTTATTATTAATACCACAAGTCTGGGAATGTGGCCGGATATAGAAAGCAATCCTCTTAAAGGATTAACGCTGTCTAAACATTCAGTAGTGTGCGATATTGTATATAATCCCAGACATACAGCAATGCTTAAGTATGCTCGTCAGCAAGGTTGCAAAACCTGTGACGGCGTTGGCATGTTAATTGGCCAAGCAGTAAGGGCTATAGAAATCTGGTTAGAGTATTCCCTTCCTAAAAATATTTGGGATAAAATGAATCAAGAAATTGGCAAAGTTATTTTCTGAAGCAGACTATATAAAGAGTCAATTTGTATACTTTTTTATTAGAATAAATTAAACATATTTCAAAATCCAATTTAATTTACAAATCCGTATTCTAAAAATTAAACTAAAAATAAATAAATCTATGTAGTGCTAAAGCCAATTAATCAATCTTGGCAGGAGGACCAACATGATAATCCGTAATAAGAAAAATTTAGGACGGATATTATTAGACTCGGGATTGATAACCCAGGCTCAGCTTGAAACTGCATTAGAGAAACAAAAACTTAACGGTAAAAAAATTGGCGAAATACTCGTAGAAGAAAATATTATTAGAGAAGAGCAGCTTTTAGAATCGCTGGCAAGCCAGCTAAATCTCCCTTTTATTGATTTGACGCATTTTACAATAGATCCTGAAATCCCCAGGCTGATTGGAGAAAGTCTTGCAAAGAGACATACACTTATTCCAATTGCCAAGGAAAATAATAACTTGCTAGTAGCTATGACAGATCCATTAAATATTTATGCAATAGATGATATCAATATAGCTACTGGGCTAAATGTTAAACCGGTGTTGAGTTTAAAGAGACATATACAAAATGCTATAGATCATTACTATGGCAAAGAAAGTGCAGAAAAAGCAGTAGAAGATTTTACAAAAGAAATTGGCTCAAAATATTTCAATGATTTATCAACAAGTGAAGAAACATTTGATGATATAAATAGCGCTCCTGTTGTCAGATTTGTGGATTCTATCATAAAGCACGCCCTTCGTTCGGGCGCCAGTGATATACATATTGAACCTTTTGAAAACAGCATTCGAATTCGTTTTCGCATCGATGGTGAGCTGCGGGAGATTATGACAACAGCAAAGACAACACATTCAGCTATTGTTACCAGAGTAAAAATAATTGGAAAAATGGACATAGCAGAAAAAAGAGTGCCACAAGACGGCAGAATTGAAATGCAAATTGATGACAGAGATATAGACCTGCGCATTTCAATAATTCCTACTGTATATGGAGAAAAAATTGTTATACGTTTGCTGGATAGAAGCAGTACTCTAATGACCAAAAAGGACTTAGGATTTAATAATGAGAATATTAAAATTTTTAATAAGCTGATTCAGAGCCCAAATGGCATCATTTTGGTTACTGGACCGACCGGGAGCGGAAAAACTACTACGTTATATGCAATATTACAGGAACTAAATAAAGTTAACCATAACATTATAACCATAGAAGATCCAGTGGAATATAGACTTGATGGTATCAATCAGATCCAAGTCAATATAAAAGCCGGCTTAACTTTTGCTAACGGACTTCGAGCTATACTAAGACAAGACCCAGATATTATTATGGTTGGCGAAATTAGAGATACAGAAACAGCTGAGATTGCTGTCCGGGCTGCAATTACAGGACATCTTGTGCTAAGTACACTGCATACCAATGATGCTGCTTCTACCATAGTACGATTAATTGATATGGGTATTGAGCCATACTTAGTATCTTCTTCAGTAGTTGGTATAATAGCCCAGCGATTGGTTAAGAAGATCTGTACCAATTGTAAAGTGGAATACTATCCAACGCATACTGAAAGACAGCTACTTAGTTTAAAAGATAATGACATTCTTTATAAGGGAGCTGGCTGCAGTCTATGTGGAAAAACTGGGTATAAGGGCAGAACCGCTATTCATGAAGTGCTTATATTAACAAGGGAATTAAGAGAAATGGTTGATCGACGTGCTTCTCTTGATGAGATTAGGAGTGCAGCAACAAAATATGGAACTAAGACTCTTAAGTATAATTGCAGTCAGTTAGTGCGAAAAGGTATTACCACAACAGACGAGTTAATAAAAGTAACATATAGTTTGGAACAAGATGGTGATATAGAATGGTAAGTATCATGGAAATCATGGAAAATGCAGTACATGCTTATGCTTCTGATATTCACTTGACCGTTGGAATACCGCCGGCATTTCGAATTAATGGCAATCTGGAATATTATGGGAAAACAATATTGACAGATAATGATACTAAGAATTATATAAATCAAATCCTTGATGAATATCAAATAAAACAACTGGACACACACGGCCAAGTAGATGTGCCCTTTTTTCTGCCTGGCATTGCCCGTTTTAGAATTAATGCATATAAACAAAGAGGATATTATGCACTGGCCATTAGGATAATTTGCATTAATCCTCCGACATTGGATGAACTAGGCTTTCCTGAATGCCTAAAGGAATTAGCTATGAAATCCAGGGGCTTGGTTCTCGTTACCGGTCCTGCCGGCAGCGGCAAATCTACCACACTTGCTGCTATGATCAGCTATATCAATCAAAATAAAAATTGTCACATCATTACGCTGGAAGAGCCAATTGAATATTTACACGATCATAATAGAAGTATTATTAATCAAAGAGAAATAGGAAGCGACTGTAAAACATTTTCTGAAGCTTTGCGTGCAGCTCTTCGGGAAGACCCTGATGTAATCATGGTAGGTGAAATGCGTGACCTTGAAACTATAGCTACAGCTATTACAGCTGCTGAAACTGGCCATCTGGTTATGTCTACCTTACATACAATAACTGCAGACCAGACTATTGACCGAATAATTGATTCTTTCCCAGCACATCAGCAGTCACAGATCAAAATACAGCTTGCAGGGGTACTTGAAGGAATAATTTCTCAACAGCTACTGCCTATGAAGAATGTCCAACGAAGAAAAGCTGCTATGGAAATATTACTGGTTAACAATGCTGTTCGAAACTTAATTAGGGAGGGACGAACACATCAGATCCAGACAGCAATTCAGACTGGAATCAAAGCAGGCATGCGGCCAATGGATTATTCCCTTGCTGAATTGGTTCAGAGAAATCTTGTATCTTACGAAACAGCTTTTGCAAGAGCCGTTAATAAGGAACTGTTTCAGCAATATATGAAAACAAACTAATTATATAATTGGATGCAAGACTGGAATCTGGAGGGAAACGAATGAAGATATTTAGACAGATTATAAACCGTATTAAGCTAAATTTAACCAGTATTAATAAAGTTAAGGTAAAGGATATTGCTGTATTCGCACGACAGTTTCATGCTATGCTGAATGCGGGAGTAACACTAATCCACTGTTTGAATATTCTTGGGCAGCAAACTGAAAACCTAATATTACGGGAAGCTATAGAAAAAATATATGAGGATGTGCAAAAAGGGTTTGCGCTGTCAGATGCTATGGGTAAACATCGCGATATATTTCCTGAATTATTCATTAATATGGTTGATGCTGGTGAAGTAAGCGGCAATCTTGACACAATAATGGACAGGATGGCTTCTCATTACGAAAAAGAAGCCAAATTACAAACCAAGATAAGGGATGCCGCGATATATCCAATTATTCTGGCTTTAGTCTCATCTGCTGTTGTAGTATTTATGTTAACGGCCATACTTCCTAGTTTTGTTAATATGTTTGAAAGCAGTGGAGTTAATTTGCCAGTGCCGACACTTGTTTTGCTTAGAATCAGCAATGGACTCAGGCAGCATTGGTATTTCTTTATAATTGTTCTATTCGTCGTTATTCTTATCGTTGATAAATATGCTAACACTGATATAGGCAAAAAGAAGCTTGATGAGCTGAAATTAAGAGTTCCTATTCTTAGGAATACAATAATAATAATATCTGCTTCCAGATTTGCCCGAACTTTATCCATTCTTTTATCCAGCGGGATTCCATTATTGACAGCAATGGATATTATTTCTAAGGTTATAGGAAATCGCGTTTTATCAGACGGTTTATTGAATGTAAAGGAAGATCTGCGTAAAGGCTTCGACTTATCAGGGTCTGTACAACGATTAAATCTGTTACCTCCAATGGTTAATGCTATGATACGAATTGGAGAGGAATCTGGATCATTGGATGAAATAATGAAAAAAACAGCTGATTTTTATGATTACGAGGTAGAAGCAGCGATGCAGCGCCTAACTGCTTTATTGGAACCTCTTATGATTATAATAATGGCTGTCATTATTGGATTCTTAATTATTGCCATGTATCTTCCTATGATTGATATGATTAAAACCATATAAATATTAAATATTAAAGTATTTCAAAGGTGTTTTGTATGAGTATTTTAACCATGCTTGCTGTTATTATTACGGGATTGTTATTTGGAAGTTTTTTTAATGTCTGCATATATAGAATTCCCAAAAATGAATCATTGGTTTTTCCTTCTTCTTATTGCATACATTGTAATAAATCGCTGGTCTGGTATGATTTAATACCTGTTATCAGCTGGATCCTATTAAAAGCAAAATGCCGTTATTGCAATAATCGTATTCCAGTTCGCTATCCTATAATTGAAACAGCAACAGCAGTTGTTTTCCTTTTTTTATATTTTAGATTTGGATTCAGCGGTGCATTTATTACTAATGTTATCTTATGTTCGCTGCTAATCGTCATATCTGTCATTGATATGGACTGTCAGATTATACCAAATGAACTGATAGTACCAGGAACAATAATAGGAATAATTTTATCTTTAACTGGAGTGTCAGTACACTGGACCGATGCGCTGTTTGGTCTGTTAATAGGCGGAGGTACATATTTTTTTATAGCAAATATTTCCCAATGGGTATTAAAAAAAGAAGGTATGGGCGGAGGTGATATTAAGCTCATGGCAATGATTGGCTTAATGGTTGGCTGGAAACTAACCATCTTGTCCATATTGTTGTCAATCTATTTAGGAGGCTTGATTGGAGGAATATTACTTGTTCTTAAAATCAAAAAAAGAGATGATACAATTCCTTTTGGTCCAATTATTGCTTTAGGTACATTTATTTCAATAGTTTTTGGGAAGGATTTAATAGCATGGTATCTACATCTTTTTGCATATTAAAAGCTTATATTTGAAACTTTA
>LFTC01000079.1 GCA_001512915.1 Clostridiales bacterium DTU083 | reverse complement strand
TATCTGCATACTGAATTTCCTGCCATGGCACCCATGGCGGGGGACTTTGATACCCAGCTGGTTGAGGAATTCTTAAGAGCGTTTGTAATCCATGCCGGCATAACCTTGCATGTTTGTGTCCTACACGGCAGGAACACCCATCACATACTAGAGGCTGCATTCAAGGCATTGGGAAGAAGCCTTAGGCAGGCAGTGGATACAAGCTCCCAATGGGACGGGATACCTTCTACAAAAGGCATGCTTGATTAATCTGAACATAAATTAGAAAGGTTGAGCCAATGATTATCTATCCTGCAATAGACATAAAAGAAGGCAGATGCGTGCGGCTGCTGCAAGGCCGTGCAGAAGATGAAACCGTATACAGCTCCAATCCGGCGGAAGTGGCCCGCACCTGGGAAAAACAAGGAGCTGAATATCTCCATGTGGTGGATTTGGACGGCGCTTTCAGAGGAGAATCTCCCAATGAGCAAATAATAAAAACCATAGCAGGAAGCTTGTCAATCCCCATCCAGGTGGGGGGCGGGATACGTTCCATGGATAAAATTCAGCTTTACCTGGAGGAATACGGTGTTGAAAGAGTGATTCTGGGAACAGCAGCCATAGAGAATAAAGAGCTGCTGAAACAAGCGGTGGACAAATACGGCAGCCGAATAGCAGTCGGCATAGATGCCAGAGACGGCAAGGCAGCCGTAAAGGGCTGGGTTGAAACAACGGATATATCGGCGGCAGATCTTGGAAGAAGAATGAAGGAAATCGGCATAGATACAGCTGTCTATACTGATATAGCAAAAGACGGTATGATGAGAGGGCCTAACATAAAGGAAACCAGGGAAATGATCGAACAGACCGGCCTGAATATAATTGCATCAGGCGGAATATCCTGCCTGTCGGACTTGCAGCAAATACTGGAGATCGGGGCTGCCGGAGCTATTATCGGACAAGCCCTGTATACGGGCAAGATTGACCTTGCAAGCGCTTTGATGATAGGAAGGAAGATGCAATGAATTATGTAAGAATAATCCCCTGCCTGGATATCTTTAAAGGGCGTGTGGTGAAAGGTGTTAATTTTAAAAACATAAGGGATGCAGGCGATCCTGTTGAAATTGCTGCTGCTTACAGCCAAAGCGGTGCAGATGAATTGGTTTTTCTTGATATTTCAGCTTCCAATGAAGACAGGGGAATACTGCTTGATCTGGTAAAAGAAACAGCAAAACAGGTTACAATTCCCTTTACTGTTGGAGGCGGGATAAAAAGCCTTGAAGACATGGAAGCCGTTTTTAATGCAGGGGCTGATAAGATTTCTGTAAATTCCGCTGCAGTAAGAAGGCCTGAGCTTATTTCAGAAGCTGCCAAACGGTTCGGAAGTGAGCGCATAATAGTTGCCATAGACGCTAAACGGAATCTGGACGGCAGCTATGAAGTTTATATAGGCGGCGGGAATATAAAAACCGGCAGGGACGCAATTGAATGGTCCAAAGAAGCAGAACAGCGGGGTGCAGGGGAAATTCTCCTTACCAGCATGGACACTGACGGAACCAAGGACGGATATGATTTAAGCCTGTTAAAAACTGCAACCCAGGCTGTGCAAATACCTGTAACAGCTTCAGGGGGCGCAGGAAGGCTGGAACACTTTGCACAGGCAGTTACCAAGGGCGGCGCCAGGGGGCTGCTGGCCGCATCCTTGTTTCATTACGGAGAGCTTACAGTTATTGATGTAAAAAATTATCTGAAAGAAAAGGGAATAAGAGTCAGATTGGAGACTTGTCTATGATGGATTTGCTGAATAAACTAAAATTCGATGAAAATGGCCTTATGCCGGCAATAATACAGGATGTCGAGTCGGGCAGGGTATTAATGCTTGCCTATATGAACAAAGAAGCGGTGGAAAAAAGCATGAAAACCGGCAAAACCCATTTCTGGAGCCGGAGCCGCAATAAGCTTTGGATGAAAGGTGAAACTTCGGGGCATATCCAGCTTATACAGGAAGCATATTTTGACTGCGACAGGGATGCTTTGCTTTTCAAAGTAAGGCAGACCAGGGCTGCCTGTCATACAGGAAATTACTCCTGCTTCTTCAACAAAATTAACGATGAATATGATATAATTACAGAGCACGACCAGGTTTTTCAGCCGGAAGATGTTTACCAGAACAAGGCCGCAATTCTGAAAAAACTCTATGATGTGGTGGCTGACCGAAAGCTTAATCCCAAGGATGGTTCATATACCAATTACCTTTTTGATAAAGGCCTTGATAAAATTCTGAAAAAAATAGGCGAGGAAGCATCAGAAGTGATTATTGCCTCCAAGAACCGCTCCAAAGAGGAAGTCGTCTACGAAACGGCTGACCTGATCTATCACTTGATGGTGCTGCTTGTGGAGCAGGGAGTTACGTTGGATGATATCTATGATGAGCTTCGAAAAAGAAGTTGACTTTATGACAGACATATAATATAATCATATTTGTCGCTGAAAAATTGCGATTTTATTTATGGGAGCATAGCTCAGCTGGGAGAGCACCTGCCTTACAAGCAGGGGGTCATAGGTTCGAGCCCTATTGCTCCCACCATGAGTGGCCCGGTAGTTCAGACGGTTAGAATGCCAGCCTGTCACGCTGGAGGTCGAGGGTTCGAGTCCCTTCCGGGTCGCCATTAGCCTCGGTAGCTCAGTTGGTAGAGCAGAGGACTGAAAATCCTCGTGTCGGTGGTTCGATTCCGCCCCGAGGCACCATGTTTGACTAAGAAGTCATTTGAATGAGCGGGAGTGGCTCAGTGGTAGAGCGTCGCCTTGCCAAGGCGAATGTCGCGGGTTCGAATCCCGTCTTCCGCTCCATTTTGAGGCGGCATAGCCAAGTGGTAAGGCAGAGGACTGCAAATCCTTTACCCCCAGTTCGAATCTGGGTGCCGCCTCCATTTTATTATAAAATAATGTCAATAATTGGTTGCGGGGATTTAAATATCACACGCCGGAGTGGCGGAACAGGCAGACGCACAGGACTTAAAATCCTGCGATTCGAAAGAATCGTACCGGTTCGATTCCGGTCTCCGGCACCAGCAGAAAAGGGTTTCAGCAATCAGCTAAAACCCTTAAATTTTTTGACATATCTGTTTTAATACCTTAAACTTTTTCCAGAAACGCCACAATATCTTTGGCAGACGGCGGACATCCAGGCACAAATTGTGCACAGCCCTTGGTACACTGGCCGATGCCTATGCCTTCATCTATAGCTTTGTTTTTATAGTATTGACCAATATAGAGCCTGGTTTTTACTCTGCCCAGTTGTCCTTTTGACCTGAGCCGGTCTAGGGCATGGATCAGGCTGCCATAACAGGCCGAGCAGGCGTCCCGGTCTTCAATATATTTGGAAAGATACCTTACATGTCCGGTTGAAGCATTGATTTCTGTGTCTTTATCTTTATTAAACTCGACTATGTTGTGCTTGTTCCATCTGGATGTTCCAACCCCTATTTGTTCCGCTATCTTTATGTAAGGGATTTCATCGGCATCATAGCCCAGCAAATTGGCTGCGTAGCTGTCAATTAAAACAGGGTCCGTTCCTGCAAGTATGCGACTCATCCTGACCGGATTTCCGCCTTCTTCAAAATTGAGGTCCCCCATTATGCCGTCAACAATAACCAAGTTCTGTTTAATGGCTTTGTTCAAGTAAGCGATCGGCTTATGAAGGCCCATGGTATGAAACCTGCGCTTTTCAGAATCCGGTATGCAGCCTTTAAGGTTTTTGAGCGCACAGGTTATTTTTGTCTGGCAATGGCCTTTCAGCACAGGTACATTTATCAGAAAATCAATCTTCTGTATGCTGCTGCATATATTAAGCGCCGTACCATTTATCTTGCATGTTATATAGCTGTCCCTCTGAAGATCGATGAGAGGCACCTTATATCGCCTGGATATGTCTTCATATCCGCATACCTTGAAAGCTCGGGAAGTTCTGTCGCCGATCCAGGAACCTTCCAATATGCAAATGTCTTTATAACCTTTTGACTGTAAATATTCTATTATGCCTTCCACCAGTTCAGGGGAAGTTGTAGCACCGCTGGAGGATGGTTTTGCCACAACCAGGTTAGGTTTTATGCCGATCTTGGCATAGGGAGGTATCATTCTTTCCGCACTTATCTTGACAAGCAGCTCCAGAACCATGGATTTTGGATTATCTCCGTATATAACATAAATGTTGTCATTTTGCATCGATAACACTCCGCCCTCTTTATGTATTAAAGTACCTCTTTTTGAAAGCAATAAGATTATATCATAATACATCAGAATTACAAAAAAGCATATATAATTGCAACACAATTGCAGTTTTGCTTGCACAGACTGTCAGAAATGCAACAAAAAAGTTGAAAGATAAAATTGATTATGATATAATTTTCCTGTGGACTTGTAAGTATTTATGCGCCGAATTCTATAATCATATAGAAGCGGGGGACCCAAATTTTAGGGGTGAATCACTGATACAGTGATGGGTTAACTCTCCAACCCAAACCCGTCAGCTAACCTCGCAGGCGTTGGAAGAGGAGATTGCTGGTAAAAGTTCATCTGTTTTTATGCAAAAACCATGGATCTCCCATAGTTTTTTTGCTTTATATAGATCATTTTACGCCCCACTTATTAAGGCGCACTTTTAATAAACATTTGTTTTTCAAATTCGGGTTTCAACTTGTAACAGTCCACTTATTTGGCGGTTGCCGGCTTTAGCTTATTTTTATGCAATGTATAAAAGGCAGAAAAATCGTAGAAGAAGTCTACGGTCTGTTTTTTCTGTGCTTTTTTAGGAATTATGTAAACCAGTAAGTTAAATATATGTCATTATTTTGACGGGATCTGATTAATTCTATCAAATTACAGGTAAAAAGATGCAGAAACTTGGACTATGAATTCAATGGGAGGAATTGAATTGAAAGAGGCAATACTCAGGGTCAAAAATCTTTGCGTGGATTTTCACTTGGATAATCGTATAATCCCTGCTGTTGACGGAGTCAGTTTTTCATTGGCTAAAGGGGAAACCCTGGGTTTGGTCGGAGAATCCGGATGCGGCAAAAGTGTGACCGCCCTTACCATAATGAGATTGCTTCAAATGCCGCCTGCAAAAATAAGAAACGGAGAAATTTATTTCAAAGGCCAAAATCTGCTGAACATGACTGATGAAGAAATGCGGCAGATTCGCGGCAAAAACATAGCCATGATATTTCAGGAACCTATGACGTCATTGAATCCGGTCTTTACCATAGGCCGTCAGATTTCTGAAGTCTTAATCCAGCATCAGAATATGCCAAAAAAAGATGCACTGGAAAAATCAATAGAGATGTTAAAACTGGTAAGGATACCGGAACCTGAAAAGGTGGTAAAACAATATCCGCATCAGTTAAGCGGCGGCATGAGGCAAAGGGTGATGATAGCCGCAGCCTTGGCGTGTGAGCCTGAGATTATTATTGCTGATGAGCCGACTACTGCACTTGATGTAACCGTTGAAGCACAGATACTGGGTCTGATTAATGAACTGAAAAGCAGAATAAACTCTTCAATCATAATGATCAGCCATGATCTGGGAATAGTAGCCGAAGTCTCAGACAGGGTTGCAGTGATGTATGCAGGCCGTATTGTGGAATATGGAGATGTACATTCGGTTTTTACCAGTCCAAAGCATCCTTACACCAAGGGATTGCTGGAAGCTATTCCTGACATCAACATGAACAGAAGCAAGAGATTGAAGGAAATCAGGGGAGTGGTTCCATTCCCGGATGAGATAAAAGAAGGATGCAGATTTAAAACCCGCTGTGATTATGTGCATGAAAAGTGCCTGGCAGAGGAACCGCCTTTTATACAGGTCGGTAATAATCAGGTGCGCTGCTGGAATTATTTAAGCCAATAAATCGGAGGTGCAATTGTGAACAAAATTCTGGAAGTCAAGAACCTGAAAAAGCATTATCCGGTCAAAAAAAACCTGTATGGAAAAACAAGGGAAACTGTTAAGGCTGTTGATGGCATTGATTTACACATAAATTACGGTGAAGTGCTGGGGCTGGTAGGTGAAAGCGGATGCGGCAAGTCTACTACAGGCCGCACTATTCTCCGCCTGCTGGATCCAACTGAAGGGCAGATAATTTTTCAAGGGCGGGATATAACCGAATACAGCAGAAAGCAAATGAGGTCTGTGTACAAGGATATGCAGCTTATATTCCAGGATCCCTTTGCCTCTTTAAACCCAAGAAAGAAGGCAGGCAATGCCATAGAAGAGGTCCTGTATGTCCATAAGGTAAAGGACAAGGCAGAGCGGAAAGAGAGAGTCAGGGAATTGTTCAACATGGTGGGATTGAGGCAGGAAGAACTGGAAAAATATCCTCATGAGTTCAGCGGAGGCCAGCGGCAGAGGATCGTAATTGCACGTGCCCTGGCAGTTAATCCAAAGCTGATAGTTTGTGACGAGCCTGTGGCTGCCCTTGACGTGTCCATACAGGCGCAGATTGTAAATTTACTTACAGGCCTTCAGAAACGTTTAGGCCTTTCATACCTGTTCATATCCCATGATCTGAGGGTTGTCAAATACATGAGCGACCGTGTGGCAGTCATGTACCTGGGAAAGATAGTAGAAACCGCACCTGCCGATGAATTATTCAACAATCCCTTACATCCTTATTCCCAAGCCTTATTGTCATCCATTGCGGCAATCAGACCTGGTGAAAAAAGAAAGAAAATAGTACTGGAAGGAGAGGTGCCCAGCCCGGTAAATCCTCCTTCCGGCTGCAGATTCAGAACCAGGTGTAAATATGCAATGAAACGATGCAGTGAGATAGAACCAAAGTTGAAGCATGTGGGAGGTGAACACTTTGTAAGGTGTCATCTGCATTAAAATGACAGATGCAAGCTATACGGAAAAAAAAAAAAAACAAACAGGGGTGATGTTGAATGAGTCTTAACAAAATTAAAAAGCCTTTACTGATAGCATTGGTTATGGCACTTTTGACCAGTGTATTTACAGGGTGTTCAAGTGGAACAACCGATTCTAATACTGAGAATGCAGATGCGGGAGCTGCAGCTGCAGAGAACGGGGAAAAAGTTCTGGTAATAGGTTTTGACCAGGATTCCGACATCATGGATACCATGAGAACAGCCTGGTATTCCGATGCATTGATCTATATTCATGACAGGCTTATAACCAGAGACTATGAATTTAACTATAAACCCGGCCTGGCTGAAAGCTGGGATGTATCTGAAGATGGCACAGTGTGGACTTTTCATTTAAGAAAAGATGTCAAATTCCATAACGGCAAACCATTTACTGCAGAGGACGTCAAGTGGACCATTGATACCATTAAGGATCCTGATACGGCTTCACCCTTCAGAGAAGATCTGGCAGCCATTAAAGAGGTTGAAGTAATAGATGATCATACGGTAAGGTTTATTCTTGAATATCCGTTCCCCAATCTACTGTACAATCTGTCAGCTACTGCTGCAGGCATACATCCGGCAAATGCCTATGAGGAGTACGGCGATGATTACGGTAAAAAGGTTGTAATAGGAACCGGACCGTATAAGCTGGAGGAGTGGATCCCCGGAGACAAGACTGTTCTGGTTAAAAACGAAGATTATAATTGGGGACCAGAATGGATGGAAAACAGGGGTCCTGCCCTGATCGACAAGATTGTATTAAAGATCATACCGGATGAGAACTCCAGAATAATGGAGCTGGAAGTTGGCGGAATTCACATATTGAGAAATGTGCCTGAAACATATGTTGAACAGCTGGATAATAATCCGGATATTACGGTTCACAAAAACCCGGCAACAAAACTGGGATACCTTGCATATGCAACGGACAAGGAGCCCTTTACAGACGTAAGAGTTCGAAGGGCAATAAATCATGCGTTAAACAAAGAAGAAATCATACAATTCGTATTCAAAGGCATGGGAGAGCCGGCATACGGTTATCTGCCTCCTGCATTGAAAGACGAGTATCTAGAAGAGAGCCAGGAACTGGCTTATGAATATGATCCGGATAAGGCAAAGCAGCTGCTGGCTGAAGCAGGTTATGCGGATGGACTGGAGTTGACCTTATCTGCTGATAACTCATCCAAGAGCAGTAAACTGGCTGAAATTATACAAAACCAGCTTAAAGAAGTTGGCATTAATACAAATATTCAATTGTATGATTCTGCAAGTTATACAGATATGTTGAAAGAAGGCAAGCAGGAACTTTTTATCAGGGAATACAGCTGGTCCAATGCCGATATTATTGACTGGTTCCTGCTATCTGAACGATTCCCCTATCCCAATCATTCAAGATGGGTTGATGAAAAAACCGATGAGCTTATCAAGAGTGCTGCACGCCAGCCTACCTGGGAAGAGAGGGCAGAAGGCTACAAGGAAGTCCAGCGCTATCTGATTGATCAGGCTGTATGGGCCCCCATATACATTCCTGTACAAATGATCGCTGTGCGCAAGGAAGTTAAGAACTTTAAATACCATCCCTGGATGCTTCAATATAATGACGGCTTCGATATAGAAGCGAAATAGGAAGTGCATATAAATGCTTAAATACATTGTAAAACGATTGATTTTGATGATCCCCGTACTTCTTCTAATGACTTTGGTTGTTTTCTCCATATTTTACTTTGCGCCTGGGGATCCGGTATCCCGCATAGCGGGGCCCAATGTGACCGAGGAAGTATATAAAAGCATACAAAAAAAATATGGATTGGATCAGCCCTTCGTTGTACAGTATTTAAGGTTTTTGAAAAGCGTTGCAGAAGGGGATTTAGGAATTTCTATATTACAGGACAGGCCTGTACTGGAAATGATTAAGGAAAGGCTTCCGGTAACCCTGCAAATAGGGCTGCTTGGTTTTGCAATCACCTTTGCAATAGCTATTCCCGCAGGGGTTGCAGCGGCGGTAAAAAAAAATACCGCTGTTGATTACCTGTGCATGACAGGGTCCCTGCTGGGGATAGCCGTCCCTACCTTTTGGCTGGGCATGCTGCTTCTATACGTCTTTGCCTATAAACTAAGGTGGTTTCCCATCTCCGGAGACGGAAGCTTTAAGCAGCTTGTCCTGCCCGGTTTTGCCATAGGACTGACCAATGCAGCCATTACTGCAAGGATGGTCCGGTCCAGCATGCTGGAAGTATTAAAGCAGGATTATGTTCGTACAGCCAGAAGTAAAGGGCTTTTGGAAAAAACAGTAGTTTACAGGCATGCATTGAAAAATGCCCTCATTCCGGTTATCACGCTGATGGGTTTAAGATTGGGCTGGATATTGGGCGGATCTGTGGCTTTGGAAATTATCTTTAGTATTCCGGGAATAGGAAGACTGATGGTAGATGCAATATTATCCAGGGATTTTCCCGTTGTTCAGGGCTCAATGCTGGTGCTGACCTCGTCAATAATACTGGCAAATATTCTGGCAGATATACTCTATGCCATTGTGGATCCTCGGATAAGATACGGCTGATTCTGGTTAATAGAGGTGATGGAATTGTCAATATATCAAAGCAGAGATGTAAAAGCACACGCAGACAAGGTTTGGTTTGAACGTGATACTGTTTTGGAAAAGAAACATGATAAGGATATCAGTATCCTGCTGGATTTTATCAGGAAGCTTTTTAAACACAAGGGAGCAGTAATCGGAGCTGCCATAATCCTGGTATTCATATTGACAGCGGTATTTGCTCCGTGGCTGACATCATATGACTATGAAAGTCCGGATATCAACGCCATGCTTCAGGCACCGAGCTGGGAACACCCCTTTGGAACTGACGAATTCGGCAGAGACATTCTAACCCGGATAATATACGGGTCCCGTATTTCCCTTAAAGTATCTTTAATAGCGGTGGCTGTTTCACTGGTCATAGGCACCGTGCTGGGAGCCTTAGCGGGGTATTACGGCGGAGTTGTCGATTATATCATCACTTCTATTACTGATATAGCCTGGTCTTTTCCAACCACCCTGCTTGCCATAGCTTTTATTGCAGCACTGGGCCCGGGGCTGCAGAATGTAATAATTGCCATTGCCCTGGCCAGCTGGTCCGGTTATTGCAGAGTGGTAAGGGGAGAGGTCTTATCCCTGAGACAGCGGGAATTTATTGAGGCAGCCCGTATACTGGGCATGAGCGATTCCAGGATTATATTTAAACACATTCTTCCCAATGCCCTGACCCCGGTGGTCGTAATGGCAACCTTGGAACTGCCCAAGGCAATAGTTATAGAAGCATCATTAAGCTTTTTAGGACTGGGCGCACAGCCTCCCCTGCCTAGCTGGGGAGTGATCCTGGACAGCGGCAAAGGCTTGATTGGACAGGCGCCGTGGGTATCTTTCTTCCCGGGATTAATGATAATGCTGGTGGTGCTTGGGTTCAATTTGTTTGGCGATGCTTTAAGGGACGTTTTGGATCCAAAGTCATAGATAATTCTAGTGGAAGGAAAGCTGTTGCACGGTCGGTAGGCCGATCTGCAGCAGCTTTTTGTTTTTATTCTTAGAAAATGATTAATAAGTCATTTAAACGGAACTATTTTATTCTGTCAACGTCAATACTTCTACAATAGCAAATAGCGCCGCCTGCAGACTAACATTTATCAGCGCCTTATATTTTTGATTGGAGGATTATAAAATGAAAAAGCGCTTTTTATTGGCAATGGCATCCATTATAATTATTGCCCTTTTATTTTCTGCTTGTGCTGGGCTAGTGCCTTCTGAGGAGCAAACTGCTCATCCGGAAGAAGGGGCAGCGGCTCCTGTACCTGCAGAAGTGTCCCAGGATGAACATTTCGGGGGTGATCCGGAAGCCGGAAGCGGAGAGGGTTTTATGCCCGACACGGAAGATTCCGCTTCAACAGCCGAAATAGCTGAGCAAATGGGTTCAAAGCTCATTAAGTCCGGTTATATGTCGGTGGAAACAGTTGATTTCGTGGAAACCACTTCTGCTATTACCAGAAGAGTCCAGCAAGCCGGCGGCTTTATTGCCTCATCAAATGTTGAAGGCTGGTCCAGGGAAGATGCCAGATATAAACCATTGAGACGTGCCAGCTATAAAATCCGTATTCCCAGCGAAAAATTTGAACAGTTTATGACCGATATAGGTGATATGGGCAATGTAACCATAAGTGAAACATGGGGAGAAGACGTAACTGAAAAATACTTTGATACCGAAGCCAGGCTGAAATCCCTTACCATGCAGGAGGAACGCCTGCTTACCCTGCTGTCCAAGGCAGAGAAACTTGCAGATATTATTGAGATTGAACGGGAGCTTTCCAGTGTCCGATACCAGATTGAAAATTTAACCGGGACACTGCGTAAATATGACAACTTGGTTGCTTATTCTACCTTGGAACTGGATGTGGTTGAGGTAGAGGAAATTACCGAATTGGAGGAAAAACCGGCTGATCTTTGGCAAAAAATTGCACAAAGCTTTAGAAATTCAATCAAAAGTGTGATGAAAATGGCAGAAAGTCTGCTTTTATTTCTGGTTGCAGCTGTTCCATACCTGCTGCTGTTTGGAATTATCTTCATCATTATACTGGGCATTTATAAATTCACAAAACTAAAAATCAAAAAATATCAAAAAGGAGTTGCTGCAGGAAAAAAGAGTCAAGTTCGACAGGAAGAGAAAACAGAGGATAAGGATTCATAAAATTCAATGGCATTGAGCAACTCTTAATCCATTAAATACATCATAACTTTGAAATCATGGTGGGGAATACTAGTCTCGAGGGAAACTTCCAAAAACCGATGCATATAATGTAGCAGAATTGAAGAATTGATTATTATTAGGTTGCATCAATTTTTCCAAAAGAGAAGCAGAAAAAGATGGAAAGGGAGTGTTTTAATGCAGCTTTTTTCCATCGGGGTAGGAGAACGGGACACAGGAATCAAGGAAGCTTTGTTCCGCAAAATTAGAAGCAGGAAACCGGATGGATTGGATATTGAAGAAAAAAAAGCAGGAAATCTGCTCTTTCTCAATTATATCAGTGATAAGGAATATGACAGCAGCACAATAGAGCAGTTAAGAGAGCAGCTGAATAGATATATAGCCGATATCATATCGGAGCTTATCTTAGAGGACATGCAGTCCCGCTTGGTTGAGGAGATTATTCAGGATGAATATTTTTATTTTGGAGCAGAAGAGCGCAATAAGATCCTTCGTGATGCCATGGCCATAATGTGGGGCGGCAATCCGGCGGCCTGTTCTGAAACAATCAGGAACAGATGGAGGGAAAGGGTTTGGAAAAGAATAATGGATCACCTGAAAACCAGCGATGAAATGAATCTTAACGGCTTTATTCGTTTTCGCCTAAAGGATTTCAGGTATGAGCTGGAAAAAGCCGTAGACCGGGCTGTGGACGATTTGCTGATTGAAAAGGAATATGGGGAGTTTATCAGGCTGCTTCGCTATTTTGTGGAAATTCAGGAGCCCAAGGTTGATGAAATACATGTGGTAGTGGGTGAGGATAATAGATACGTGCTTTTGGATTCCAGCCTGCGCATTATAAATAATGATCTGCTCGAGGATTTGGCAAGGGAGATCAGTGATAAGGAAATCAGCCATGATGACTTGCTGATCAGTTCCCTTATAACCATTGCGCCCAGAAAAATAACAATTCATGAGTCAGAGCGGATTAAGAATAAAGAGCTGTTAAACACCATCAATAATGTGTTCAGCGGAAAGGTAAGCCTGTCCAAAGAAGGTCTCCTGCCTGACAAAATTTGACTCTTTTTTTCTCCCCGGTTATGGGTTAAAATGAAATTTGATTCAGGTCGGACAAGACCGGGGGTGAAAAATACTTGTTTGAATTATCTGTAATGACTGCTGTAGGGGCTCTGATCGGCTGGTTTACAAATTTTTTGGCCATAAAGATGCTGTTCAGGCCTATCCGTCCATGGAGACTGCCGTTTACCAAAGTGGAAATCCAAGGCCTGATTCCTAAGCGGCGGGAGGAAATTTCCTCTACCATAGGGGAAACAGTTGAGCGGGAATTGTTTTCCATGAAGGATATAATCAGCAGGCTTATTGAAGGAGAAAACAGGCTTGAGTTAATTAGAACAATCAGAGCAAGCATTATGTCTGCGATTGAGGAACGGATTCCATCCTTTATACCCAGGGGAATTAAAGAAGCAATACTGTCCAAGGTAAGGGATGTGGTTACCGATGAAGTAAACAAATTTGTAGACACTTCCATGGATGATCTTATAGAACAGGCTATACAGAAAATCGACATCAGCAGCATGGTTGAAGAACGCATTAACAGCATGGAATTGGAGGAAGTGGAACAGCTGACGTTGGAGGTAGCCAGCCGCGAGCTTAAATATATTGAATACTTGGGCGGTATTCTTGGCGGTTTAATAGGCCTGGTTCAGGGACTTCTACTTATTCTGATGAGAAATTTTTCTTGACATTTATCTGGAAATGTGCCTATAATATTTGCTAATAAAATGCAGAATTACAGTTAAATGCGATGAAAAGGACGAGTAGGCCAAAGCACCGTCATCAGAGAGGGAATGTCTCAGGCTGGAAGCATTCCTTGGCAGGATTGGTCGAAAACCAGCCTTGGAGCATTTCGGCGGAATGCCGTTATCATTCAAAATAAGTTGGGCGATATAATTAAATCTTATATTGCCAACAAGGGTGGAACCGCGAGCAGAGCTCTCGTCCCTTTATGGGATGGGAGCTTTTTGATATATATAAAATAAATCAAGTTTGAAAGGAGAGGAATTGATGAAAATACGGCTTAAGGATAATAACGTAAAGGAATATCCGGAAGGCGTGTCCGTGCTAGATATAGCCAAGGATATAAGCCCGGGCCTTGCAAGAGCTGCCATGGCCGGAGAAGTGAACGGCAGGACAACCGATTTAAGAACTAAAATTTATGAAGATGCCGATTTAAATATATTAACCTTTGAAGATGAAGGAGGAAAGAAGGCTTTTTGGCATACCTCGTCCCACATCCTGGCTCAGGCGGTAAAAAGGCTCTTTCCGGAAGCAAAGCTTGCCATAGGGCCGGCAATCGACAACGGCTTCTATTATGATTTTGATGTGGACAATCCTTTCAGCCCTGAGGACCTGGAAGCCATAGAAAAGGAAATGGCCAGGATTGTAAAGGAGAATCTGGAACTTGAATATTTTGAGCTGCCCCGTGATGAAGCCATTAAGCTTATGGAGGAGAAGGGGGAAAGCTACAAGGTTGAATTAATAAACGAACTGCCTGAGGATGAGGTAATCTCCTTTTATCAGCAAGGTGATTTTGTAGATCTGTGTGCCGGACCTCATATTATGTCTACCGGGCCGGTCAAGGCAATAAAGCTGCTTAGTGTGGCCGGGGCATACTGGAAGGGCAGTGAGAAAAACAAGATGCTCCAGCGCATATATGGAGTGTCCTTTCCGAAGAAGAGCCAGCTGACAGAATATCTGACCCGGCTGGAGGAAGCAAAGAAACGCGATCACAGAAAACTGGGCAAGGATTTGGACCTGTTCAGCATTCAGGAGGAAGGGCCCGGATTTCCATTCTTTCATCCTAAAGGCATGGTTCTGCGTAATCTGCTGGAGGATTACTGGCGCAAGGAACATGTAAAAAATGGATATCAAGAAATAAAAACTCCTATTATATTGAATAAGGATCTGTGGATCCGTTCCGGACATTGGGATCACTATAAGGACAACATGTATTTTACTAAAATTGATGAAATGGATTATGCCATTAAACCCATGAACTGTCCTGGCAGCATGCTTTTGTACAATACCAAGATACACAGCTATCGTGACCTTCCCCTGAGAATATGTGAGCTGGGGCTGGTGCACCGCCATGAATTGTCAGGAACCCTTCATGGATTGATGCGGGTCCGCTGTTTTACCCAGGATGATGCCCATCTGTTTATGCTGCCGGAGCAGATTAAGGATGAAATTATCGGCGTTATAAATATGGTGGATGATTTCTACAATCTTTTCGGATTCAAGTATCATGTGGAGTTGTCCACCAGGCCTGAGGATTATATGGGAAGCGAAGAAGAATGGGACAGGGCAACCAATGCTCTGCGGGAAGCACTGGACGAAAAGGGCATGCCCTATAAAATCAATGAAGGAGACGGAGCATTCTACGGACCTAAAATTGACTTTCATCTTGAAGACTGCCTGGGCCGAACCTGGCAATGCGGCACCATACAGTTGGATTTCCAAATGCCCGAGCGGTTTGATTTAACCTATGTTGGTCCAGATGGAGAAAAACACCGTCCGGTAATAATCCACCGGGTAATTTTCGGCAGCATTGAGCGTTTTATCGCTATTCTCACCGAACATTTTGCCGGAGCTTTTCCGGCCTGGCTGGCACCGGTCCAAGTTAAGCTCTTATCTATTACCGACCGGTCCAATGAATATATATCCAGTTTGCTGGAAGATTTTAAGGAAAGCGGCATAAGGGCGGAGATCGACCTGAGGAATGAAAAGATTGGCTACAAGATCAGAGAAGCCCAGATGGAAAAGGTTCCCTACATGCTTATAGTGGGCGATAAGGAAGTGGAAAACGGAACGGTGGCAGTGCGCTCCAGAAAAGAAGGCGATATTGGAGCAATGAAGGTGGAAGAGTTCAAGGCCATGCTTTTAAAGGAAATTGAAGAAAAAGCCCTGTAAAACTGTTGACATGTATAAACATAGTGTGATATTCTATTTGCGGTAAAAGTAGAAGCTATCCACTTCTCACCTTCCAGCTGCGGCTAGGAAGGTCAAGCAAATGGAATTTTATTCTTATGCTGAAATTATGGAGTGGGTAGATCTTACCCACTCTTTTCATTTATATACATGTGTATTGCAATTGAGTGGGGCATTATTCCAGCCGGCAAAACGGCTGTCAAAAATACCGGAGGTGAACAAATATCAGCAAAAAGGAATTCTCCATTAACGAACAAATCAGAGCTAAGGAAGTCAGAGTCATTGACAGCGGAGGAGAGCAGATAGGCATCCTGCCTATAGAAAAGGCTCAGGAACTTGCCGATCAAAGGCAGTTGGACCTTGTGTTGATTGCCCCAAAAAGCAACCCTCCTGTTTGTAAAATCATGGATTATGGGAAATATAGGTTTGAGGTTGCTAAAAAGGAAAAGGAGGCACGCAAGAAACAGCGTGTAATTGATGTAAAGGAAGTACGCTTGTCTGCATCTATTGAAGAGCATGATATGGGCGTAAAAGCCAAACATGCAGATAAGTTTCTGCGCTCCGGTGATAAAGTGAAAGTGACGATACGTTTCCGCGGCAGGGAAATGGCTCATCGTGAAATTGGCTTTCAGGTCATGGAGAAATTCGTGCAATTATTGACTTCGGACATGGTTATAGAACGCAAACCAATGCTCGAAGGCAGAAATATGATAATGATTCTAGCACCGAAAGAGTAGCTGAAGGGAGGAAACAATCATGCCTAAAATGAAAACACACCGAGGAGCAGCCAAGCGTTTTCGCTTGAGCAAATCCGGTAAAGTAAAAAGGGCACGAGCCTATAAAAGCCATATTCTTACCAAGAAGACTGCAAAGAGAAAGAGAAATCTCCGCAAAGGTGCCTATGTAGCAGCACAGGAGGAGAAAAACATCAAGAAGTTGATTCCCTATAAATAATACAGGAGGAGGTTATCGGAAATGGCAAGGGTAAAGAATGCACTCAATGCCAGGAAGAAACATAAGAAGATATTGAAACTTGCCAAGGGTTATTATGGTGCCAGCAGCAGACAGTTCCGTCCTGCAAACCAGGCTGTCATGCATGCCCTGGCATATGCATATACAGGCAGAAAACTCAGAAAAAGGGATTTCAGAAAGCTATGGATTGCAAGAATCAATGCTGCGGCCCGCCAGAACGGCTTGAGCTACAGCAGATTCATTAATGGTTTGAAAAAGGCCGAAATACAGGTAGACAGAAAAATACTGGCTGACATGGCTGTTAATGATGCTGAAGGCTTTGCACAGCTGGTAAACATAGCTAAAGAAAAACTGAATGCATAATGCATAAAGCCTGCTTTGCAGGCTTTTATAGTTTTTGGCATATATCAATAATATATGTCCAATTTCTTGAAATTCCGCTAGAATGATGTTAAACTATAGACAATACATAAGTGGAAAGGAGCAGTATATACTATGAAAGGGGATCCCAAAATCATTGATGCTTTAAATGATTTGCTTGCCGATGAGCTGACCGCTATCAACCAATATATCGTTCATGCAGAAATGTGCTCAGACTGGGGGTATGAAAAACTGCATGAGCATTTTGAAAAGCGGGCTATCACTGAAATGAGACATGCTGAGAAGCTGATTGAAAGAATACTTTTCCTGGAAGGAATACCCAGAGTAGACAAGCTCAACAAAATCCTCATTGGAAGCGATGTTGCCAAGCAGCTGCAGTATGATCTGGAAGCTGAAATGGGTGCAGTCAAGGCTTATAACGAAGCCATTGCACTGGCAGCAGAGCTGAAAGATCATGCTACCCGTGACTTTTTACAGAATATCCTGAACGATGAAGATGAGCATGTGGACGAAATAGAAGAACTGCAGGATCAGATTGAACAGATGGGTCTGCCCGTGTTCCTGTCTACCCAAGTTGACGAAAAATAATGAAGTGACCATAAAAAATCTTCAAAACGACATAGCTGGAGCCGCAGCTATGTCGTTTTGGCATTATGATAAGAATTAGAAATACAGGGATATTTCAGGAGAGATTATATGATAGAGGTAATCAGCAGTCCTTCCAACAATACACTCAAACATGTAAAAAAGCTTCATAAGAAAAAATACAGGGAAGAATACAAGCAATTTATACTTGAAGGCGAAAAAACAGTTTTGGAAGCCCTGGAATCCGATTGTGCAATTGATATGATGCTCTTTTCCGAAGCTTATTTTCATCCTTTATTGGAAGAAAAGGCCATGAACAAAGGTGTTCGCTGCATAAGGCTCAAAGATAAGCTTTTCGGTCAATTATCGGACACCCAGTCGCCTCAGGGTGTGCTGGCTGTAATCCGCCAAAAGGAATATGAGTTAAATAAGATATTGGACAGCAGATCAGGCTTTTTGCTGATAATGGACGGCATAAAAGATCCCGGCAATTTGGGCACCATGATTCGGACCATGGATGCAGCAGGCGGCGATGGAGTCATATTGATAAATGACTGTGTAGACCCTTACAACCCCAAAGCAATTCGGGCAACTATGGGTTCCATACTGCGGGTTCCTGTTCTGAAGGCAGTAAACAAGGAAGAAATTCTTACAGCTTTGATTCAAGCGGGATATCACATAGTTGTCAGTGGCCTGGATGGCATGGATGTGTTTACATATGCCGAAGAAACCAATAAATTGGCTTTGGTGATTGGAAGCGAATCCCATGGCGTCAGTCCGGAAGTAAGGAAAAAAGCTCAGAGCCTTGTTAAAATACCTATGGTTGGCGGGGCAGAGTCTTTGAATGCTGCGGTAGCCGGCGGCATTTTGATATATGAATTCTTCCGTAAGAGGAGAAAAATGGATAGTTAAAACCTTGACAGCTTTCCTGCCTGTGCTATAATCATATGTAAAAAAGCTTTATTAGAGGCTTACATATTGATAAAGGCTGAGACGGAGAAGAGTAGATTCAAATAGGGTTATGCCAGAGAAGGAATGCCATAGGCTGCGAGCATTCCCCTTAATCCTGAATCGAAGGTTCGCTCCTGAGCCGCAGTTCTGAAATATGAGTAGGTTCTGCCGGGTTTTTACCGTTATTATAAACAAGGTTTCATTTTAATGAAATGAAATTGGGTGGTACCACGTGGTTATAAGCCTCCGTCCCATATCTGCTGGGGTGGGGGCTTTTCATATGAATGGTTTGCAGGTGACAGATGCTTATGGTGGCGAAAGGAGATGTATTAAACAGTGAAAGAAAGATTGGAGCAAATAAAAACAGAAGCCATGGAAGTTCTAAAAGGCTTAAACAGCCTTGAGCAGTTGGAAGAGTTTCGAGTTAAGGTTCTCGGAAAAAAAGGTGAATTGACCCTGGTTCTTCGTGAGATGGGCAGGCTTCCCAAGGAGGAAAGACCGGTAGTCGGTCAGTTGGCCAATGAAATCCGCACTACTTTGGAAAATGCATTGAACGCAAAAAGAACTGAATTGGAAGAGGCTGCCCTGGCAAAGCGGCTGGAAGAAGAAACCATAGATGTTACTGTACCCGGCAAAAAACCTGCTATGGGTAAGCTGCATCCTTTAACCCAGGTATTGTATGAACTGGAAGATATCTTCCTGGGAATGGGTTTCGATGTGGCCGAAGGGCCGGAAGTGGAATGGGATAAATACAATTTTGAATATCTGAACATTCCTAAGAATCATCCTGCCAGGGATACTCAGGACACCTTTTATATAAATGACAATATCTTGCTTCGGACACATACTTCTCCGGTTCAAATACGTACCATGTTGAAACAAAAACCTCCGATAAAGATCATCTGCCCCGGAAGAGTATACCGGTCCGATGCAGTGGATGCCACACATTCTCCCATTTTTCACCAGATTGAAGGCCTGGTGGTGGATAGAAATATAACCATGGGTGATTTAAAAGGAGTTCTGGACGTATTTGCCAAGCAGGTATTCGGACCGCAAACCCAGACCCGGTTCAGGCCCCATCATTTCCCCTTCACTGAACCCAGTGCCGAAGTAGATGTGTCCTGCTCCATTTGCCATGGTGAAGGATGCCGGATATGTTCCTACACTGGCTGGATCGAGATACTGGGTGCAGGAATGGTTCATCCAAAAGTATTGGAATACTGCGGCATTAATCCGGAAGAATACAGCGGTTTTGCTTTCGGCATGGGCCTTGATCGGATAACAAACTTGAAATATGGAATTGATGATATACGTTTATTATTCGAAAATGATATCCGATTCCTTAAACAGTTCTAGGAGGGAAATAATATGCTATTGCCGATAAATTGGGTTAAAGATTACGTAGAAATTGATGTCAGCACCGAAGAGCTTGCTGAAATGCTGACTATGACCGGTTCAAATGCGGAAGAGATTATCAGCCTGCGGGAAGAGATCTCCAATGTAGTTGTCGGAAAAATTCTTTCAGTGGAATCCCATCCCAATGCGGACAGACTGCTGGTATGCAAGGTGGATGTGGGTAAAGAAGTTATCCAGGTGGTAACAGGTGCAGACAATGTTGCATCCGGCCAGCTGGTTCCCGTGGCTTTGCATGGTGCCAAACTTCCCGGAGGCATTACCATAAAGCGTGGAAAACTGCGGGGAGTGGAATCTCAGGGAATGATGTGTTCAGGAGAAGAGCTGGAATTAAAGGACAGCGATTACCCCGGTGCAGAAGCAGATGGCATACTGATTCTGCAGGAAGAATATCCCCTTGGCATGGACATTAAGGAAGCCCTTGATCTGGGCGGAGATGTAATAGACTTTGAGATCACTTCCAACCGCCCCGATTGTTTAAGCGTAGTAGGCATGGCCAGAGAGATTGCAGTGGCGACCGGCAAGACATGGAAAATGCCGGAGATTATCGTTAAGCCGGGTACTGGCCAAATAGGAGATGAGCTGCAGGTTGAAGTGGAGAATGCAGAGCTTTGTCCCAGGTACCTGGCAAGGGTGGTTAAAGATATTAGAATACAGCCGTCTCCTCAATGGATGCGCCGAAGGCTGGCTGCGGCCGGAGTACGTCCCATTAATAATATTGTGGATATTACCAACTATGTTATGCTGGAGCTTGGCCAGCCCATGCATGCCTTTGACCTTGATAAGGTGGAAGGCAGAAAAATCATAGTGCGGAATGCACTGCCCGGAGAAACATTGGTTACACTGGACGATAAGATGAGGGAGCTTACGCCTGACATGCTGGTTATAGCAGATGCCAATAAACCCATAGCCCTGGCGGGCGTAATGGGCGGCGCCAATTCAGAGATTACCGAAGGTACCAGGCAAATAGTATTTGAGAGTGCCCTGTTTGACGGTGCCAGCGTGCGTTCTACATCCAAAAAATTAGGCTTGCGCAGTGAATCTTCCAGCAGGTTTGAAAAAGGCCTGGATATAAATATGACCTTAATCGCAATGGAACGTGCAGTTCAATTGGTTCAGGAGCTGGGCGCAGGCACAGTGGTTGAAGGCCGGATTGATGTGCTGGGGGCTTCTATTGAAAAAAGAAAGCTGACGGTAAAATGGAACAGAATTAATCAATTACTCGGCCTGGATCTACCGGCAGAAAAGATCTCGGAGATTCTTACCAGTCTGGGCATGGGAATTACAGTAGACGGAGAATATATGACCGTGATAATTCCCACTTATAGAAATGATATTGAAGGGATGGCTGACCTGGCAGAAGAGGTAGCCCGAATATACGGCTATGACCGTATCCCGCTTACTTTGATGGAGGGCTCAGCTGCCAAAGGAAGCAGAACCCAAAAGCAGAAGCTTGTTCGCAGGATTAAGACTGCCCTGACTGGCATGGGAATGTATGAAGCTGTTACCTACTCCTTTACAAGCCCCAGTGTCTACAAAAATCTGGGCATGACAGATCCATCTGAGTATCCTCAGGCAGTCAGGATCTCCAATCCTCTAGGAGAGGATCAGAGTATTATGCGCACAACTATGCTGGCTTCAATATTGGAAGTTTTATCTCACAATTACAACCGCCAGATTAAAAAGTGCAGTATTTTTGAAATTAATCCAGTATTTATTCCCAAAGCATTGCCCTTAACCGAACTTCCCAATGAGCTTCTTACCTTGGCAATGGGCGAATATGGTGAAGAAGCTGATTTCTATTCTTTGAAAGGAAAAATTGAAGCACTGGCTTCATTATTGGGACTTGAGAACAGAATTGCCTTCAAACCTGCCAGGCATACAGCCATGCATCCCGGCAGAACAGCGGAAGTGCTTCTGGACGAAAAAACCATAGGTATTTTTGGCCAGATACATCCGAAAACTGCAGAAAGATATGAGACAGATACAGGAACTATACTGGGAGAATTAAATTTGGAAGCTTTATTGGAGGAGGCAGACACCGACTGGCAGTATAAACCTTTGCCCCGCTACCCCGCTGTTACAAGGGATCTGGCCTTTATTGTGGATAAGAAGGTCCAGGCTGCTCAAATTGTTGAGCTGATTAGGAAAGCCGGAGGAAAAATTCTTGAAGAAGTTAATCTGTTCGATATATATGAAGGCAGCCAGATTCCGGAAGGACATAAGAGCATGGCCTATGCTTTATCATACAGAGCGCCTGACCGTACTTTGAAAGATGAAGAGGTAAACGAGGCTCACGAAAGAATAATAAAAACATTGGAAGAAAAATTGGGTGCCAAACTTAGATGATTTTTTTAGACAATTTCGACAAGTTCTATTGTATAAAAATGGAAAGTATTGTATAATAGTATCATAAAATAAATATAGGGGTTGTTCATGGATGGCTGAAAAGGTTAAAACCATTGTCCGGATAGCCGGGAGGGAATATGCAATCCGGGGAAATGAATCGGAAGAATATATACACAAGGTGGCTATACATGTCAATCGCATTATGGAAGAAGTCATCAACAGACAGCCCGGACTGAGTACTGCCATGGCTGCGGTGCTGACTGCAATAAATCTGGCTGATGAGTCTTTAAAACTGAGAAAAGAAATGGAAATCCTTCAGGAGAGGATCAAGGAACTGGAGGAAACCATGGAGAGTATGAAGGTAGAGACCGCTGTGTCTGCAATTGAACAGAATCCCAAACCACCTGCCATTTACGATGTTTCCAGGAAGGGAAAAAGATAATAAGCTGTTGTTTTATACGAGGATTGAAGTGCTGGGTTGATGCCCGGCACTTTTTGTTTTATAACCGTTTCTTTTTTTTCTTCAAATAGTATAATAGACATGAAGGAAGTGGTGATATTGCAGGATAAGTTGCCAGAACTGCTGGCTCCTGCAGGAAGCTGGGAAGCCCTGGCAGCCGCAGTGCAAAACGGAGCAGATGCAGTTTATCTGGGCAGTACAAGATTCAATGCCCGTAGGTTGGCAGATAACTTCAATAATGATAATTTGAGGAAAGCTGTCGAATATGCACACCTGTATGGTGTTCGCATTTATGTTGCAGTCAACATATTGATTAAGGAAAAAGAACTGGAAGAGCTGAAAGCCTTTCTAAAACAATTGGAAGAATTCAGGGTAGATGGCGTTATTGTACAGGATTTGGGTGCAGCCCGACTGGTAAGGCAGTATTTTCCCAAGCTTTCCCTGCATGCAAGCACACAAATGACCATTCATCAGCTGGAAGGCGTGAAGATTCTGGAGGATATGGGATTTGACCGGGTCATTCTGTCGAGGGAGCTAACCTTGGAGGAAATAAAATATATATCTGAAAATACCAGCCTTGAGCTGGAAAGCTTTGTTCACGGAGCTTTATGTGTTTCCTATTCAGGACAGTGTCTAATGAGCAGCATGCTGGGAGGGCGCAGCGGTAACCGGGGCATGTGCGCTCAGCCCTGCCGCCTTGCCTACACATTGAACAAAGGACAAGATCCCAAAAATCAGAAAGCATATCATCTTAGCATGAGAGATCTGTCTGCCCAGGATTTCCTGCAGGAAATCCTGGCGGCTGGAGTCAGCAGCTTTAAGATAGAGGGAAGAATGAAACGACCTGAATATGTTGCTGTGGTAACCAGGGAGTATCGCAAAGCCTTGGACAGCATTCTGGAAACCGGGGAATATAAACCGGAAAAAGCAGCAGCACAGGAGCTGGAGCAGATATTCAACCGCGGCGGCTTTACCAAGGGCTATTACTATGGGACTGATCATAAAACTCTCTATTCCAAAGAAAAACCCAATAACTGGGGAGTTTTCTTGGGCAGGGTGCAAAAGCTGGATAAAGGATTGGTGTGGATTTCTCTGGAAGACGATTTGGAAGCCGGCGATGGAATCGAATTCTGGACACAAAAAAATGGAAATAAAGGCCAGATAGTATACAACATATTAATTAACGGCAGGCACACAAATCGGGCTGTAAAAGGGCAGACAGCTGCTATTTCATCCTCAGTCCGTCCGGAACCGGGATGCCTTGTTTACCGAACTTCAAGAGCTGCCCAGCTGAAAGAAGCTGAAATCTCGTATAAGAACAATTACAGCCGTAAAATCCCGATATCAGCCTGTGCGGTTATTCGATTTGGGGAAAAACCCGTACTGACAGTGCGTGATGATATAGGCCTGGAAGGAAAGGCATCATGTGATTATCAGGTTCAGAGGGCTTTAAATGCGCCCCTGGATGAAAATATCATAAGAATACATCTGGATCGTCTGGGAGATACCCCATTCAAACTGACCTCCCTGAAATTGCAGCTGGACGGAAAGGTATTTGTTCCGGTTTCGGTTCTGAATCAGCTGCGTAAAGATGCTATAAAGGATTTAATTATAAAAAGAACTGCATATTTTGATGACAGGGCTTTAAAAAGTGCGGAAAATCGAATGAACCATTCATACCGGAACAAGTCTTTGCAGGATACTGCAGCCGTAGATAAGCTGATAACCAGCAGAAAACCCATGTTAAACGGATATATAGATCATCTGAGTTTTGATCCTGAGGTTTTTACAGGGCTGGATACAGTATCCTTTACGCCCTCTTCGTTTTCCTTTAAATGGGAGCAGCTGAGACGTCAGGTAAACAATATAAAAGATACAGGTATTTCTGTCAGGCTGGTGCTGCCTGCTATAACCCGAAAGGCTGATATGGATTTGCTTCGAAACCTGCCTGATGAGTTATGGACACTTTTTGATGATTATCAGATTGGAAACCTGGGGCAGCTTATGCTGCTTAAAGAAAAAGGGATAGATGCCTGCTATGGAAGCCATACATTAAACGTTGCAAATTCGCTTAGCCTTGCCCAGCTTGCCGAGTTGGGGCTAAAAGGGGTTAGCTTGTCACCTGAATTAACAATGACTGAAATACGTGATATAATGAGTCGTACTTTACTGCCGTGTGAGATCTTGGTTTTCGGCCGTCTTGTGCTGATGACACTGGAATATTGTCCCCATCATAACGCAAATACAGACTGTAACAAATGCAGGTTCAAGGGCACTTATACATTGACTGATCGGAAAGGTTATTCGTTTTCGATACGCAAAAAACGGATTTCCCGTTGTTACAGCGAGCTTTTGAACAGTCAGCCCATCTTTCTGGCAGATAATATGTATCCTTTTCATGAACTGTCTGCATTTTCATGGGGATTAATACTGGAAGGGCTGCCATATGAAGAATGCAGGCAGGTTATTCAGATTTATCGTTATGCTTTGGACTATCCAGGCACAGAATTGCCCCGGCACCTGGCGGATTTTGCAAACAGATTTAAGCAAAATGGATTTACAAAAGGACATTTCTATCGAGGTGTAGAATAAAATTAGTGTCTTAACAATGAGGAGTGAACATGGACGACAGAACACTTAAGGTTTTGGAATATAATAAAATCATAGAGAAGCTGGCCGGATATGCCCAGTCAGATTCGGGCAGGCAGCTGGCGCTCCAGTTAAAACCCAGTTCGGATAAGATTCAGATAATGGAGTGGCAGCAGGAGACTTCGGAAGCAGAATCCATTCTTGCTGCAGAGGGCAGTAATCTTATTGCCCCATTTCCGGATATTCAGCACGCAGTCAGGAAGGCTAAAATCGGATCGGTTCTAAGCCCTAAGGAATTGTTGGAAGTTGTCCGGGTTTTATCCCTGGTTAGCTCGGTCAAAAGGGGCATGGAAGAGCATAAGGATAAAGAAGAGCTTGAATTAATACCTTCCATGATAGATAATTTGAAACCCCAGCGTGCTCTGCTTGAGCGAATACAAGATTGCATTGAGACGGAAGATTCTCTATACGATAATGCCAGCCCTGAACTGGCGAGCATCCGGAAGCGTATAAGACGGGCCAATGACAAAATTCGTGAAAGGCTCAACGGGTACCTGCATTCGCCTCAAATGCAGAAGTATTTGCAGGAGCCCATAATAACTATCCGTAATGGCAGATATGTTCTGCCCGTAAAACAGGAATACCGTTCCCAGGTGCCTGGGATTGTACATGATCAGTCTTCCACAGGTGCAACCCTTTTCATTGAACCCATGTCAGTGGTAGAAGCCAACAATGAGATAAAGCAGCTTGAGTTGAAAGAGGAAGAAGAGATTGAACGCATACTGGCAGAACTGACTGAACTAACAGGCAATGTTGGAGATGAAATCCTGTCAGCTTATACAATTCTGGTACGCCTGGATTTTATTTTTGCCAAAGCGGCTTACAGCTTATCCATCCGGGGCATGCGCCCCCGCATAGCTGATACTCCTTCATTTAGAATTAGAAACGGCCGTCATCCATTGATTGACCCGGAGCAGGTGGTTCCTATCTCCTTGGAATTAGGGCGTAACTTTACCTCTCTGATTATTACCGGGCCTAATACAGGAGGAAAGACGGTTACCCTGAAAACAGCAGGTCTTTTTGTGCTTATGCACCAGTCAGGCCTGCATCTGCCTGCCGATTACGGCACGGAAATGGGGATCTTTCAAAATGTTTATGCCGATATAGGAGACGAGCAAAGCATTGAACAGAGTCTGAGTACTTTCTCATCTCATATGACCAATATTGTAAGGATATTGCACAGGGCAGGTGAGGGCGATCTGGTTCTCCTGGATGAACTGGGTGCAGGCACTGACCCGGCAGAAGGTGCTGCCTTGGCCATGTCCATACTGGATCATCTTTATTCTGCCAAAATATCCACCATGGCAACTACTCATTACAGTGAACTGAAATTATATGCTATCAGCAGAGACGGAATAGAAAACGCTTCAGTGGAATTTGATGTTGAAACCCTCCGTCCCACATATCGCTTGCTGATTGGCGTTCCTGGCAGGAGCAATGCTTTTGAAATTTCCAAGCGTCTGGGTCTGAGTGAAGAATTGATTAAAGGCGCAGCGAAATATCTGAGCCAGGAAAATATCAGATTTGAAGACATAATGGGTGATATTGAAAGAAACCGGATTGCTGCAGAGCAGGAACGGACCAAAACAAAGGTGGAACTGGCGGAAGCCGAAGAATTAAGGGTAGAGTACGAGAAAAAGCTGTTACAGTTGGAAGAACAGAAAGCAAGGCATTTGGCCAAAGCCAGGGAAGAGGCCCGAAGGATTGTATTGGATGCTAAAGCGGAAGCTGACCGGATTATTAAGGAACTTAATCAGCTGGCCCGTGAAACTAAGGAAAAAGAACGGAGCCGGGCAATTGAAGAAACCCGGAGAAAACTAAGAACTGCTTTGAACAGACTGGGAGAAAGGGAGCAGAGAAAACCTGCGCATACCCAAAGGAAAGTGCCGGAAATGGTCCAACTGGGCCAGACAGTTTATGTTGCCACCTTGGATCAAAAGGGTCAGGTTTTAAGCATGCCCGACCAGGATGGAAATGTTATGGTCCAGGTGGGTATTATGAAGGTCAGCGTAAAACTGTCCGATTTGAGGCAGGCTGAGGAAGAAACTGCAGGTCAACCCATATCCCGCAGAAGTATTGAGCCCAGAATCCTGGCTGTTTCCACGGAACTTGATTTAAGAGGGCAGACTGCCGAAGAAGCTGTCATGGAAACCGATCTGTATCTGGACAACGCTTTCCTGGCGGGTTTGAAAGAAGTTACAATAATACATGGAAAAGGCACCGGTGTTTTAAGAAACTCCATTCACCAATTGCTGCGCCAGCACCCTCATGTAGCCTCATTTCGTCTGGGAAAATATGGGGAAGGTGAAGCCGGCGTAACGGTAGTGCAGATCAAATAAAGTTAATTATAAACTTAATATAAACAGGGGGGACATTTAATGAACTATTTACTGGGAATCGATGTAGGCACTTCCGGTACAAAAACTGTTCTTTTCGATGATGCGGGTAATACCATAACCAGCGCGACATCGGAATACCCATTGCATCAGCCTCACATCGGCTGGGCTGAGCAGGATCCCCATGACTGGTGGAATGCAGTTGTGGATACTATTGCCCGTGTAATCAAAACCAGCGGAGTCAATCCGTCGGATATAAAAGGCGTGGGATTGACCGGCCAGATGCACGGCATGGTCCTGCTCGATGAGTCAGGCAATGTGCTCCGTTCATCCATTATTTGGTGTGATCAGAGAACCCAGGCCGAATGCGACCAGATTACAGAACTGGTCGGCAGGGAAAGATTGTTTGAAATAACGGCAAACCCAGCCCTTACCGGGTTTACTGCATCCAAAGTAATGTGGGTTAAGAATCATCAGCCTGATATATTTAAGCAAATTGACAAAATTTTGCTGCCTAAGGACTATATACGCTACAAGCTTACCGGTGTATTTGCTACTGAAGTATCAGATGCCAGCGGCACCCAGTTTCTCGATGTTCCTAACCGCAGGTGGAGCGAAGAGCTACTGGACAGGCTGGGTTTTTCCATGGATTGGATGCCTGAGGTTTATGAATCCCATGAGATCAGCGGCACCGTTTCAGCAGAAGCCGCTCGGCTTACAGGGCTTAAGGAAGGCACTCCTGTAGCAGGGGGCGGCGGTGACCAGGCAGCAGGTGCTGTGGGCAATGGTATCATACAGCCTGGAGTAATATCCTCCACTATCGGCACATCCGGTGTAGTATTCGCCTCCATGGATGAGGTGAAGATGGATCCCTTGGGAAGAACCCAGACATTCTGCCATGCCATCCCGAACACCTGGCATGTTATGGGGGTAACCCAGGGAGCCGGGCTTTCTTTGCAGTGGTTGAGAAACAATTTTGGCGGGATGGAAAAAGAACTGGCTGTTTTTATGGGAATAGATCCTTATGTATTAATGGATAAACAGGCAGAAAAAGCAGAGCCGGGCTGTAATGGTCTGATCTATCTGCCCTATCTGATGGGTGAAAGGGCGCCTCATCTGGATCCCTATGCAAGAGGAGTGTTCTTTGGTTTGACAGCAAAACATGACAGATGTGACATGATTCGTGCTGTCATGGAAGGTGTAGCTTACAGCTTGCGGGATTGTCTGGAGATTATCCGCGATATGCAGGTGCCCGTCCAGGAAGTGAGAGCATCAGGGGGCGGCGGCAGAAGTCCTCTATGGAGGCAGATGCAGGCCGACATATTCCAGACACCTATTGCAGTTATAAATTCCAAGGAAGGTCCTGCCATGGGTGCAGCTTTATTGGCGGGTGTAGGAGCAGGCATATATAAGGATGTGAAAGAAGCCTGTGACAGGGCTATACAGGTGGTTTCAGTTCAGGATCCCATAAAAGAAAACATACCTGTGTATGAAAAATTCTATGAGGTTTACAAAAGCCTCTATCCTGCCCTGAAAGATTTGTATCGAAAGCTGCTTTAATCCTGAGGGAGCGAGAAAAAGATGTATAGTTACCGCATAATGGTTGTGGATGATGATTTTAACATAAATCAGCTGGTCAAATTGTATTTGGAGAAGGAAGGGTTCCGGGTGGAACCCTTTCAAGACGGCCAGCAAGCTTTAGAAGCCTTTCATCAGAATCCGCCGGATTTGGTTGTACTGGATCTGATGCTGCCTGGCATTGACGGTTGGGAGATATGCCGTGAAATCCGAAAGATAAGCGATGTGCCCATAATCATGCTTACCGCCAAGGGGGAAACCTTTGACAAGGTACTGGGTTTGGAACTGGGTGCTGATGACTACATAGTAAAACCTTTCGATCCAAAAGAGCTGGTAGCCAGGGTCAAGGCCGTGCTTAGGAGAAACAGGCCGGCCCGGGACTTGGGCAAAGAAGTGTCTTTTCCGGGGCTTACGGTGAACCTGACGAATTATACGGTTACTTTGCGCGGCAAGGAACTGGAATTTCCGCCTAAAGAACTGGAACTCTTGTATTTCCTGGCTTCTCACCCCAACAAGGTCTTTACCCGCGAACAGCTGCTGGAACATGTCTGGGGATTTGACTTTTACGGTGATTCAAGAACAGTGGATGTGCATATAAAGCGCATTCGTGAAAAACTGGACAACGAAAACAACAACTGGCAGATAAAAACCGTGTGGGGTGTAGGTTACAAATTTGAGGTGAAGTAGATGTTCCGATCACTGTTTGTCAGGCAGATGGCATCATACCTTGTAATTATTCTGTCTGCTCTTGCTATTTTGGGTGTCCTGCTGTATTCATTTTTTCAGAATTATTTAATGGAAACCCGTACGGAGGAATTAATACGGGAAGGCAAAGCCATATCCCAGTACATCGAATACTATTTGTCAGACCTTATAGACAGCCGAACCCTGCACTATCAATACCAGGTAATTGACCGTTTTCTAGGAGTGACTATCTGGGTAACAGACGCCAGGGGGAATATTTGGAGCAGCCATAATTCGTCCCAGCTGGATTCGGTAGAATGGGAGAATCAAAAACTCACGGTGGATGAATTTGTGCAGGTGCTGCAGGGCAATACCATCACGCGGGTAGGCAGGTTTGGCGAAAGCTTTCCTACACCTGTGCTGACTGTGGGGATGCCCCTTAAAATCAATGATAAGATAGGGGGGACAATTTTCCTCCATTCTCCCATAAAAGGCATTAACCGTACCCTGAGGGATACTTACATCAGCTTTTGGCGTTCGGCAATTATATCTTCTGTTCTCTCCATAATAATATCCTATTTTATCACCCGCTTGATCACCAATCCTCTTATTGAAATCAACATCGTTTCCAGGGAAATTGCCAGGGGTAATTTCAAAAGGCGTGTAAAGGTAAAAACAAAGGATGAAATTGGGCAATTGGCCATGAGCTTCAATGCCATGGCGGATTCATTGGAAAAGCTGGAATTAATGAGAAGAAGTTTTGTAGCAAATGTGTCCCATGAGCTGAAATCTCCTCTAACCTCGATGCGGGGCTATATACAGGGCGTATTGGATCATACCATCAGCAGGGAAGAACAGGATAAATACCTGGCTGTTGCTTTGGAGGAAACGGACAGGATGAACCGTCTGATCAACGATCTTCTGGACCTGTCTCAAATTCAAACAGGGCAGTTTTCCATGGATATAAAAACATTGGATATAAACGAAACTATCCGCAGAGTACTGATTGCCTGCGAAGAACGGATTAATGAGAAGGGCATGGATGTCCAGGTGGAGTTTGATCAGGAGGTTCTGTTGGCAGAAGGAGATCCTGACCGTATAAAACAGGTAATAATCAATCTGCTGGATAATGCTATCAAATTCAACCGGGAAGGCGGTCTGATAACATTGAAAACCTGGCAGCATAAAGATACCGTGTATGTTAAGATTGCAGACCAGGGACCAGGAATACCGGAAGAAGAGATGGCCCATATCTGGGAGCCTTTTTATCAGATAGATAAGTCCAGAAGCAGAGAAAAAGGCGGCACCGGTCTTGGGCTGTCCATTGTAAAGAAAATCATAGAAGGCCATGGCCAGAACATATGGCTTAACAGTGAAGAAGGCAAAGGTTCCGCTTTTATCTTTTCCCTCAAATCAGTAAAGAAAAAATAATATTTACACCCAGTTCATATTTTATTCAAAAAACCATTGTAGAATTGAATTAAGCAAAGCAGTATGGCTCTATCTATGGAGGTGTAAATGTAATGAGGGAATTCTATGAATTTGATGAGGAAAGATATCAAAGGAAGAGCAGAATAAGAAATTATATACTAGTGGCGATCATATTTACTTTAATAGGCGCCTTGGCTATGTACACCGTATTACCATACTTGACAGGCAGGAGCCTGGCAGATAATCAGCCGGGCAGCCAGGGTAACGGAAGCATTGCCGGCGGACAGCCGGAAGCAGATGATTCGGGCAGCATTATTGGCAGCAATGAAGATCTCTACATTGACCGGGATAACCCCGTGGCAGATATTGCTGAAAAAGTTGATAAAGCAGTAGTGGGCATTACCAACAGAAGAGAAGTTTTGGTACAGGATTTCTTCTTTTCCATGGTAAAGAAAAATATTGAAGGAACCGGCTCGGGAATCATTATAAGCAAGGAAGGGCATATTCTTACCAACCACCATGTAATTGACGGTGCTAAAGAGTTGTTTGTTATCCTGTCCGATGGGAAAACGGTTGAAGCAGAACTGGTAGGTTCGGATCCTCAGAGTGACATTGCCGTATTAAAGATAGAACATGATGATTTGACCGTGGCCAAGATTGGAGATTCCGATAAGGTTCGCAAGGGCGATTTTGTCATTGCTATAGGCAATCCTCTGGGGCATGAGCTGGCCGGTACGATAAGCTTCGGCGTGGTAAGTGCTGCCAGCCGGGAATTGCAGCTGAACGATGGAAGAACCATGGAACTGATACAGACAGATGCAGCAATCAACCAGGGTAACAGCGGCGGTGCTTTGGTTAACATGAACGGTGAAGTTATCGGCATGAATACAATTAAGTTTGGAGGTGAACTGGTGGAGGGTTTGGGCTTTGCTATACCTTCAAACATTTTCAAGCCCATTGCTGAAGAAATAATTAAAACCGGCAAGGTAACTTATCCGCAAAAGCCCTGGCTGGGAGTATATATTCTTGATGTAACCGAAGCTATTTCAAGGGAATACGGTTATCCTGTAGGAGTGCTGATTACAGATATTGAAAAAGACAGTCCTGCTGCTGAAGCAGGATTAAAACCTGGAGACGTGATTATAGGTTATAACGATCAGAAAGTAGAAACATCACAACAATTAAAAGCATTTATAGAAAAAAGCAAGGTGGGCGAAGTTGTGGATATTAAACTGTGGAGAAATGAAAATGAATTTGTTTTGAAAGTCAAACTTGGCGGCATGGATGTATACGAATAAGCAATAGGAATCAAAGTGAAACCCAGGCATTATAGTTTGCCTGGGTTTTTTATAGAGTTGCATAAACAAATTATTACTGAACAGCCAATTTGACACATTTCATTTACTATAATATAATTGAAACGCAATTCTCAGTCAATTCTGAAGGTCGCATTTATTTTTCGATTATTAAACCAAGGAGGAATCATAAATGAGTTATGGTTACCATGGGAAAATACTGCATGTGGATCTGGGCAGCCAAACATTTAAAGTAGAAACGCCTGGCGAGAATTTCTATAGGAGATATACGGGCAGTTCTGTCATGGCTGTAACATATTTGCTGAAGGAAACCCCTGCGGGCTTGGATGCATTTGATCCAAGAAGTTACCTGATGTTTTTTGCCGGCATTATGAGCGGATTTAACGCACCCGGGCTGGCCAGGTTTGTAATATGCGGCAAATCACCGCAGACTGGCGGCATAGGCGAGGCCATATGTGAAGGGCCTTTTGCGGTTGCCTTAAAGAAAACAGGATATGATGGGATTATCATTAAAGGTGCATGCGAGAAGCCCTCCATTTTGGTTATAGACAATGGCGAATACTTAATAGAACCGGCAGAGGAACTGTGGGGCAGGAATGTAAGCGAGTGCGAAAAGATAATTCAATCCAGATATCCCGGTTCAGATACTGCTATCATTGGGATAGCGGGAGAGAACCTGGTACGGTTTGCAAATGTAATCTGCAACAATACCCATCAGGCATCAAGGGCTGGCATGGGTGCAGTAATGGGTTCCAAAAATCTGAAAGCTGTTGTGTTAAGAGGGGGAAGGCTGCCGGATACATATGCCCCTGATAAGATAGAGGAAACCAACAAATGGTTTGAAGAAAAGATGCGCAATAATGTGCTTTCTATGTGGCAGCATAACCGGCCGGGATTTGGCGTATGGATACATACCCATGGCATAGATGCTGCATTATGCGTGAACAATTATCAAACCTCTGTATGCAACTATACAGATGAATATACACCTGAAAAATTTGACCCATTTTATGAGGGAGAGGCTCCTTGTCCCGGTTGTCCTAATAATTGCATAAAGCGATATGCAACCGAAGGGGATAATGAACTGGCAGGAGGACTGCATCAGGAAGCGCTGGGTGCTTTCGGGCCTAACCTGGGTAATCCGGATGTAGAAAAGATAATAAAGGCAAATGTCTTATGCAATGAATATGGAATGGATCCTAATTCCCTTGGCTTTACCATATCTTTTGCGCAGGAATGTGTGCAAAACGGCCTGATTGACAGCGAAGGGCTTAATCTGAGTTTTTCAAAAGATGTTGACTTGGTTGGAATCATAGAGAAGATAGCCAGAAGAGAAGGTCTTGGAGATCTGCTTGCAGAAGGAAGCTGGAGGGCAGCGCAGCAAATCGGCAAAGGCGCGGAGAAATTCAGCATGACAGTGAAAAAGAACGAAATGACGCCTTTTGAAGCCCGCTCTCAGACCAACCTGGCACTTGGTTTTGCAGTATCTGCAACCGGGCCTAGATATGAGATCTGCGAACATGACTGGGATTTTGATACCGAAGTGGGCTGGGACCATACACTGAATTACTGCCGTACTTTGGGCATATTGGACAGGATTCCCATGAACTATTTGGGCAAAGAAAAAGTAGGTATGTATAAGGCTTTGAATGACTTATGGTCGGCGGTTGACAGCCTGGGCATGTGCATATTTGCTTCAGCGCCGACAAGGGTTTACAGCCTGGCGGAAATGGCAGAGCTGTATCATAATATCACCGGTTTTGAAACATCCTCTTATGAGATAATGCGGCTGGGCAATATGAGAAATCAGTTGTTCAGATGGTATAATCTGAGGGAAGGAATAACAGCCGGACAGGATACTCTGCCTGACAGATTCTTTGAGCAGGAAATAGATGCCGGCAGGCTGAAGGGTACTAAACTGGATAAGGAAAAGTTCCACGAGATGATAAGATTTTACTATCAGATGATGGGCTGGGATGAACAGGGCAGGCCGCTTGAAGCAACCATGTATGATTTAGGCCTGGATTGGCTGTGTAAGGAATAAATCTAAACCCGGACAACTCAATCGAGTTATCCGGGTTAAATTTTTTTAAACGAATTATTTATATACATAAGAAGCAATTACAAAGGGATAATCACCCTTGTTTCCCCAGCGGTTTCCAAAGATGCGGACTTTCTGGCCCGGGCTTGCGCTGATTGTTCCCCAATACTCTACATGTACCAGCTGTTCGCTTTGACCCTGGCTGGCTGTATCCACCAGGAGAATAGTTTTCAAGCCGGTAGACTCTACCTTGTTTACAGTTCCTGAAAACACGAATGCAACGCCGTTATGCAGGTCTGGATAAGTTTTAAGATTATTGTAGTCAAAAGCCCAGGCCGAATGGGTATATTCATATTCGCTGACAGGCCGGTGAATAACTGCTTCCAACACCGAATCTTCCTTGCCCTCCAATTCTGCAGTGAGAATCAGCGGGGTATAGCCTTTACTTGGCGCTTTAACATGCATGGCAAAGTTTCCGGTTTCGGAGTCAACCGTGACGTCATCGCGTACTTCCAAATTAGCGGAAAGTTTTGCTTCCGGATGCGTGATGCCGGTAATTTCTACCCATGTATTTTCCGATGCCTGTATTGGAATTTCCTGATCTATGGACAAAGCGAATTCCATCTGCTTTCTCTTAAATACTACTTCCTCATACGTATCTTCGTATCCATCGGCGGAAACATGAATTTCATATCTGATCTCAGGTTGATCAGGCAATTCCAGCTGCAGTGTAAGCAGACCTTCCTCATCAACAACATGGGAGTAATTGTTGCCGTCAATAATTATTTTTGATCCGGGCAGAACTTTCAACATAAGCTGATAGGTGCTGCCTTCCACTACAGCCTCTTTGTCCGCCGGTGAAACAAATTCAAGAGGAGCATACCGGACAGGTATTTCAAATCGTACTTCTTCCGTGCGGCTCGGATAGCCGTCTGCCATAACAGTCAAAGGCAGTATAACCTGCAAATATCCATCTGATTGTTCAAAATCATTTATATCAAATTCATTGTCCATCAATATAATTTCCGCTTTACCGCCAGTTATGGCAGCTACTTTGTCCATTAATTTAACCTGTTCGCCCAGGGAGGATTTAACCGATATTTTTCTGCCGGTCTTGCCGTCCAGCTGAATTTCTTCAACCCAGTAGTCTACATCAATTTCCATAACCGGAGGTTTGTTTGCGGCTGTTTTCTGTATCAGTTCAACATAGCCCACATAACCTAAAAACACAATCAGGGATATTAATAATATGCTGACGATTGCCTTGAGGACTTTCTTGAGTGCACCTGTCTTTCTTTCCGGCTTTTTATAACGGCGAAGAGGAAGCTGGGTTTGGATGTCAAATTCCGAGTCTTCATTATCGCTGAACAGATAGTCTGAATAATAATCAGTCTGAGGCTCAAGACTGTTTTTCCATAATTCATATTGCTCATGCCAGTCCAGGGCGTTCGCATCATCATTTTTAGATGGATCAGCCGGTGTATCTTCAGCTTCATCGGTAAGTTCATCATCCGGCGGAGTCTCATCTTCTGGTTCATTATCTTCTTCTTCATCCCACGGGTCAATCAGTTCGGCATCAAATACTTCCAGTTGATCTTCCGGTTTATCCGGTTCATCATCCCATGTAGGAGCAATGTCTTCATAATCCGCGTATCCCCATTCTTTTTCCATTGATATATTTTCCGCTTCGTCATCGATCAGTTTGGTACCGCAATTAAAACAATATCTATGATAATAATTATTCTTCATGCCGCAAGATGGGCAAATCATAACCTGACCCCCTCTGTCGAACTTCTCTGCCACCAATTTATTATAATAATTCGCAATCAAAGCGGGATTTCCTTCCTGTACAGCCTGCCAAGTTGAGTTATTTGTAGATTTTCGGCGAACAAGGGTACAATAATGCATGAAATCATGATAAAATGTCCTATGTATTTCAGGAATATTCCAGACGGGAGTAAGTATTCTATGAAGGAAATATACTTGGATAATGCAGCAACAACTCCGGTAATTCCGCAAGTTGTAGAAGCTGTAACTGATTGCTTGAAAAATGATTATGGCAATCCTTCCTCCATGCACCGTTTAGGCATTCGTGCCGAGAAAAGGATAAAAGACGCAAAGCGTCATGTGGCGGATTTGTTGAAGACAGAGCCTGAAGAAATTATTTTCACTTCAGGAGGTACTGAGGCCAACAATATGGCCCTGCTGGGAACTGCTTACAGCAGGATGCGCAGGGGAAAGCACTGCATTACCACAGCCATTGAACATCCGTCGGTATTGCAGGCCTTTGCGCATTTGGAAAACCAAGGGTTTGAGGTAACTTACCTGCCTGTGGATGCAGACGGGGTAATATCCTTGGATGATTTGCATAAATCCATCAGGGAGGATACTATACTAGTAAGCGTTATGCATGTAAACAATGAAACCGGGTCTATTCAACCCATCCGGGAAATAGGTGTAATGCTGGCGAACAGGCCCCGGAAGCCGGTATTTCATGTTGATGCAATACAGTCTGCAGGCAAGCTGCCGGTATATCCTTCCCAATGGGGAATTGATTTATTGTCGGTCAGCGGCCATAAAATACACGCCCCTAAAGGTATAGGCGCCCTATATATCAGGAGCGGTGTACGAATTCAGCCTATACTGTTCGGAGGAAATCAACAGGACGGATTACGCAGCGGAACAGAGAATATTTCCGGCATAGTGGGTATGGGAGAAGGAGCTAAGTGGATTGCCCGGCAGCTGCATGAAAACAGTGATTATTTGAGAAAGCTGAAATATACTATTGTCGAAAAAGTTAAGCAGGCCTTGCCTGATGCAGTTTTCAACGGAAATATTGATAATGGTGCCCCTCATATTCTGAATATTGGCTTTCCAGGGCTCAAAGGAGAAGTTCTCCTTCATGCTTTGGAAGAGGAAGGGGTGTATGTCAGCTCCGGGTCTGCATGTTCCAGCAGAGACAGAAAACTCAGCCATGTACTTAAAGCTATGGGTGTGGATGATCGAGTGTTGGAAGGATCTATACGTGTAAGCGTATCCTATCTCACTACTGAGGAAGAAATTGAGGAATTTATTCCCAGGCTGGTGCGTGCTGTTAAGCGCATTGAAAGGTTTACCAGGAGGTAATAATGGAAAAAGTAATATTGATAAGATATGGTGAAATTCACCTGAAAGGCTTAAACAGGCCGTATTTTGAAAAAAAGCTGCTTGAGAATATAAAAAAATCACTGCGGCACATTCCTGATGTAAAGGTAGTTCGGGCTCAAGGCCGGTTCTATGTGGAAAACTACGCTGATGAAGCTGCCGTTATAGATGCTCTTACCAGGGTTTTCGGCATAGTTTCAATCAGCCCGGCATATAAGGTAGAAAAAGATTTTGAAGTAATGACAGAGTATTCCAAAAAGATTATTGAAAAGTTTTTAACCGGCTTCAACAAGGGTGTTCTCACATTCAAAGTGGAATCCAGACGAGCGGACAAGCATTTTCCCATGAATTCGATGGAAATCAGCAGACAGCTGGGTGCAAGCCTGCTAAGGCAGTTTCCCCGGTTAAAGGTGGATGTCCACGAGCCTGAGCTTACGCTGAATGTGGAAGTAAGAGAATTCTGCTATCTGTACCATGAGGTTATTCCTTGTGCAGGCGGCATGCCGGTAGGAACAAATGGAAAGGCGGCTCTGCTGTTATCAGGAGGCATTGACAGTCCGGTAGCCGGCTGGATGATTGCCAAAAGAGGCGTTAAATTGACAGCTGTGCATTACCACAGTTTCCCATATACCAGTGATCGTTCTAAGGAAAAAGTTATCGAGCTGGCCAGAATTCTTACACGCTATACTGGTTCCATGAGACTCCATGTGGTTCCTTTTACCCGCATACAGCAGGAATTGTACGAAAAATGTCCGGATCAGCAGCTTACTATACTGATGCGGAGATTTATGATGAAAATAGCAGAGAAAATTGCCCGCAAGGAAAAGGCTTCTGCCCTGGTAACAGGGGAGAGCATAGGCCAAGTAGCAAGCCAGACCATTGAAAGCCTTGTAGTCACAAATGATGCTGTCTCCATGCCGGTATTTCGTCCTCTCATTGGCTTTGATAAGCTTGATATAATGAATCTTGCGCAAACAATAGGTACCTATGAAACCTCCATTTTACCTTATGAAGATTGCTGTACCATCTTTACTCCGAAACATCCGGTTACTCAGCCTCGTTTAAATAAAATATTAGAGTCTGAAGCTCTGGTAGATGGTAATATATTAATAAAGGAAGCTCTGGAGAATATAGAGTTGATCGAATTGTAAAAGGAGGTTTAACCATGGATCTTTCCCAGGAAATGCTGAAAAAGAAAGTTTGGGCTGTGGTAGGTGCAAATACAAAACCTGATAAGTTTGGCTACAAGATATATAAAAAATTAAAAATACATGGGTATAAGGTATATCCGGTAAACCCGGGGTATGATACAGTAGATGGGGATAAATGCTATCCAAGCCTGAAGGATTTGCCGGAAAAGCCTGATGTAATTGATATGGTTGTAAACCCTCAAATAGGAAAAGGCATAATCGAAGAGGCAGCCCAGCTGGGTGTAAAGTATATCTGGCTTCAGCCGGGAACACATAACCAGGAAATAGTTGAGCTGTTAGAGGAAAAAGGGCTTAACTATGTGAAGAATTGTGTTTTAGTTGCATTGAAAGAATAGAAGAAGGGGTTCTCCATGAGAAAATTGGCTTTATTTGCGGCATTACTTTTACTGCCCATTATGGCAGGCTGCAGCGTAGAGGTAACTGTTGATAATCCAAGGCCTGAAGTATATGCCTTTATCAGCAGTGAAACCAGTACAGGGCAAGTCGGAGAAATTATATCAGGGCTGGAAAAGGCTGCAGATGATTTCCGGTTAAGCATAGAAACTATTCAAATGGATTTATCAAATCATCCGGATGATGCCTTTAAAAAGATTAACAAAGCAATCCGGAAATCCACCAAAGCCCTTATTGTCTCTTCATTTGAAAATGATGAGCTTGCAAAATATCTGGAGAAAGCCCATAAAAAGGGCATTCCGATTATTTATATGGATCCGGTTAAAAAATTTGACATATCAGGCACTTATATTACTTACAACAAAAAGGAAGCGGCAGTAAAGGCCGGACAGCTGTTAGCAGAGGCAATGGAAAAGGAAGGAGAGGCTGTGCTGTTGAACACTTCCTGGGACGATCCTAAAGCTGCTGACCTTGAAAATGGTTTTAAAGAAGCTTTGCAGCAATATCCCGCAATAAAGCTTATAAACTTATATTGCTGCAATGGTCAAAGGGATAACACCCGAAAAACATTGCAGGATATTTTGGCAGCTCATCCAAATATTAAGGGGATACTTGCAGCTTGTCCCGAAACAGCCGCGGCAGCAGCGGAATATGTGAATAATGAAAGAAAAGGAGAAATTCAAATAGTTGCTTTTGATTATACAGATGAAATTGTGCAGCTGATTAACCATGGCCAGTTATGCGGCACAGTCGGTTTGAACTATTCCGATCTTGGATACGAGGCGGTTAGAACCGCTGCAGATGTCATATCAGGACATAATGTGGATAGCGATATAGTCCTTGACTTTGAAACTCTTGTTAGGAAAGATCCCGCATAATATAACATAATATGTTCTAATACCTCCGCTGGAAATAATATATTTCTATAGCGGAGGTGCCAGCCATGTTTTCCAAATCCAGCCTAAGAAAAATACAAGCCATTGCATATGTCATAATAATTGTTGTGATGTATATATTTTTAGATAATTACACTATACATGTGGAGCATGCTTTTATGTTAAGCGAGCCTGAAAGGCCGGTCTTATCAGAAAAAAATGATCCGGATGAGGAAAGGTACGACATACTTATCGATTTAACTGAATCCATGCTCTATTTGTTTGAAAATAATAAACTCATAAAGAAATATCCTATTGCTCAGGGCAAAGCTGGAACGCCATCGCCTGTAGGTGTATGGTATATTACCAGCAAGGCCAGGAATTGGGGAAGCGGGTTTGGAACCCGCTGGATGGGGCTGAATGTTCCCTGGGGTGTTTATGGCATCCATGGAACAAACAAACCAGGCTCCATTGGTTACCGGGCATCTGCGGGGTGCATCCGTATGAGAAACAGCGATGTGGAAGAGTTATACAGCATCGTTCCTTATAAAACCCGTGTCTTTATCTACGGAGGCCCTTACGGCAATATGGGCAGCTCTTTTGAAAAGCTGGCGCCAGGCGATCGCAATTCTCAGGTGCTGGAGGTGCAAAAACGGCTGCAAAAGCTGGGTTACTATGAAGGCGCCTTGGATGGAATATACGGGGAGGGAATGAAAGCTGCCCTCATAAAGTTCAAAAAAGAAAACCTGCTGCCCATTGATCATTATGTGGATTGGGACACTTACAAAGCACTGGGCATATTGCCTTTTGAATGACAATATTTTTCGGCATTTATTATTCTTATTGTACGTGTATTATTTTCATGGTATAATATGTATCATGTAATTTAAAAGCATTCAGGAGGAAATAAGGAAATATGAGTGATATTCAAAATAGCAATCTGGATAAAATAGATAAGCATGAAGATGAGATTGATCTGCGTGAGCTGATTTTAGCATTGTGGCGGAATAAGTACATAATTCTAAGCATAGCCATTATAGCAGCCGTACTAACCGGCTTATACAGCTTGTTCATGCTTTCGCCGGTGTATCAGACAAAGCTGGATATAGTAGTCAATATGCCGGAGAAATATAATACCCGGTACGGTGAATATACTCTGCCTATTACATCCAATAAACAATACATAGATCTGATTACCAGCAACCAGGTGCTGCTGAACACAAAAGAGGATCTGGGATACGGCGGATCAGTCGACGGCCTTAGAAGCCGTATTTCCATAAAAAGCTCTGACGCAAAGGAGCAGAATACTTTTACTGTACTGGTTTCAGCTGATGATCCTGAGAAATCCCTGCAGCTGGCTCAAGCTTTGTATAAGAATTATGTTGAATTTGTTGACGTGATGATCAGGGATAGAATTGTAGAATACTTTTATAACCAGCTTAACACTGATCTGACAATACTGGAAAAAACTCTTGAGAGCAAATATGCCCTTCTGAAAATGAATGAGGACTTGCTTGCAAAAATGCCCAAGTTCTTTAATCAGAAGGAGGCTATGCTGGAAGTACAGGAAAGCTTAAATGGATCCATAGATTATATTGTGCTGGGAAATATAATAAATCCTAATTATCTGGAAGTAGAAAAAAACATAATATCTTTACAGCAGGAAATCTTTGTAATGGAAGATACTATACAAAAGCATAACGAGCAATTGAATGCCTTGGAAGAACAAAAGAAGTTGATTGCCGACTATTATGAAACAGGTAATTATGAGAAAGTAGCACAGCTGGACGTTGAAGGAATAGTTAAAAACGGCATTTACATGCCATCCCAGGCTGTTGCACCAGGACAAAAGATAAGCCCGAATTCCAAGCGCAATGTGGCAATCGGCCTGGTGATTGGTCTTATGTTAGGCTTAATTATCGCTTATATCAAAGAATTTTGGGTTAAAGAGCAACGGCGGTAATATATTAAGACGATAAAAAAGTAATACAGAATGCAGAAAAAGCACTGATCAAAAGATCGGTGCTTTTCACAGTTAACGGTAAAAGGAGTTTATACCATGGAACAGGCCCAACCATCAGAGCAGACCAAGCTGTACAATATTATTTTTCCTGTTTGGTTGTTGATATTCTTTCCTCCGGTTATATTGGTTTCACTTGTTGGAAATTGGATTATTGACTCAATAGTGCTTACAGCATGTTATTTTCTATTAAAGCCTAACCAGGAATGGAGTTGGCTGAAGTTTTATAAAAAGAATATTGTAAAAGTGTGGTTTTTCGGTTTTTTGGCAGATTTTATCGGCGCTGCTATTCTTTATGCATGTGTGCTCCTGCAGGATGTCCTTGGCATTTCCGATGAAATTATAAATGGCATAACTTATGATCCCTACAGCAATTTCCTTGCCTTTACATTGATACTTGTAGCCATATTTATATCAGGCCTGCTTATTCTGCTTTTCAATTATAATTATACTTTCCGCAGGTCCATAAAGGATGTACTGGCCAGATGGAAAGCAGCAGCCCTAATAGCAGTTGTAACCCTTCCTTGGACTTTTCTTTTGCCGGCCAAACTCTTTTACTAATATATAAAATATAGCTGTAAACACCTTTCATTCCTATTGGATTGAAAGGTGTTTTTTGTGTTTATATATACAATAACAAATCAGCCTATGGAGGGTAGAAACATGGATCAGCAAAAATTCATAAGTAAACTGGCGGAAATTATAGATGCTTCCAATGCAGGGATCCTTTCAACAAGGGATGAAAACGGTATTACCCACATCAGATGGATGACACCAATTCTAATCAGGGGCAGAAAAGGAGTTATATATGCAGTTACACCACAAAATTCCAGGAAGGTTCAGCATATTCTACATAATCCTGATGTCACTTGGATGATTCAAACCCGTTCACTCAGTCAGGTAATAAACATTTATGGAAAGACAAATGTTATCGAGAATCCGTCGCTGAAAACTGAATTGCTTGAAACAGTCGGAGACAGGCTTACCATGTTCTGGAAAATTAATGAGGAAATAGACGAATTTGTGGTACTGGAAACCGTAATTGAAAAGGCTTCCTATTATGAGCCCTTGAAAGGATCATCATATACTATTCAATTCTAGGAGGGATGATATTGAGTCTGCCTAATTATGATAAGACATTTTTAATGAAGCTGCTGGAACAAATGCTTTTGATTAGAAGATTTGAAGAGAAATCTGCACAAATGTATGGGCTTCGAAAGATTGGCGGCTTCTTACACCTATATATTGGCCAGGAAGCAGTGGCCGTAGGATCCATTGCGGCATTGGATCTGAAAAAAGATTATGTATTGACCAGCTATCGCGATCATGGTCACGCTCTTGCCTGCGGCATGCATCCTAATGCTGCCATGGCTGAACTATTTGGAAAAGTCACAGGCTGTTCCAAAGGCAAAGGCGGTTCCATGCACTTTTTTGACGTTGAAAACCATATGTACGGCGGCAATGGAATTGTGGGAGCCCATATTCCCATTGCGGCAGGTGTGGCTCTAAAGATTAAATATTTTGATGAAGACGGCGTAGTGCTCTGCTACTTTGGGGATGGCGCTATTCATCAGGGTGTATTCCATGAAACACTTAATATGGCAAAAATTTGGGATCTGCCGATAATATTCATTTGTGAAAACAACCATTACGGTATGGGAACAAATTATAAACGGGTATCTTCCGTTCATGATTATTCCATAATGGGCACTTCCTATAACATACCTGCATGGCAGGTCAACGGCATGGACGTTATTACAGTGTACGAAGAAACCCAGAAAGCAATAAAAATGGTTAAAGAGGAAAATACTCCTGTATTATTGGAGATTCAGACATACCGTTATCGCGGCCACTCCATGAGTGATCCGGCCAGGTACAGGACTAAGGAAGAACTGGAAAAATATAAAAGCCAGGATCCCATCACAATACTGCGCAAAAAAATGGCGGATGCCGGGCTTCTGACAGATGAGGAATTTAAGGAGCTGGACAATAAGTGTAAGGAGATTGTAAATGAATCGGTACGTTTTGCAGAAGAAAGTGAAGAGCCTCCCCTTGAGGCCATATATGAAGATATTTACGCTTAATCGGAGGTGAAGCAAATGGCTGTAATTACTTTTCGTGAAGCCATCAGGCAGGCAATGGATGAAGAAATGGCACGGGATGAGCGGGTCATATTGATGGGGGAGGAAGTAGGAGAATATGACGGAGCGTACAAAGTCAGCCAGGGGCTGCTCGATAAATACGGAGAAAAACGGGTGATTGATACGCCCATAACTGAAGCCGGCTTTACCGGCATAGGCATAGGAGCGGCTATGGCAGGTCTCCGGCCTATAGTGGAATGGATGACATTTAATTTTTCCCTTCTGGCATATGATCAGGTAGTAAACAATGCAGCAAAAATGCGGCATATGTCCGGCGGGCAGCTAAGTGTACCCATAGTATTCAGGGGACCAAACGGGCCTGCAGAATATTTAAGTTCACAGCATTCTCAAGCCCTCCAGTCTATTTATGCCCATGCACCAGGCTTGATTGTTGTTGCACCTGCTACCCCTTATGACGCGAAGGGCTTGCTTAAATCCAGTATTCGTAACGATAATCCGGTTCTGTTTCTGGAAGCGGAACTTATGTATAGCTGGAAAGGCGAGGTGCCGGAGGAGGAATATTTAATACCTCTTGGAAAGGCAGATATCAAACGGGAAGGAAAGGACATTACCTTTATAACCTATTCCAAGCCATTACGGCTGGTGGAGCAGGCAGCACAGCAACTGGCGGATATGGGCGTGGATGCAGAGATTGTTGACCTGCGCACCATTAAACCCCTGGATGAAGAGGCTGTTTATCAGTCTGTCAGAAAAACCAACCGATGTGTGATAGTTGACGAAACCTGGCCCTTTGCCAGCGTGGCTACCCACATAGGATGGCTTATATCAAAAAACTGCTTCGATTATCTTGATGCACCAATAGAGGTGGTAACATCCGAAGATGTTCCAATGCCATACAATCATACATTGGAGCTGGCAGTCCAGCCCAGCGTTGAGAAGATACTTGATGCGGCAAAGAAAGTGTTGTATATCTGAAAGCCAATATCAATGTGAAGGGGGAAACTCATGGCTGAACAAGTATTGATGATTGCCCTGTCACCTACTATGGAAGAAGGTACGGTGGTAAGGTGGAATAAGAAGGAAGGCGAGTTTGTAAATTCCGGAGATGTTTTATGCGAAGTTGAAACTGATAAAGCCACAATGGATTATGAATCCACCATGGAGGGGACTCTGCTGAAAATCCTTGTCCAGGAAGGGGAACAGGCTGCCATAGGTGAAGTTATTGCAGTCATTGGTGAGGAAGGAGAAAACATTGATGATTTGCTGGAAAGCATAAAAAGTGAAAAGAGCGGCATAAAGGGCGGAGGCAGCTCCTCTGATCAGGCTGAGGAAAGCCCTGAAATACATGTTAAGACTGAAAAAATAAAGGCAGATGCGGGTACGGCGGCCGATTCCCGAATTAAAGCATCACCTTTAGCCCGAAGAATAGCTGAAATTAATAATTTACCTCTGGACAGAATTAAGGGAAGCGGGCCGGACGGCCGGATTATAAAGGCTGATGTGGAAAAATACATGGAGAAGAAAGCAGCTCCGGAAGTTTCTGTACGAAGCATACCGCCATATGCTGTACAACCGTCATCGGGAGACGAATTGATTCCGGCTTCTGCCGCCCGGAAGGTTATAGCAAGGCGCCTGTCAGAATCTAAATACAGTGCTCCTCATTATTATCTGACAGTGACAGCAGCTGTGGATAAGCTGATAGATACCAGAAAGAGGATAAATGAGTCGCTGCCTGATAAAATATCCTTCAATGCATTTATAATAAAATATGCTGCTGAAGCAATAAAAAAGCACAGGATGATAAATGCAGCCTGGCAAGATGATAATATCCTTATAAGAAAACAGATTGACATAGGCCTGGCGGTTGCATTGCCGGATGGTTTGATTACTCCGGTGGTCCGGGATTGCGGCAATAAGGGAATCAAGGAAATCGACGGAGAACTTCGTAAGCTTATTGAAAAAGCCAGAAATAACAAACTGACGCCGGAAGAATATCAGAATGCGGGATTTACTATCAGCAATTTAGGTTCATTTGGAATAGAGGAATTTACTGCAATTATTAATCCGCCAGGTTCAGCCATATTGGCTGTAGGGGAAATGAAGAAAATGCCTGTGGTGGATGAGGAAGACAATATTAAAGTTCAGACACAAATGAAGCTGACCCTTTCCTGCGATCACAGGGTAATTGACGGGGCAGTGGGCGCAGCATTTCTGAAGGACTTGAAGGATATTATAGAAGATCCCTTCCGTGCATTGTTATAGAATATTACAAGACAGGAGGAGTCCTATGGCAAATTACTATGATTATGATGTGGTAATCATTGGCGGCGGCCCTGCCGGATATGTGGCAGCCATTCGTGCCTCTCAGCTGGGTCTGAAGGCTGCAGTAATAGAAAAAGACAAACCTGGCGGCGTATGCCTGAATGTTGGTTGCATCCCCTCCAAATCACTTATTCATCAGGCAGAAAGGTTTCAGAGCCTGACAGAAATGGAAGAGCTGGGAATTACTATTGACCGCAGCGGATTTGATTATAGGAAGGTGGTAAATAAATCCAGAAAGGCGGCTGAGACCCTTTCAAAAGGAGTAAATTTTCTTCTGAAGAAAAACAAAGTGGATTTGATTCAGGCCGCCGGAACCATCACCGGGATTAATGAGGTAAGCTTGTCTGACGGCAAAAAAGTAACAGGTAAGAATATAATCATTGCAACCGGCTCCAGTCCCAGAGAAATACCCGGTTTCCGCTTTGATGAGAAATATGTTCTTTCCTCAACCGGCCTGTTGCTGCAGGAAAGGCTTCCCGGTAAATTGTTAATAATAGGCGGAGGCGCCATAGGCATCGAGTTTGCTTATGTCATGAAGTCTTTTGGAGCCCAAGTGGTTGTTGTTGAAGTAATGGATCGAATCCTGCCTCTGGAGGACGAAGAGATTTCTGCAGCACTGGAGAGAGCCTTCAGGAAACAGGGTATAGAGATAATGACCGGCACCAAGGCCGTTTCCATTGAAGTTAAGGAAAATAGGGTTTTAGTTGTTCTGGAAGACGGCAAAGGAGCTAAGAATACCTTGACAGTCGATCAGATTCTGGTAGCGGTAGGGCGGGTGCCCAACACTTCACGAATCGGCCTGGAAAATGTGGGCATTGAGACGGAAAAAGGTTTTATAAAGGTTGGAAGCTTCTATCAGACAAGCGTTCCCAATATTTATGCAGCAGGAGACGTTATCAATACACCATTGCTGGCTCATGTAGCTTCTAAAGAAGCCGAAATTGCAGTTGAACACATAGCGGGGCTGAATCCGCCTGAAAGTATAGATCCTATGGTTGTTCCCAGTGCCGTATACTGTGAACCCCAGGTGGCCAGTTTCGGCTATTCGGAATGGCGTGCAAAACAAGAGTCACTGGAATATGATAAAGCCGTCTTTCCCTATAGGGGCGCAGGCAAATCCGTTGCAGTGGAACAGCCGGAAGGCATGGTAAAAGTATTGTTCGATCCGAAGACCAAGGAAATTCTGGGTGCCCATATCATAGGTGCCGATGCAACGGAACTGATACATGAGTTGCTTTTGGCCAAATCAGCCGAACTGCTGCCAGAAGATATAGCGACCATGATTCATGCCCATCCCACTCTTTCGGAAGCTGTAATGGAATCCATGCGCGCGGCGGAAGGCTGGGCAATTCACATATAATTGAATTATGAGTATATATCAATCCAATATAGGAATATAAGAAGGTTAGCGTAATTGCAAGCCTGAAGCTTTTTAGAAATCCCTTGAGCTTTAGGCTTGCTTTTTGCCAGTTCAAAAAAGCCTTTACCGAACAAATGTTCAATGATATACTTGTCATATAAACTGAAAAAGAGGTATGGTTCGTATGAATATTGATCAATTGATAGATCATATGCGTAGCGACCCCAAAATTTTAAATAACATAACCCACTGGGAAGAAATAGAACCGAGAAAGGCGCAGTACGGGCCTTTTCCCGATGGGATGCGCCAGGACCTGCAAGAAGTGCTGAAAAAGAAAGGGATTCATCAGCTCTATTCCCATCAGTCCAATGCAGTAGACCTGGTTCTTCAGGGAAAAGATGTAGTTATTGTCACGCCTACAGCATCCGGCAAAACGCTTTGTTATAACATACCTGTGATAAATGAGATACTTAACAATAACGATGCCCGTGCATTATACTTATTTCCTACCAAGGCGCTGTCCCAGGATCAGGTCAGTGAACTTCATGAGCTAATGGATTTGCTGGGACAGCCAATAAAAACATATACATATGACGGAGATACGCCTGTCGGCGCAAGAAAAGCCATCCGTCAGGCAGGGCACATAGTTGTAACAAATCCAGACATGCTCCATTCAGGCATCATGCCCCATCACACCAAATGGGTAAAATTATTTGAAAATCTGAAATATGTTGTTTTGGACGAAATTCATACTTACCGGGGGGTATTTGGAAGCCATGTGGCAAACGTATTGAAAAGACTTCACCGGATATGCAGGTTCTACGGTTCCAATCCCCAGTTTATCTGCTGTTCGGCTACCATAGCCAACCCTAAAGAGCTGGCAGACAAGTTAACCGGCAGAGAAACAGTATTGGTTGACAACAATGGTGCGCCTTCCGGCAGAAAACATCTGGTTTTCTACAATCCTCCCGTAGTGAATAAGCCGCTTGGAATCCGGAGAAGTTCAATACTGGAAACCAAGAAGCTTGCATCCCATTTTATCAGCAATAAAATCCAGACAATTTTGTTTACAAAAAGCCGCCTTACGGTTGAGGTACTGGTTACCTATTTGAAGCAGCTGGTACAGGATGCGCTGGGAGGTACAAAAACCGTCAGGGGTTATCGGGGCGGATACCTTCCCACTCAAAGGCGTGAAATTGAAAGAGGGCTTAGATCCGGGGATATCTTAGGTGTTGTCAGTACCAATGCCTTGGAGCTGGGCATAGATATCGGCAGGCTCCAAGCATGCATAATGTGCGGTTATCCGGGCACCATAGCCAGCACATGGCAGCAAGCCGGCCGTGCAGGCCGCAGAAATGATACATCCATTGCAATTCTGGTTGCCAGCAGCAATCCTTTGGATCAGTATATCATCCAACACCCAGAATTTTTTCTCCATGCCTCTCCCGAACACGGCCTTATAAATCCCAACAACTTGTACATTCTAATATCCCATATTAAATGCGCAGCTTTCGAGCTTCCCTTTGAAGAAGGAGAAAACTTTGGCTTGGACACCCTGGAACCTGTATTGGAGTTTCTGCAAGAAGAAAAGATACTCCGCCGGGTTGGCAGCCGTTGGCACTGGACAGCCGACAACTTTCCGGCTGATGGAGTAAGTCTGCGTACAGCTGATACAGACAACTTTGTAATCATTGATATAACCCGGCCAAAGCCCCGGGTGATTGGGGAAGTTGACCGGTTCAGCGCTCCCCAGCTTATTCACGAAGAAGCCATATATATCCATGAAGGTGTTCAGTACCAGGTGGAAGAGTTGGATTTTGAAGAAAAGAAGGCTTATGTCAGAAAAGTTGATGTGGACTATTACACTGACGCCAGCCTGGCCGTTATTTTGAAGGTGCTGGATGTATTCCAGACGAGTGAAGAAAAAAGAACCAGCAGAAGCTGGGGAGATGTAATGGTTACATCCCTGGTAACTATGTTCAAAAAGATTAAATTCGATACCCATGAGAATTTAGGCTGGGGGCAGGTTCATCTTCCGGAACTGGAGCTTCAGACCACTGCGTATTGGATGACATTGAATGAGGTGCCGGTCAGCATTCACAGCCAGGATGACCTGCAAAACGGATTGATGGGTATAGCCAATGTGCTGGGGCAGATCGTACCTTTATATCTGATGTGCGATCCCAGGGATATAAATGTGGTTTATCATGTAAAATCACCTTTTACACAGAAACCCACCATATATATTTACGACAGCTGTCCGGGAGGCATTGGATTCAGCGAACGCTTGTATGAATTGCATCTGGAGCTTTTCAAAAAAGCCAGGGAAGTAATATCGGAATGCAGCTGCGAAAGCGGTTGTCCTGCCTGTGTGGGGCCGGCATCTGAAAATGCAGAAAACAGCAAATCCCTGGCAATAAAGCTATTGGGAGGTATCTTAGGTGATACGCAATCTGAAGAGCAAACTCAAAGCAATGTCATCCGGCTCCCATTTGCTTGATAGAAAAGATACCGGTACAGCAACTGACTATGTAGAAGTGTCCAGGAAAGGGGAGCATGGCTCTTCAGCCGCAGATTGGAAAACAAGACATAGCTTTAATGGTCAGATAATTGAAAGCACATCAGGTGCTTTTGTGTTAAAACGCAGTATATATGAGATGACCAGCAGTTTTGGGCATATTGTTTTTTCCGGATTGGCAGATCTGGATCTTTCAGATTCCTCATGGTGGACCAGAACAGGTAATGGCTTTAAACCCCATGATATAGTTTTTTTTGATGCCGAAACCACCGGCTTGGCAGGTGGAACCGGCACATATGCGTTTTTGGTTGGATTGGGCTATATAACTGACGCAGGCCTGGTTATTGAACAATATCTGATGAGAGATTTTGATGAGGAATATCCCATGCTTCAATCGCTGATAAGCACCCTTAGGAACTTCCGGCTGCTGGTAACTTTCAATGGAAAAGCCTTTGACTGGCCTTTGCTGGAAACCCGCCTGGTATATTCCAGACTAAGCTCCATTAGCTGGGAAAATGCACACCTGGATCTGCTACATACTTCCAGACGTTTGTGGGGAAAGCAGCTGGAAAGCTGCTCCCTCTCATGTATTGAGGAAAAGATACTGAGCCATATCCGCGAGGATGATATCCCAGGGTTCCAAATTCCCGGCATATATTTTGATTACCTGGAAACCCGCAATGCAGACACTATAGAACAGATAATGCAGCATAATGAATGGGACATAGCAGCAATGGCAGCTTTGCTGATCCACATAAAAAAGCTGTATGAAGACCCGTTAGGAAAGGCAGACGAATACGAACTGCTTGCCATTGCAAAGGAATTGGAGAGAAATTGCAGAATCCAGGATGCAGCTGCCTGCTATCAGCGCTGCATTCAGATTTCCAGCAAGTATTCAATTGCGACTGAGGCAAAAAAAAGATTGGCATATCTTAAAAAGAAGCATGAAGGGCCTGAAAAGGCCATGGACCTATGGATTGATTTAGCCGAAGAGCCGGACAGCCTGCTCATATTCCCATTGATCGAGATGGCAAAATTTTTTGAACACAGGGAGAAGGATTACAAGCGGGCATTGGCATGTACTGAGAGGGCCATAGTATTGGCAGACAGGTTAAGCAAAAACTCTTTAAGCATGAAAGAGGAATTGTTACACAGGCGAAGACGTCTTAGAAGAAAGCTGAAAGCAATTTCAGGGGGCATATAATGCCCCCTGAATTGTTTATGGTTTGACAGGAACTACTATTTCCATGTCTGAATCTTCCTGTTCCAAATCGTCATCTGACTTATTTTCACTGTTTATGGTATCCTCGCTGCCGCTCATGTCCTCATTATCTTCAAATTCATGCGTTTTCTCATCATCTGTTTTTTCTCCAGGACGGAGCCAGTCCAGTATGTCCTCCAGGAAATTCTCATCGAAGATAGATTGGCCTGGTATTTCTATGGTAATAACCTGTGTGCGCGGCCCTTGTACAGGTTCTCCGTTAAGTTTAATCTCTGGATGGACAGGCACTACATAATACTGGTATCTTTCTCCTGGAGTAACATCTGTATCCACCCATTCCACCTGATCAAGGCTGCCGGGCTGTACTTGTTTGGCCGCAGAGGCCTCCTGACCTTCAAGAGATTTCATGATAATGTAAGCTGCAAAGGTGTCTTTCGGCACAAAGGAAATTACCGGCTTGTTATCTTCATTTAAGTATACATTGAAATTATATGGTGCTTCGGGAACAACCCAGTATTCTGACTCTTTGGTAGGTTCTGTGCCCCTGATAAAATATTCCGTTACTATGTATTTGGCCGGAGTAAGTGCAGAAGCCAGCAATACCTGCTTTTGTTCCTGCAGAGCCTTGCCGTCAAGTTTAACTTCCACCACACCCGCCGGTTTCACAAAATCAGGCAATTCCCTGCCGTCATACAGATACTCAAATACCTGCCTTGCAATAATGGCGGGATAAGTGCTTCCATAGGCATCCGTCGGCAGATAATCTTCAGCAGATCTTTTATCAAACCCCATCCAAACCACAACGGTATATTCAGGATTATAGGAAGCCAGCCAAATATCATTAGCACCCTTTATATTAGCGAATTCTTCCGTATCAGGCAGCTGTACGGTTCCGGTTTTGGCAGCCACCTTCAGTCCTTCAAGCCGGTGGGCGGTGCCGCCGGATTTTGCAGCCGACTGCAGCATATTGTTAACAATAAATGCAGCCTCTTCAGAAATTACCTGCTTCTTAACGGGCTGATGCTCATATAGAATCTTGCCTTTGGAATCTTCAATTCTTCTTATAGTTGTATAATCTTTATAGCTGCCCCTGTCTCCCAAAGCAGCATAGGCTCTGGCCAGCTCCAGGGGAGTAACGCCTTGTTCCATTCCACCCAAAGCTACAGCCAGGCTGTGCATGTCGTTTTCAGTCAGGGGAATGCCCAGTTTTTCAGCGAAAGACAGGCCGTTTTCTATACCGATTTCGTGCAGTATTTTTACAGCAGGAACGTTGATAGACTTTGCCAAAGCAGTCCGCATCGTTACAGGTCCTCTGAACCGGCCGTCAGCATTACGGGGAGAATAATTGTTGTAGTCGCTGAAAGTAACCGGAGAATCATCGATAAAGCTGACTGGAGTATAATCAAACATTTCAACGGCCGGTGCATATACAGCCAGGGGTTTAATGGCAGAACCTGGCGAACGCCTGGTATCTGCTCTGTTGAGGACAGACCTCTGGCCTTCCGGATACTCTCTTCCGCCCATGACTGCTTTTAGTGCCCCAGAATCGGTATCCATGATTACCAAAGCTGCCTCGCTGGTTTTTCCAGAAACAGGACTCTTGGGGAATAAGTCCTCCTGAGAATACAGTTGTTCTGCGTATTCCTGCAGATCCTTGTCCATGGTTGTATAAATTCTGTATCCGCCAGTATACAGCTCTTCTTGCTTTATTTTAAGGATTGAAGCAGCTTCTTCCAGTGCCAAATCTATAAAATATCCATGCACATATGAGGGCTTTACATTTTCAGCAAATTTTATTTCCTCTTTTTTTGCCTTTTCGCCTTCTTCAGGATCCAGATAACCGTTTTTTACCATCAAATCTATGGATAAATCTTTCCTTTCCAGGGAACGTTCCCGGTCAATAAAGGGAGAATTTCTGTTTGGATTCTTTATTATACCTGCCAGCAAGGCACCTTCTGCAACTGTAAGTTCACTGGCTGATTTGCCGAAATAGGTTTTGGAAGCAGCCTCAATACCATATGCGCCTTTCCCAAAATATATAATATTAAGATATAATTCCAGTATTTGATCCTTGGAGTATTTTTGCTCCAGCTGCCATGCCAGAAGGATTTCCTTAACCTTCCTGTCAATGGTTTGTTCAAATGAAAGAACGGTGTTACGAACCACCTGTTGTGTTATGGTTCCAGCACCTGCTACAATATCCCGGGCTTTTATGTTTTGCCAAAGAGAACCGAACATTCTAATAACATCAAAGCCGGGGTGTGAATAAAAACGGACATCTTCCACTGCAACGAACGCATGCTGGACATGTTTGGGAATCTGGTTCAAGGGTACATAAATCCTGTTTTCAACACCATGAATGCTGGTGATCAGATTGTCCCGGCTGTCATAGATCATGGAGGTTTGCTCATAATTTATCAGATTATCCAGGTCCAATTCATCCAAGGCACCAATAATTCCAATGAGGTAAATAGTAACGGCAATAACTGAAATTGCAGCAAGTATCCCTATGCTGGCAAATATTTTTTTCCATACCGAGCTTTTTTTCTTTTTCTTCTTACTGACAGATGTATTTCCACGTTTCACATAACCACTTCCTTGCAGGCATTGCATTTCTGATATACAACATCTATATTCTATCCAATGCTGATATTGCTAAACCAATGCTTTAATATGCTGAAAACCATTAGAATACTATAGCACAAAATATTCCACATGACAAACCTATTAATTGTTATGTATAATACTCATGTATGTCTAATATTATGTAAACCAATTAAAATGAGTTATTAAGATGAGTGCTTGCATAAAGGAAGGAGGGGTTGCGGTGAAATTTCTGAGTAATATAAGAATAAGCCATATTATTGCAGGAATCTTGATTATTGCTGCCATTATAGCAGGCATATTAATATACAATGAGCCTGAGCATGATAAGCTGCCATATAATCAGTTCCTTCAGGCTGTTGAGAGAGGTGCAGTAGATAAGATTTATCTGAGCAATTCAGACAGGATTAAGGCAGAGTACAAGGATGGAAAAACTTTCATAACCGACAATCCCCGGACGGAGAATTTCAAGGAATTCTTGCTCACCCAGGGAATAGAAGTTGTGGAAGTAAAGGAAAAGATTCAGGGCGGGCAGGTGTTCAGCGCAATAATTACCCTAAGCCTTGTTGGTTTTTTTATATTCGCAATTAACCGTAATGTTTCCAGAGAGAAACAGGGAAAAGCAGGCAAACAGCTCTTCAATGCCATCTTGCCTGAAAATGTTAATGTAAAATTTGATAACGTTGCCGGCAATGAAGAAGCAAAGGAGAGCCTGCAGGAGCTGGTTGATTTTATAAAAAATCCGGAAAAGTATACCAGATATGGAGCCCGTATGCCAAGGGGGGTTATCCTATATGGTTCACCTGGTACCGGAAAGACATTGATGGCCAAGGCTATAGCCGGTGAAGCCGGTGTTCCTTTTATTGCAGTGTCGGGCTCCGATTTTGTACAGGTTTATGTGGGTGTAGGAGCCGGCCGTATACGTGATCTTTTCAGGAAAGCCAGAAGTTACGGAAAATGTGTCATATTCATAGATGAAATCGATGCTCTTGGAAAGAAAAGGGATGCAGGATTGGATGGAGGCGGCAATGATGAACGGGATCAGACATTAAATGCTCTTTTATCCGAAATGTCAGGTTTTCATGAGAATCAGGGCATTGTTGTAATTGCTGCAACCAATCGTCTGGATATCCTGGATGAAGCATTATTAAGACCGGGCAGGTTCGACCGCCACATAGAAATTCAACTGCCTGATCTTAAGAGCCGCTTGAAGATACTGAAACTCCATTCCAAAAATAAGCCCTTGGATGACAGCGTGAACCTGGAAAAACTGGCCCATCAAACTGTATACTTCAGCGGTGCAAAGCTGGAAAGTTTATTGAACGAAGCAGCCATCAATGCTGCCAGACGCAGCAGCGGCAGCATTCAGGCCAAAGACATTGATAAGGCTTTTTATACAGTAATCGCAGGAGCTGAAAAAAAGGACAGAAGTACTATTTCTGAACAAGACCGGAAAATCACTGCATATCATGAAGCCGGTCATGCCCTGGTAACCAAGCTGGCTGCCCCTGAAAACAGGGTGACGCGCATAACAATAATTCCCAGCACGAAAGGTTCCGGCGGATTCAGCATGAATATTCCTCCCGACCGCATGTACCACAGAAAAAAAGAGATGGAAAGCAGCATTAAGATAGCGCTGGCAGGCCGTGCAGCGGAAGAGTTGATCTTTGGAGAAGAAAACATTACTACCGGGGCATCCAACGATCTGGAAAAAGCCACAGAAATACTTATCAACATGATCAGAAGGTTTGGCATGAATGATAAGTCGGGGCTTCTTAATTACGATGTGCTTTATAAGAATGGTTTCCGTCAGGCACAGAATGATGTTCTTGAGGAATGCAAAAACCGTATGGACGAGCTTTACAGTGAAGTAAAAAACCTTATAGAACAGAACATGAAAGTGTTGGTAGCCATAGCCGAAAACTTGTTGAAATATGAAACCCTGGAGGAAAAGGATTTGAACTTAATAATCCAGGCATATGCTGAAGCCGTATGAACTAAGAATGCATCTCCTTCATATGATATAGATATACAGCGTGATGATATTTTTAGCTTGGAACAGCAAAGTATGCAAGGAGGTGCGGATATCATGTATCCGATCGAATATCATAACAGATATGGCCATATGTATCCATCCATAGATCCTTGTATAGAACATGGGATGGTAATGCCGATTATGTACCCTGAAATCTATTACAGGATATATCCTCATGTTCACCGTATTTGTGATCGTATGGATAATCCCTATATGTACTATCCTTCCGAGGCCCTGGTTGAGAGTATGATTAATGAGTGCTATGATGCCTGTGTAAGGGAAATGCCGGATTTAATACACTATGCAGATCTTAAAGCGCATGAAACGGATAGTATAGATGCAGCGCAGTTCAGAAGAAGGCCCCTTTTGCGGGATTTGATTGCAATAATTCTTATCAGCGAGCTTTTCAGAAGGAGAAGAAGAATCCGCTACGGCTTCTAAGCCGGCTATAGTTCATATGTTCTGTAATTTGCAGCAGCTGACTGCTGCTTTATTTTTGTTCATGCCTTTAAATTATTGAATCTTGCAGAGTTTTGGTGTAGACTAATATTTGTTGGACAATTGCTAAAGGGAGTTTGGACTTATGAAATATGTTTATGCCGTACTTACTGTCTTGGAAAACAAACCTATAATGCAAACGCTGGTGAGTAACAGGCAATTGACGGGCAGGGAAATATTGGATAAGCTTATCCTAACTAAGGAAGAACGAGAAAAATATGCAGATTGGCCGGATGAAAACGAGGTGTTGGCTGACCTGAACAAGAAGCACTCCATCCGGGTCGAAGTTCAGGAAGTAGAGGTACAGTAAAGCTTAATAACCTTTATAACAAAAACCCTTGCGACAAAAGTCGTAAGGGTTTTTGCTTTTGGCAGCAAATACTGGCAAAAGCATTCATTATTCGATGCAGGAAATAAACAGGCTACGAAGAATATGAAATTGAAAGACATAAAATACCGGTTGAGGATAAAGGAGGCAGAGGAATTGCTGGCAGACTGGAAGAGAAAAGGGGATATCCTGATTGTTCCCTTGAAAGGCGAGTTGGATCATCACCAAGCAGATAAGGTCAGGGATTTCCTGGATAGGCTGTTGGAGGATGCGTCCATAAGGCATTTGATCCTGGATCTAAGTGATTTATTTTTTATGGACAGTTCCGGCATCGGTGTCTTTATTGGCAGATATAAAACCATCAGCAAACGGGGAGGCCAGGTATGCATAACCAACGTCAATACCCAGCTGCATAAAGTATTGGAATTATCAGGCCTTTACAGAATTCTGAAAAAATACGATACTGTTCAGCATGCAGTTGATGGTATCAGGAGGGTATCAGTATGAAAGTGAAAAACGAAATGAGGCTGGAATTCTTAAGCAGGTCACAGAATGAGTCATTTGCCAGAGCTGCGGTAGCCGCTTTTGCAGCCCAGCTGGATCCTACCCTAGAAGAAATAACCGATATAAAAACCGCCGTTTCCGAGGCTGTTACCAATGCCATTATTCATGGTTATGAGAATCCCAATGAGATGGTGCAGATCATAACCCGGATTTATGACACATATGTGGAGATAGAGGTTATTGACCATGGTAAAGGCATTGAAGACATTGAGCTTGCCAGGCAGCCACTTTATACTTCAAAACCTGAGCTGGAACGGTCCGGAATGGGTTTTACTGTTATGGAAACTTTTATGGATCAAGTGGAGGTGATCTCCGCACCTGGCCAGGGCACTAAAGTAAGAATGATAAAGTATATTGGCAATGAAGAGCGGGAAACGGAGAGAGAATGATGAGTACTATGCCGGAATATAATGAAGATGACAGACGGCTGCTTACTCATGAAGAAACTCTGTCCCTTTTGGAAAGAGCACAAAAAGGAGATGAAGAAGCCAAGGAGATATTGGTTCGCAAGAACATAGCCTTGGTTAAAAGCATAGTAAAAAAATTCCTGAACAGAGGACATGAATATGAAGATCTGTTTCAGCTTGGTTCTATCGGGCTGTTAAAAGCGATACAAAACTATGATCCAAAGTATGATGTGCGGTTTTCCACTTATGCTGTGCCTATGATTATGGGAGAAATTAAACGGTTTCTCAGAGATGATGGAATGATAAAGGTCAGCCGCTCATTAAAAGAATTGGTTGTCAAGTCAGCAGCTGTCAGGGATCAGCTGAAGGTGCAGCTGGGCAGAGATCCAAGCATACAGGAAATTGCAGATGCTGTCGGCGCCACACCTGAGGAAATTGTATATGCTATGGATGCAGTCAGGACTCCGGCGTCCATACATGATATTATATATGAAGATGAAGATAATCCCATTCTGCTTATTGACAAGATAGCAGAAAACAGGTCGGAAACAGATGATGCAATGGAGCGCATTACCCTAAAAGAACTGCTCTCAAAACTGGACAAACGAGAAAGAACAATTATCATAATGCGCTATTTCAGAGACAAGACCCAGAGTGAAATAGCCGAAATGCTTAACATCTCTCAAGTACAGGTATCCCGTATTGAGAAAAAAGTTCTGAACAAGATGCGGGAAATGCTTTAGGTAGAATAATAATCAATTCTATGCGCAAAATATTTAAAGCATGCCGGATAAAGCATACTATTTGATTAGGATGATCTTGCTTTGGATAGGGGAGTAAAATCCAGGAAAAAGATTAACTGGACAATTATTGCAATTGCCCTGGCTCTGGCTGTTTTAATTTCGGTTTGTACAATTCTAAGCCTGCATGCCAATAAGGACAAATCCTTTACAGGGGCGAAATTTATCATGTATGAAGCTGGAGGATGGCATAATGGTTCATGAGGAGGTTTATTTTCAGTTTAAGCCATTCTATAATAAGCAGCCGGAAGAAAAAGCTTACCTAGGAGATTTTATTGAAATGACTGCATCTCATGAAATCAGACAGCAAATTGAAAGAATACCTGTTTTTCCGGAAGGCATCAGTAAGCCGGTCAGACTGACATCAGTACAGGTAATAGGTCTGATTAAGCAGGAAGTCAGCAATATATCAGTTATTCCCATAGGCGAATCCTCGGCTTTGTATCAGCCCGTAAAACAAGAAAAGGAAAATCCGCTGCTGGTATTTCTGCGTGTGGCCTTTTCCATGCTTCTGCTTTTTTTCGGTTCTGCTTTAGCCATTATGTATTTTCATTCTGATGTCAACATGAATGAAGCACATCGGATGTTTTATTATTTAATCAGCGGAGAAAAAGTGAGCAGCCCTATCTTGTTTTCAGTTTCTTACTCCATTGGAATAGGTGCCGGTATATTCATTTTTTTTGAAATCTACAACAAGATAAAGGATAAAGACAATCCAGGGCCGCTGGAATTGGAAATGCATCAGTCAGAAAAAGAGCTGAGAGATTACTTAAGGGATCAGGAGGGCAAAAATCAGATTTGATAAAATATGTAATTACAATATTGGCAGGTTTAGCAGGAGGGTTGGCCATAGGTGCAAGCATAACCGCTTTTTTTGTTGTATTGGGTGTAACTGCACAAATCGTCAAATGGAGCAAAAAAAATGAATATCTGATATTTTATCAGATCAGTATGGTTCTTGGAGCATTGCTTTCCTGCCTTGTATATTTTTTTGACTTTACATTAAAATACTTAAATTTTCTTACGATACCTCTGGGAATTTTAGCAGGTATTTTTGTTGGGACCGTTACGTCTGCTCTGACTGAAACCCTGGACATAATCTCAGCGACAGTCAATAAACTGGGCATAGCCAAATGGGTGTACCTGATAGTTATGACCCTGCTGATTGGTAAGATAGCCGGCTCTTTGCTGTTTTTTCTGGTACCGGGGTTTCACTGAAATCTGAGGTGGGCTTGTGAGAAAGAAAGAATACCATCAATTGAATGAATGCGTTCCGCTTGGAAAAAACCCCAGGGAAAATGAAATACGGCATCCGGACATTACCAGCCAGGCCGCAGAAAAAGATGTGAAGCAGAAGGCTTGCAAGAAAAATAAACTATAAAAAAGAAAACCCGCATGTAAGCGGGTCTTCTCAGTCATCATTGTTATCCCGGTTGTTTTTTTGGTTATTTCCCTTATTATGATTATTGCCGTTTTGGCCGTTCCGTCCATTGTTGTCTACGTTACCATTGTTTTTATTGCCACTATTGTTATTGTTGCTCTCATTGCCGTTTTCAGAGCCAGCATTTACGCTCTCCCAGAAAGATGAATCAAATATGGATTCATAGGTTTTCCTGAGCCTGTCCATTTCTTCCTGTATCTTATCAGGCTTGAAGGAGGGAATTTCCGTGTAATAAGGATCGTCCTCCCCAGGAAGCTCCAGCTCTTCTGCAGTTAGTAATTCCTTCAGCTTGTCCATTATCTTGTTCAATGCATCTATTTGTGGTTTCTTAAGATAATCTGCATACTTGACTATATCTCCTGATATCTGAGCTATCAATTGATCAGCCTCTTGTGCAAGATTATCCCTCATCTCTTCCCCCTTATGCCATTCGGCGGTATGAAGAGGACAGAACTTATCGGCATGATCGGGATTGTTATAGTCATACTGATCCAGGTCTTCCAGACTTCTGAATGCTCCGGCCAATGCTTCTATTTTACTCAGCTGTTCATCTGTCAGCTGCTGGTATTTGGAATCCTTGGGAAGCACGATGACAGACTTTGTTATTAGATGCTCTTCAGGACAATAAGGTGAAGGCAATTTGCCTGAGAATCCGCAAACTGTAATCTTCCGATGCATGTCGCAATGATCTTTGGGTACTGCATTGCTGGGGAAGTAGTCAGTTACGGTTTCAGCACACTCATCAGTTGGCAGCTTGCCTGACACTGCGCACACAGTAACTGATCTGACTCCCTCAGGTATTTCCTCGTAAAAAGGCTTGTTTTCCAGGCCTTCATGAATCTTCTCCATAAAAGCCTTCCACAGCGGTGCGGCGCCTACACCGCCGGTAGTTCCATCCCTTAATGAGATGCTGTGGGTATCATGGCCAATCATTACAGTGGCAGTATAGTAAGGGGTATAACCGGCAAAGAACACACCGCGGAAATCATTGTTGGTGCCTGTTTTGCCGGCAATACTCATGTTGCTGAAGCGAGCCCGTGTTCCGGTACCGTTCGCCACTGCATTTTGCAGCCAGTCGGTTATAATGAAGGCTGTGCTTTCCTTGAAAACAGACAAGGTAAGCTGCTGTGATTCCTTGTCAATAATAATATTGCCTTCCCTGTCCAATACTTTGGTTATGGAAGTCGGCTCCTTATAAACTCCCCTGTTGGCCAATGTGCCAAAAGCAGCAGTTACTTCAATCATGTTTATGGGGTCACTGCCTAATGACAGGTTTGAAGGAAGAGGTTTTTCCACATAGTTTTCCCCGGTAATGCCCAGTTCTTTAAGCTTGTTCATGGAGTATTCAACACCGACTCTTTCCAGCAGGGTTCTGGCAGCAGAAATATTATAGGAATTCTGAACAGCTCTTTTGGCTGTAACCGGGCCGTAAAATCTGGTGTCTGTATAATTGGAGGGATAACCTTTTCCTCCTCCGTCATCCCAACCGTCTATGGGAACCGGTATGTCCTCTATAATGTAACCTCCAGGATAGCCTGCTTCAATAAAAGGGGCATATACAGCTATAGGCTTAATTGAAGAACCAGGCGCCCAGTCCTGATTTGCCCGGTTGTTCCAGAAGCGCTCCTGGGGATCCATTCTGCCGCCTACAATTGCTCTCAATTCACCTGTGGAGTGATCCAACACAACTGCGGCTGCCTGGGGCTGCGGAATTTCAATAACTCTGTCGCCTACTTTTTCACGCTTTATGCTGTCCTTTGAATTCCTGGTGCTTGGATAATTGTCATAATTATATATGGTATCTTCCACTATTTTCTGAATTTCCGGATCCAGGGTAGTGTAAATATGCAATCCGCCGGTCTGAATCAGATTGTTGGCTTTTTTTCTGCCTTCAGATCCTTCCCAGTTATTCTGTTTCATCAGTTCTTCAACCAGCTCGTTGATTACATATTCAACAAAGTATGGATGGTCGTACAGTTTTTGATTGCTGGATTCCTCCAGCACAACAAAATCAGCATTTTTTAAACTGCCGGGATTTTCAACATCAAACTTGGCTTTTTCATATTCTTCCCTGGTAATAAATCCGTTCTCGTACATAAGCCTTAATACCAGGTTTGTTCTCTCATAGGTTACTTCCGGTGCGTTTCTGCTGTAAAAGTTAAGCCTGAGATCATATCGGTAGGGATTTTTGGTTATTCCCACAAGAGCCGCACATTCTCTTAAGTTCAGATCCTTTAATTCTTTCCCAAAATAGTTTATTGCGGCTGCTTTTACTCCATAGTTGCCGCTCCCCAGATATATAGTATTCAGGTATGCTTCCAGAATTTCATCCTTTTCATATTCCTGTTCCAGTTGAATAGCCAGGTATGCTTCCTGAATTTTACGCTTATAGGTTTGCTCAGGGCTAAGCAAAGTATTTTTAATCAGCTGCTGTGTAATGGTGCTGCCGCCCTGTACGGTTTCACTTCTAAGATTGTTGATAAATGCACCGGCCAGCCGTTTGTAATCCAGTCCTTTGTGCGTGTAAAATCTGACGTCCTCCGTTGCAATCAGAGCTTGCTGCAGTTTCTCTGGAATCTCTTCCAGGGGAGCCCAGATACGGTGCTCCAAGCCCTTATACTCGGCTATCAGGTTGCCGTCCTTGTCATATATAAAGGAGGTCAGGCTTTGTTCCTCGATCCGGTTTACGTCCAGTTCAGGGGTTCCCTCCACGTAGGCTTTTGCAATCCCCAGAAGGGCGCCAAAACCCGCAAAGCCCATTACAAGAATGGCGATCACCATAAGCTTAATACTGGTAACCAGTACCGAAAGGAAAAAATTAGGCTCTTTTTTCCGATTGGTGAAATACTTGGCAAACCGATTCTTGGATGAGCTATTTTTATCTTGATTTTCCTTGTTTTTATTTTTGGTATCCATATAACCTCCGTATGAACATACAGCAGTTTGCTATCTTTTTATAACACAATTGTATAATGGTAAATTCAAAAAGTAAAGTATATATGCACATTTCCTACACCGGCCTCATAGAATGTATGGGGAGGTGCAGCTTATGCGCCGCATAAAGCCTGGACTCAGGTTTCTTATTATCCTTATGATACTGATTCTTGCTGCATTCTTAATATTTTTTATCATTGATACCGGAGTTAAGCCGACAATAATTGCCATGTCTGAGGCAAAAATAGAGTATATAGCCGTACTTGCCATGAACAATGCTGTGAGTAAAATACTGGGCAGCGACATAAAATATACTGACCTTACTAACATCCTGACTGACAAAGATGGTAAAATAGCCATGATACAATACAACACTATTTTAATCAACACTCTGGCCCGCGAGACTTCGACTTTGGCACAGGATGAAATTCGCTCCCTGGGAGCCGAAGGTATTGATATACCATTGGGTTCCATAACAAAAAGCAAAATATTGTCAGGCTGGGGGCCCAATATAAAGGTAAAAATAATTCCGGTAGGCTCTGTATCCATAAATTTTAGTGATGAGTTCAAACAAGCCGGAATTAACCAGACCCGGCACAAAATATACATGGAGATGCAGACCCAGGTACGCATAGTTGTGCCATTGGGAAGCGACATAATAAATGTCGCCACTAAGGTTCCCATTACTGAAACCATTATAATAGGTGATGTGCCGGATACATACGTAAATGTGGATAATGAAGATCAGATGCTGAACTTAGTGCCCATTGAATAGCCAGCTTTACATGGATTTCATCATATGATAATATTTTAAAAAACCAATTTTTATATCCACATAGGAGGGTTATTTATGGCCGGCCATTCTAAATGGGCTAATATAAAGCATAAAAAGGCAAAAACTGATGCACAGAGGGGCAAAATATTTACTAAGCTTGGACGGGAAATCGCAGTTGCAGTAAAAGAAGGGGGAAGCGATCCAAATACCAACCCTCGTCTTAAGGATGCAATAGCAAAAGCAAGGGCCAACAACATGCCCAATGAAAATATAATACGGAATATAAAAAGAGCATCCGGTGAGGACCAGTCAGTAAACTATGAAAGCATTACTTACGAAGGATACGGTCCCAACGGGGTTGCAATTATCGTAGAGGCATTAACGGATAACCGCAACAGAACGGCCAGTGAAATGCGGTATATATTCGATCGGAACGGCGGCAGTCTTGGCGCATCGGGCTGTGTTTCCTGGATGTTTGATCGTAAAGGCCTGATAGTAATTGAAAATAAGGAAGACCTGGATGAGGAAGAACTGATGATGTCAGCTATTGAGGCTGGTGCTGAAGATGTGTCCGATGAAGCCGATGTTTTTGAAATCTATACCGATCCTGCGGAATTTTCCGCCGTCCGGGAAGCTATGGAAAATGCCGGCTACACTTTAGCATCTGCAGAAATAGCTATGATACCAAAAAATACAGTGCAGCTGAGTAAAGAGCAGGCTGAAAGCGTTATGAAACTGATAGACATGATGGAAGATAATGACGATGTACAGAATGTATACCACAATGCCGAATTTCCTGATGACTTCGAAATGTAAGTAAACATATCTTCAACCCTTCGCATAAAATAAAGGATAGCGGAGGGTTTTTCTATGGTCCAAATCAAGCTTTATGACAGGAAAAAAGCAGTGGAATATGCAAATAGATGGGCTTTAAGCAGAAATCCTGCTTATTATGACTTTTCCGGTCTGGGAGGAGACTGTACAAATTTTGTATCCCAATGCCTGTACGCAGGCGGCGGAGTAATGAACTATACAAAGGACCTGGGCTGGTATTATATTAATGCCAATGAAAGGGCGCCTGCATGGACAGGAGTTCCATACCTTTATAATTTTCTTACAAGGCAGACAGGCGGAGCAGGGCCCTTTGGCAGGGAGGCAAACGTTACAGAAGTTGAAGCTGGAGACATAATTCAGCTGGCTTTTCAGGAATCGGGCAGATTCAGCCATTCTCTTATAATAGTTAAATGCGGTAAAGCACCTGATATAAACAATATCCTTATAAATACACACAGCTATGACAGGAAGGAATATCCGCTGTCAAATTATTTCTGGACCAGAATACGCTTTATTAAGATTCTGGGTATATATAAATAGAACTATTATTCTGTATGTAATGCTGCATGTATGTATAATGTGATAAAAAATGGAAACACTATAATCCAAAGACAGTTTTTCTGGAGGGATTATGGTGTTTTTTTATAGATTGGGCAGAGCTGCAGCATTGACTTTTGCCCTTATCCTGCTGCTGGCCGCAGTGGTTTTTTCCTACGGCTACATAAAAAGATTCCCTAAAATATACGGCTTTATACATCCTTCTGTCCCGGTTCCAAATGAAGCAGTACATGATCTGGAATATGAATCGCAGGGAACCATAAGCGCACATTTATTGAATGATGAAACAGACAAGCTGGCCGCTGAGTCAAAAATAGTTCTGCAGCGTGTATATGGATTATGCAATCATATTCTGACTGAAGAGCTGGACAATTATTATGCCGGGAAAACAAAGGAAGAGCTTACAGAAATGTTCTCCGATTGGAGAATGGTAAGTTTTTCACCAGAAAGAGCGGTGTTTTTGGTTGAAATAGACAGCTATTGTCCCGATCATTACCTGGTAAAACATGAAGATGGACTGATGGTTATTTACCGCCCTGACAAAGAAGGCATACTGCTTGTTGTCGAAGCTGCGGAAATCCCTGTTGAACGCTTAAGCCCCGACTTATTACAGGAGCTGGAAGAGGGCATTGTAGTCTACGGCATGGAAGGAGTGGAAAACATATTTGAAAGCTTAGGCAGCTGACATCCGGCGTTGCTTATCTTGAAGAAAAATAGTAGAATATACAAAATAGTAAAAAATATAGATAAAGCATGCAGGGGGTAAGATTTATTTGACAAAAACCAGGGATAGGATAAAATCTGCCGAAACCATTGTTGTTAAAGTAGGAACCTCTACCATTACTTATCCCAATGGAAAAATGAATCTGATGTTTGTTGAGCGCTTGGTAAGGGTTCTTTCAAATCTGAAGAATCAGGGCAAGAATATTGTTCTGGTTTCTTCCGGTGCAATTGGCGTAGGCAGGGCAAAAATGGGTTTTTTGCAACGTCCGGACAGCATTCCTGAAAAACAGGCTTTGGCTGCCATAGGGCAGGTTAACCTGATGTATATCTATTCCAAGCTGTTTGGCGAATACGGCCAGGTAGCTTCACAGGTGTTGCTGACTAAAGATGTTCTGGACAGCGGGGAAAGGGAACAGAATGCTATCAATACCTTTCAGACCCTATTCAGATACAACAGCATACCAATAGTTAATGAAAATGATACAATTTCCATTGAGCAAATCCAATTCGGCGATAATGACACTCTATCCGCAATTGTTTCAGTACTGGTCAAGGCAGACTTACTGATTCTTTTATCAGATATCGACGGACTTTACAATAAGGACCCTAATTTAAATAAGGATGCTGAGCTTATTCACGTAGTTTATGGCATAACCGATGAAATTATAAGGGCTTCTGGAAATACCCACAATGACCTGGGTACCGGCGGAATGAAGACCAAAATAGCCGCTGCCCGGATTTGCATTGAGCACGGCATACCCATGGTTATAGCCAACGGGGATAATCCTCACAATATCAACAGAATACTGGCAGGGGAAAATGTAGGAACATTGTTTGTGCCCAATAAGGAGGGGGTTGTTTATGAGCGAGGTGCGCAGTAAAGGCGTTGAGGCGAAAAATGCCTCTGTTAAACTGGCTACCATTTCTTCCTCGGTTAAGGATTCTGCCCTGGAAGCCATGGCACAGGCTTTGGAACGCAGAATGAATTTTATTATTGAGGAAAATAAAAAGGATTTGAATGCTGCCATGGAATCCGGAAGGCCAAAAGCCATGATAGACAGGCTGTTGTTGAATGAGAATCGCATACAGGCCATGGCAGAAGGATTGAGGCAGATTAAGGCATTGTCCGATCCCATTGGTGAGACCATTGCCGGATGGACCCGCCCTAACGGTTTGCAGGTCATGCAGCGCAGGGTTCCTATGGGGGTTGTCGGCATTATTTATGAGTCACGGCCTAATGTTACTGCCGATGCCATTGGCTTGTGCATCAAAACATCCAATGCTGTGGTCTTAAGGGGAGGATCCGAAGCCATCAATTCCAACAAGGCCATAGCAGAGATAATGGCAGAAGCAGCTTATGGAGCCGGCATTCCCCGTGGAGCTGTTCAACTTATTAGTGATACAGGCCGAAGCAGTGTTATTGAGTTGATGCAATTAACTGGTATTATCGATGTGCTCATACCCAGAGGCGGGGCAGGCTTAATTAAAACAGTGGTTGAAAACTCCAAGGTGCCGGTAATTGAAACCGGGGTCGGAAACTGCCATGTTTATGTGGACGGCGAATGCGATCCGGATATGGCAGTAGAGATTGTGATAAATGCCAAGACTAATCGTCCGGGTGTATGTAATGCTGCCGAAACTCTACTGATTGACAGAAGAATTGCGCCTGAACTTTTGCCTCTTATAGCAGCGAAACTGAAAGAAAAGGGCGTGGAACTGCGAGGATGTCCAGAAACCCTAAAACTGGTTGAATGGGCAGTTCCTGCAACAGAAGAAGACTGGTATGAAGAATACCTGGACATGATTATGGCAGTAAAGGTTGTAGATGGTGTTGATGAAGCGGTTGAGCATATTTCCAAATACGGCACCAAACACTCTGAAGCCATTGTAACCAGCAATTACCTGAACGGACAAAAATTCACCAGGGAAGTGGATGCTGCTGCGATTTATGTTAACGCATCAACCCGGTTCACCGATGGTTTTGAATTCGGCTTCGGGGCGGAAATCGGCATCAGCACCCAGAAACTACATGCCAGAGGGCCTATGGGCCTTAAGGAATTAACTACAGTCAAATATGTTGTATTAGGCAGTGGCCAGGTTCGATAAAACATTATCCAGCCAGGTCCTGCCTTCTTTTATGGCTTGTTTCACCGTTTCAGCTGCAGGTCCTCCAGGCAGTTTTCTCTCATTAACGCACGTTTCCAAGGATATGGCATGGTATATATCTTCCTCAAACAAAGGAGAGAATTCCTTAAACTGGGAAAGTTCCAGGTCCTGCAGGCTTAAATTATGTTTTATGCAATGCAGCACCAGTTTGCCAATAACTTCATGAGCACTTCGGAAGGGCAGGCCTTTTTTTACCAAATAATCAGCTGCATCGGTGGCATTGGCAAAGCCTGAAAGGGCGCTTTGTTTCATTTGTTTTCTACTGAATTTTAAGGTAGACAGCATACCGGTGAATACCTTAAGGCATTTCTTCACCGTGTCCAGGCTGTCAAACAAGGCCTCCTTGTCTTCCTGCATATCTTTATTGTAGGCCAGTGGAAGGGCTTTCATAACAGTCAAAAGCGCAATAAGATTTCCATATACCCTGCCTGTTTTGCCTCGGATAAGCTCTGCAACATCGGGGTTTTTCTTCTGGGGCATAATACTGCTTCCGGTGCTGTAGGAATCGTCCATTATTACAAAGCCGAATTCATCTGTTGACCACAATATCAGTTCTTCACAAAAGCGGCTTAGGTGCATCATAATCATGGAACAGCATCCCAGGATTTCGATAATGTAATCCCTGTCACTGACCGCATCAAGGCTGTTACGGGTAATATCAGAAAAACCCAATTCCTCTGCAACCCACTCCCTGTCCAAAGGATACGTAGTGCCGGCCAGAGCCCCGGAACCCAAAGGCATAATGTTTATTCTTTTCCTGCAGTCCAGCAGCCGCTCCATATCCCGGCGGAACATTTCGAAATAAGCCATAAGATGGTGCGCCAGAGTAATTGGCTGGGCTTTCTGCAGGTGCGTATATCCCGGCATGAAAGTTTCAGCATTGTCTTCTGCAGTTTTTAAAAGCTCATATTGAAGTGCCGATAACAGCTGCAAAATTTGGTCTGTTTCTTCCCTGGCATACATCCTGGTATCCAATGCTACCTGGTCATTTCTGCTCCTGCCGGTGTGCAGTTTTTTTCCTGTTTGGCCGATACGTTCAATCAGCAGGGATTCAATATTCATGTGAATATCTTCAGCTTCAGTGCTGAAGTTTATTGAGCCGGATTCAATATCCTTGAGCAGCTGCTCAAGATTTGTGCAGATCAAATCGGCCTCTTCTTCTGATATAATGCCCTGCCTTCCCAGCATGCGGGCATGAGCAATGCTGCCCCTAATATCATGGCGGTACAACCGCCAGTCAAAATGTATGGAGGAATTAAAATCATCCACTTCAGCTGCTGTTTTCTTTTCAAATCTGCCGCTCCATAGTTTCATGGCTTAAACCCTTTCTCCTGTTCCATTAATGCTCGCATTTTAAGCGGGAGGCCAAAAAGGTGTATAAAACCTTCTGCATCCTTTTGATTATATACTTCGTCTTGGCCGAAAGTGGCAAACTCTTCCCTGTAAAGGGAGTTTGGGGACTGGACGCCTGCAGGAATTACATTGCCTTTATACAGTTTAAGCCTTACCTTGCCGGTGACGTTTTTTTGTGTTTCATCAACAAAAGCGGACAAAGCCTGCCGCAGGGGAGTAAACCATTTTCCATCATATACCAGCTCGGCAAACTTAACAGAAACAAGCTGTTTGTAATGCAAAGTATCCCGGTCCAGGGTGATGGACTCCAGCTGCTGGTGAGCTGCATGCAAAATTGTGCCTCCCGGTGTCTCATAAACTCCTCTTGACTTCATGCCGACCAGGCGGTTTTCAACCATATCAGCTATGCCTACTCCGTGTTTTGCCCCTATTTGATTCAATAATTTTATCAGGGTTACTCCATCATAGAGAGTTCCATTGACTTTAACCGGAATTCCTTGCTCAAATTCAATTTCCACATACTCCGGCTCATCCGGTGCCTGTGTCGGAGGCGTACAAATCATGAATAAGTTTTCACTTGGTTCATTCCAGGGATCTTCCAGATCACTGCCTTCGTGGCTCAGATGCCATAAATTGCGGTCCATGCTGTAATTGTTTTCTTTGGTTACCGGTATGTCGATATTTCTTGCCTGGGCATATTCTATTGCATCTTCCCTGGACTTGATATTCCATATCCTCCATGGAGCAATAATTTTCAGATTGGGATTTAAAGCCATAACAGTCAGTTCAAAGCGCACCTGATCGTTGCCCTTGCCGGTGGCACCGTGGCAGACTGCAACGGCACCTTCCTTTTCTGCAATCTCAACCAGGCGTTTTGCAATTACCGGGCGAGCTATGGATGTGCCCAGCAGGTATTTTTTTTCATAAACCGCACCGGCTTTCATGGTAGGGAAGATGAAGTCGTATACGAATTCCTCCTGCAGATCTTCTATATATATTTTACTTGCACCCGTTTTCAGAGCTTTTTCCTCCAGGCCTTCCAGTTCGTCGCCCTGTCCTACATTGCCTGCCACAGCAATGACCTCGTAATCGAAATTCTCCTTTAGCCAAGGAATAATTATGGACGTATCCAAACCTCCAGAATATGCAAGTACCACCTTCTGCTTTTCAGACATTGTTTTCACCTTTCTTTTTAGTTAATATAATTTATCCGATACAGAGCTTATCAGATGATGAAATAATTATACATTAAAGTGCATAAATATTCAATATTAATATAACAAACTTTTAGCTATTATTGCTGGTCCATTGACATCATTCTCGAAAAAGCATAATATTACAATAGTGGAAAAGCAGAAGCAGGGTGATTTGGTGGTTATATTAGGGATAGACCCCGGCATGGCTATCATGGGCTACGGGGTAATTGAGTATGACGGAGTCAAAGCCAGGGCGCTGGATTATGGTGTAGTAAGCACGCCTTCTGACATGGAAACCCCTCAGCGGCTGCTCCGCATATTTAATTCTGTGGAAGAGCTGATTGAAAAGTACTCTCCTGATGCAATGGCATATGAGGAGTTGTTTTTTAACAGAAATGTGAAAACAGCTCTGATTATAGGCCATGCCCGTGGTGCGGCGGTATTGGCCGGTGCCAGGCAGGCCATTGATCTGTATGAGTACACACCTCTTCAGGTAAAGCAGGCGGTTGTTGGATACGGCCGGGCAGACAAGCATCAGGTTCAGAGCATGGTTAAACTTTTATTAAATCTGGATGAAATACCCAGGCCTGATGATGCAGCAGATGCACTGGCTGTGGCCATATGTCACATGCATAGTGCCCAATTCGGCCGAAAACTGGACAGCCGGATTAGGAAGTGGAATGAATAGGAGAGAATTGAATGTACGCCTATATATATGGAACACTGGAAGAAGTAGACAGCCAGCAAGTAGTAATTGAAGCCAATGGCATTGGATATCACATCTTTGTTCCAGGCTTGATATTGCAGAAGCTGCCATCAAAGGGGAGCAAGGTTAAGCTTTATACATATATGCATCTTAGAGAAGACTGTCAGGAACTGTATGGTTTCCTGGAAAAAGAGGAAAAAATCTTTTTTGAAAAACTGATCACAGTTTCAGGCGTTGGCCCTAAAGCAGCTATAGGCATGCTTTCAACCCTTACAGTAAACCAGCTGGCTCTTGCCATATTAACAGGAGACAGAAAAACCCTATGCAAGGCTCCCGGAATTGGCAAGAAGACAGCAGACCGGATCATATTGGAGCTGAAGGATAAAATCGATAAAGATGCAATGAGTTTTTCGGATACAGCTTCAGCATCGCCCGGCAGCTGGTCCAATGAACGAATGGAAGCCTTTCAGGCCCTTCAGGCATTGGGTTACGGAGCGGCAGAAGCCGAAAGTGCTTTGGCAGGTTTGGAAGAGAAGGATGCATCTGCTCTGATCCGGCTGGCACTAAGAAAATTGGACAATCCGGGCAGATAGGAGGGTTTATATTTGCAGGAACAAGAGGATCGTATAATTGCATCCAGGAAAATGGCTGAGGATCAGGATACCGAGCTTAGCCTCAGGCCAAGGCGCATGGATGAATATATTGGGCAGGAAAAGGTTAAGGAAAAGCTGCAGATCTTTATCCAGGCAGCCTTGGAAAGAGGAGAGGCACTGGACCATGTATTGTTGTATGGGCCGCCGGGGCTGGGTAAGACCACCCTTGCCAACATAATAGCCAATGAGCTGGGAGTAGGTATTAGGATTACTTCCGGCCCGGCAATCGAAAAGGCAGGGGATCTGGCTGCCATACTGACCAATCTTGGCGAACACGATGTGCTTTTTATAGATGAGATTCATCGTTTAAACCGTAGTGTGGAAGAAATCCTGTATCCAGCTATGGAAGATTATGCTCTGGATATAATAATTGGTAAAGGACCCAGTGCGAGGTCTATCCGGTTGGATTTGCCCAAATTTACTCTGATTGGAGCCACCACTCGGGCAGGAATGCTTACTTCGCCTCTCCGGGACAGGTTTGGGGTAATAAACCGATTGGAACTCTACAGTCCCGAAGAACTGAAGCAGATTGTTCTTCGTTCAGCCGGAATTCTTAATGTAGAAATAGATGATGAGGGTGCTTATGAGATCGCAAGGCGGTCAAGAGGTACTCCGAGGGTTACAAACCGGCTTCTTAAACGGGTAAGGGATTATGCTCAGATCCGTGCTGACGGTATAATTACTCTGGAAGTGGCACGGGAAGCGCTGGATATGCTGGAAGTGGATCATGTGGGACTGGATGATGTTGACAGGAGGCTGCTTAAGACTATCGCGTTGAAATTTAACGGCGGGCCGGTAGGCTTGGATACACTGGCCGCTTCCACCGGCGAGGAGACTTCAACTATTGAAGACGTATGTGAACCCTATCTGCTGCAATTGGGGTTTATTGCCCGTACCCCGAGGGGCAGAATCCTGACTCCCCTTGGGTACAAGCATATCAAGCTGCCTGTTAATGAGCAGGAAAGCTTATTGTAGTAATTCTAAATCCGTCAATGAAATGGAGAGACAAACTTGAGAGTAAGCGACTTTGACTATGAACTCCCCGAAGAACTGATTGCCCAGACTCCCATTGACAAGCGTGATGAGTCCAGGCTTCTGGTATATCATCCGAAGTCAAAACGCATTGAACACAGGATATTCCGGGATATAATTGAATATATTTTTCCAGGTGATTGTCTGGTAATTAATGACACAAAAGTGATTCCTGCCAGACTTCTGGGGCATCGGGAGGATACTGGGGGCAAAATGGAATTTGTTCTGCTTAGGCGGGAAGAAGAGGATATTTGGCGTGTATTGGTCAAGCCTGGAAAAAGAGCCCAGAAAGGCACCCGGTTTGTGTTTGGAAATGGATTATTAAAGGCTGAAGTGCTGGGCGTGACTGATGACGGGGGACGCACAGTCCGCTTTTTTTTTGACGGTGTTTTTGAGGAAGTGTTGGATAAGGTCGGCTTAATGCCCCTTCCACCTTATATTCACCATAAATTAAAGGATCCCGGCCGATATCAGACTGTGTATGCCAAGTACAGCGGTTCAGCAGCTGCTCCGACAGCCGGGCTTCACTTTACGCCTGAACTTCTTAAGAAACTGGAGGACAGGGGAGCAGTAATAGCCCGGGTTACTCTGCATGTGGGTTTAGGCACTTTTCGTCCAGTCAAGGTTGATAATATTCAGGATCATGTTATGCATGAGGAGGTCTATGCTGTACCGCAGGAATCAGCCGAGAAGATTAATGCAGCCAAACGGGCAGGCAAACGGATTATTGCTGTCGGAACTACTTCCTTGCGTACATTGGAGTCGGTTGCGGATGAAAACGGCCTGGTCAGACCAGGAAAAGGTGAAACCGATCTGTTTATTTACCCCGGCTATCGATTCAAAACAGTAGATGCTTTGATTACCAATTTCCATCTTCCCAAATCCACCCTGTTAATGCTGGTATGTGCATTGGCAGGGCGGGAAGAGATGCTGGAGGTTTACAAGGAAGCTGTAACAAAACGATATAGATTTTTCAGCTTTGGTGATGCTATGTTTATCACTGATAAATAGGAGGCAGTATGTTTGAATTTGAATTAATAAAGGAAGATCCCAGATCAAAAGCGCGAATAGGAAAATTTCATACACCTCATGGCAGTTTTGAAACTCCGGTATTTATGCCTGTGGGCACCCAGGCTACGGTTAAGGCGGTTACGCCAAAGGAATTGGAAGAAATAAATGCACAGATAATTCTATCCAATACTTATCATCTTTATCTGCGGCCAGGCCATAATCTTATAAAGGAAGCCGGAGGCTTGCATAAGTTCATGAACTGGAACCGGCCTATCCTGACCGACAGCGGTGGATTTCAGGTATTCAGCCTGGCCGAGTTAAGGGATATTAAAGAGGAAGGGGTCACCTTCCAGTCCCATTTGGATGGTTCAACCCATTTTCTGTCACCGGAAAGGGTTATGGAGATACAGAACGCTTTGGGAGCCGATATAATAATGGCTTTTGACGAATGCGCGCCTTATCCTGCTGATTATGAATATGTAAAGCGGTCAGCTGAACGAACCAGCCGTTGGCTGAAACGATGCATACAGGCGCATCGCAGGGAAGATCAGGCATTGTTCGGCATTATTCAGGGCGGCACATATGCCGATCTTAGAAAAATGAGTGCTGAAAGCGTATTGGAACATGATTTGCCCGGCTATGCCATAGGAGGCCTCAGTGTAGGTGAACCTAAGCCGGTAATGTACGATATGCTGGACTGCATTGTTCCCATTATGCCAAAAAACAAGCCCAGATATCTGATGGGTGTAGGTTCCCCGGATTGTCTGCTGGAGGGTGTGCTGAGGGGCGTTGATATGTTTGATTGTGTGCTTCCCACCCGCGTAGCCAGAAATGGTACAGTCCTTACCAGCCGGGGCAAGGTGGTAGTCAGAAATGCGGCTTATGAGAGAGATTTTTCTGCCCTTGATCCTGAGTGTGACTGTTATACCTGCAAGAATTTTACCCGTGCTTATCTGCGTCATCTGATCAAGGCTAATGAAATCCTGGCTTCCGTTTTGCTGTCCATTCATAATCTCAGATTCTTAATCCGGCTGATGGAAAAGGTGAAGCAGGCCATTTGGAATGAAAATCTGATTGAGTTCAGAAATGATTTTTTTGCAAAGTTTGGATATGAGTGAAAAATTTTCAATATAATTCTTGAATAAACGGGACAAACCGTTTAATATATTATTATATGCATTAAAGGAGGTAAACAAATGTTACTAGCAGCACAGACAGCAGCGGAAGGTCAGGGAGGCATTCTTGGTACGCTTGGAAGTTTTCTTCCTATTATATTGATGTTTGTGGTTTTTTATTTTGTACTGATTCGTCCTCAGAGAAAGAAAGAGAAAGAAACCCAGGAAATGCTGGCTTCTCTTAAAGCAGGCGACAATGTTACAACCATCGGCGGAATCTGCGGTAAAATAGTTTCAGTCAAGGATGATATATTGACAGTTGAAGTTGGGGCCGATAAGGTCAAGTTGGTATTTGAACGATGGGCTATCCGGGATGTTGAACGGCCTGAAGAAGAATCAGAAGAATCAGATTAACGGAAAAAAGCTGAGTTTCTCAAGAAACCAGCTTTTTTCATTTCTGCTCCCCGGTGTCATATCAAAATTTTCTATTGCATATATTTGGAATAAGACATGTTAGGGGAGTTGTAGCTTATGAGAAAAACCAGGAGAGCTGCTGCAAAACAAGAGGAACTTACCTTTGCTCAAGAAGCACTATTGATTTCCAAAGGTTCAATACTTGCCGTAATCATAACACTATTCTTTATCATCCTGTTTGCATTAATCATGCAAATATCCAGCTTGTCGGAGACTATTATCAGGCCTGTTGTTCAGGTTATACGGATACTAAGTATTGCTGCAGGAGGGGCATATGTTGCAAACAAGTCAACTGCCAAAGGCTGGTTGAAAGGTGCAATTACAGGCATTTGTTATATTGTGCTTGTTTCTATTATAAGCCTTGTATCCGGCGGGCATTTTTCCATAGATTATATTTTACTGTCGGACATTCTAATGGCAGTTGTAGTTGGTGCTGCCGGTGGGGCAATAGGCATTAATATCCGCTAGGGTCATAAAAAACTTTGATCTCTTTTCATGCGGCCAATTCTATGCTATAATTAGACTGAATCAGCAAGAGAAAGAGGAGAAACGGGTATGAAACACATTAAAACAATGCATAAGGGTAATATTAAGAAAAGCTTAATCCGCGGGGGCTGCGGAGAATGTCAGACATCTTGCCAATCAGCATGTAAAACATCCTGCACTGTTGGCAACCAAAGTTGTCAAAAGTAAATCATCATAGTACATAAAAAGGTTGTATAGCAGTAGCTAAGCTACTGCTATATTTATTGAAACAGGGGGAAGAATGACGCAAATGATACATAAATTTGAATATAAAGGAATCCGCTTGGTTCTGGATGTCAACAGCGGTGCCGTTCATATAATAGATGAATTGATCTGGGATTTACTGGACTATGGCCCGCAGTTTTCCTGGAAAGAGATTCAGAAGAAATTAGGCGGTAAATATTCTTTGAATTCTTTGAAGGAAGGCCTTTCCGAGATAAATCAGCTGATAGAGGCAGATATGTTATATACCTGCTGGAATCCTGAGGACAAGCCTGTCATGCAGGGAGAGCCGGTTATCAAGGCTATGTGTCTGCATGCAGCTCATGACTGCAATTTAAGGTGCAGCTATTGCTTTGCTTCAACCGGAGATTTTAAGGGTGAAAGGGGACTGCTGGACCTGGAAACAGGCAAAAAGGCACTGGAATTCCTGATTAAGCATTCAGGTCATCGGAAAAATCTTGAAGTAGACTTTTTCGGCGGAGAACCGCTTATGAATTTCAAAGTGGTAAAACAACTGGTTGAGTACGGACGGGAGCTCGAGAAAAAGCACAACAAGCAATTCAGATTTACTATTACCACTAACGGACTGCTCTTGGATGATGAAATTCTGGATTATATAAACAAGGAATTTGTAAACGTTGTTATAAGCATAGACGGACGCCCGGAAGTTCATGATCATCTGCGTAAAACCCGGGCAGGCACCGGCAGCTATGATCATATAGTTCCCAAGGCCATAAAGCTGGCTGATACAAGAGGGCAGACGGATTATTACGTCCGGGGAACCTTCACAAAACATAACAAGGATTTTGACCGGGATGTGTTGCATCTGGCTGATTTGGGTTTTAAGCAGATATCCATTGAACCGGTGGTGGCTGCTGAAGATGAAGAGTACCATCTTTCCACTGACGACCTGCCGGAAATAAACCAAGCATATGACAGGTTGGCGGAGGCTTACATTGAACGGAGAAAACAGGGGAGAGGCTTTAATTTCTTCCACTTTATGGTGGACCTGGAGCAGGGCCCCTGTGCAGCCAAACGTACATCGGGCTGTGGAGTAGGCACTGAGTATGTTGCGGTAACTCCAAATGGAGATATTTATCCCTGTCATCAGTTTGTAGGCAATGAAGCATTTAAAATGGGAAATGTTTCAGACGGTTCTTTTGATTACGAAATGCAACAGACATTCCGCCGTTCCAATGTGTTTACCAAGGAGAAATGTGTATCCTGCTGGGCCAGATTTTACTGCAGCGGAGGCTGCGCAGCTAATGCTTATAATTTCTCCGGAGATATAAACAAACCTTATGAACTTGGCTGTGAAATGGAGAAAAAGAGACTGGAATGTGCTCTTGCAATTAAGGCATTGGAATTTCTAGCTGAAGAGGAGTAAATGAGGGGGTTAAATGTCGATATATCAGCTCTATGTACCAGATATTAAAGACAGATCTACAATAATCATGCTCTTGATGATGGAGCTGGGCATCAGTGAAGTGACTGCCGGCCTCCTTGTAAACAGGGGAATAACCGATCCGGATAAAGCCAGAGCTTTTCTTAAGCCAAGTCTTAGCCATCTGCACGATCCCTTTCTCCTGAAAGATATGGAAAAGGCTGCCGTACGAATCAGACAGGCTGTTATGTCCGGTGAAAAAATAGTAATTTATGGAGATTATGATGCAGATGGAATAACATCTTCCGCTGTATTGTCCCTTTATTTGAGGTCTCTGGGAGCAGAGGCGGATGTATACATACCCAGCCGCCAGGATGAAGGATACGGACTGCATGCAGAATCCTTGCAATCGGTTCTTGAACAGGGAGCCAGGCTGCTGATTACAGTTGATTGCGGAATTTCCGCCATTGAAGAAGTGCAACAGTTTAACCGGCATATGGATATCATAATAACTGATCATCATGTGCCGGGGGCAGATCTGCCTGATGCATATGCCGTTATCAATCCGAAAATTCCAGATCAGCAATACCCTTTTAAGGAACTGGCCGGTGTTGGAGTGGCAGCAAAGCTTATACAGGCTTTGGGGGGGCTTGAAGCTCTTTCCCTGTATTTGGATCTGATAGCCATCGGAACAATTGCAGATATAGTGCCCCTTACCGATGAAAACCGTATTTTTGCAGCTTTGGGAATCAGACAGATTAATGAAAAACCTCGTCCCGGCATCAGTGCTTTGCTACGGGCTTTGAACAGGGATGGAAAAGCCGTGGATGCCGGCATAATTTCCTACTCGATAGGTCCATGCCTCAACGCACCCGGCAGAATGACTACCTTTCATGCCGGTTATGATCTGATTACGTCCGGTAATGTTGGCCAGGCCCTTTCGCTTGCCCGGGAGCTGGTTGAACAAAACCAGCTGAGAAAGGAAACAGAAAGCAAGATTCTGGACTCAGCCCTCGAACATATGGCCCGGCAGGTGGATCTTGCCCATGACAGGGTGATTGTAACCGCAGGAGAGAACTGGCATCCAGGTGTAATTGGGATCGTCGCATCCAGGATTGTTGAGCGATACAATCGTCCTGCCATTGTTCTCTCTTTGGATGATGATGAGGCAACGGGTTCAGCTCGCAGCATTCAGGGCTTTCATATGTATGAGGCATTGCTCTCATGCAAGGATTTATTGACCCGTTTTGGCGGGCATGAGCTGGCTGCCGGGCTTGGCATGGATAAATCCAATATCGATGAATTCCGAAAAAGGATTTGTGCATATGCAGACGAAGTTTTGGATGAAGAAGCTCTGGTTCCCCGCTATTTTTATGATGGAATGCTTAAACATGATCAGATTACTCCTGATCTGCTGGATGAAATAGATTTACTGGCTCCTTTCGGCTGCGGCAATCCGGTACCGAAATTTTTCCTGGACTCGGCTGTTGTGGAAAGCTGCCAGCTGGTAGGGAAGGAAAGCAACCATATTAAATTGTCATTATCTTTAGGCCAGCGTACATGGGATGCAGTAGGTTTTGGTATGGGAGAAACAGGTAAGGATCTGCAGCAGGGTTGCCGTGTAAATCTGATTACTTCGCTGAAAAGAAATGAATGGATGGGTGTCAGCAGCACCCAATTCCATTTGTATGATGTAAAGCGAACTTTTCTTGGACCTGAGGATATAGACGAATTGCTGTCTTCTTTCTATTTCAAATTTTTTGATGTTTTTTTCCAATATTTTATGTATAATGATTATGATAATCTATTAAAAACCGCAGAAACTGAGGTCTGTGAAGAAGCTGAACAGTTGGCGGCTGAAGATGCATTGGACCGGCTGGCAGATTCTTTGTTAGGCACAGCGGTTTTTGTAAGTACTTTTGAATATGCAGCTGAGCTTCTGAATCTGATGATGGAAAAGGATTTACTGAACCGGATCCCAGTTCAGTATCATTATCCGTATTCAGGCAACGGTCTGGGATCCAATACGGTAATCTTAATTCCAAATTATCTCAGATGCCCTCAGCAGTACTATCGATCCATTATTACTCCTGCAGAGGAAAAAAGGTTCCATACAGGATTATATTACTATGAAACAGCAGGGGAAAGGAAACAAAAGCATAGTTGCTTCGTTTGGAACAAATGTAAGCCGGATGCGGCAATCAACATAAATGCTTATACTTTAAACAGGGAACAATTAGGCATTATATACAAATGGCTTAGAAAAGTGATTCCCGGCCGCAACATATGGCCGGATGGAAGGCGTTTGTTGGATGATTTAAGGCAAGGAAGCGGGTTTTCATGGAATGGTTTTCAGCTGCGTCTTGCCCTGGAAATATTTAAGGAGTTGGATTTTATATCCATAGAAACCAAGGATAGTTACATACGTATTTACTGCAATCCTAACCCGGTAAGCCGCAATTTGAGCGAAAGCCGGCTGGTGAATTTCCATAGTGAATGGACAGCCCGCCATGGCATAAGTGATAATATGCTGTAAGTAAATTTAAGGAGGAAACAGGATGGATTTAGCTCAAAAAATCAGAGTAGTTGAAGATTTTCCAAAGAAAGGTATATCCTTCAAGGATATAACAACCCTGCTGAAAGATAAAGAAGCATACCATTATACTGTAGATACCATGGTGAAAATATGTAAGGAAATGGGTGCAGAAATAGTAGTGGGTCCGGAAGCCCGCGGCTTTGTTTTGGGTGCTCCTGTTGCATACGGGCTGAACACAGGGTTTGTGCTTGTGCGCAAACCAGGCAAACTACCGGCTGAGACAGTCAGATATGAATATGAACTGGAATATGGAACAGATGTCCTGGAGATTCATAAGGATGCCATTCAACCCGGCCAGAAAGTAGTAATAGTAGATGATCTTCTTGCTACGGGAGGTACCGCCCTGGCAGTTACAAAACTGGTGGAAAAACTGGGTGGTATAGTTGTAGGGATTCTGTTTGTGATGGAACTCCGTTATCTGAACGGCCGGAAAACCTTGGAAGGATATAATGTACACTCTTTGATTCAGTATGAAAGATGAATAATGGAATAAACTGTAAACTAGCCGAAGAAAGGAGATGATTGTGCTGGAAGGGCTGGTAAATAGAATAAAAGACATATTTGGAGAAGATGCAGCAGCAAGAGTTGCAGAAGCATATAAATTTGCTGAAAAAGCCCATGCCGACCAAAAGCGGTCTTCCGGTGAACCTTACAGCATTCATCCCCTTTCCGTGGCAAAAATATTGACAGACCTGGGCATGGATGTGGACACCATTATTGCCGGGTTGCTTCATGACACAATCGAAGATACCGGTGTAACAAAGGAAGAGCTGGAGGAGAGATTCGGCAGAGAGGTTGCCGGTATGGTTGACGGAGTAACCAAATTGAGCCGTCTGTCATATAAATCCAAGGAAGAACAGCAGGTAGAAAACTTAAGAAAAATGTTTCTGGCTATGGCCAAGGACATACGGGTTATTATTATAAAACTGGCGGACAGGCTTCATAACCTGCGTACCTTGGAATATGTGGATGAGGAGAAACAGCGGGAAAAAGCCTATGAAACCCTGGAGATTTATGCACCCTTGGCACACCGCCTGGGTATTTTTAAAATAAAGTGGGAGTTGGAGGATATATCTTTAAGATATATTGATCCCAAGGGTTACTATGATCTTGTGGAAAAGGTAGCCAGGAAACGTAAGGAACGCGAGGAATTCATCCAGATGGTTATAGCTGCTTTAAAGGACAAGCTTAACGAGGTGGCCATCGAATGCGAAATTGAGGGAAGACCTAAAAACTTCTACAGCATTTATAAGAAGATGTACATGCAGCATAAGGAGTTTGAACAGATATATGATCTTCTTGCTATCCGGGTCCTGGTGAATACAGTTAAAGACTGTTACGGAGTTCTGGGGGTAGCACATACTCTTTGGAAACCCATTCCAGGCAGGTTTAAGGATTATATTGCCATGCCTAAGCCTAATATGTACCAATCATTGCATACTACTGTAATTGGTCCGGAGGGGGAACCTTTTGAAATTCAAATACGAACCTGGGATATGCACCGTACAGCGGAATACGGAATTGCCGCTCACTGGAGATACAAGGAAGGCGGTAAAACTTCCTATGATCTGGACAAAAAGCTGGCTTGGCTCCGCCAGCTTTTAGAGTGGCAGAATGATTCCCGGGATGCCAAAGAGTTTATGGAAAGCCTGAAGATCGATTTATTTACCGACGAGGTATTTGTTTTTACGCCCAAAGGTGATGTAATTGACTTGCCCAAAGGTGCCACACCCCTGGATTTTGCCTATGCCATTCACAGCGCTGTCGGAAACCGCTGCATCGGCGCCAAGGTCAACGGTAAAATCGTGCCTTTGGATTATAATCTTAATACCGGTGAAATTGTTGAGATTCTCACCACTCAGTCAGCTAATCACGGCCCCAGCAGAGATTGGCTGAAAATTGTAAAAACCAATCAGGCCAGAAATAAGATTAAGCAATGGTTCAAAAAGGAGAGACGGGAAGAAAATATTGAAAAAGGCAAGGAAATGTTGGAGCGGGAAGCGAAACGCCGCGGATATACCTTGTCCCAACTTATGCAGCCTGAATGGGTAGAAGGGATATTAAAGAAGTTTGGTTTTACTTCACTGGACGATTTATACTCTGCTATTGGTTACGGAGGCATAAGCACCGGACCTGTGCTTAACCGTCTCATAGATGAATACAGAAAAGCCAATAAACAAGAAGCGGAGGAAACTGTAACCAAAGAGCAGCGGTCTGAAAAAGCCCGGAGCTATTCAGGAAACGGCATCAAAGTAAAGGGTATCGACAATGTATTGATTCGTATAGCCAGGTGCTGCAATCCGGTGCCCGGTGATCCTGTCATTGGGTATATTACCAGGGGCAGGGGAGTTTCAGTGCACAGGGCAGACTGCATCAATCTGGCAGATGATCAAGTGGATGCAAACAGGCTTATCGAGGTCAGCTGGGCAGCTGAGAACAAAGCCTCCTATAATGCTGAAATTCAAATTGTGGCTCATGACAGACAGGCTTTGCTGGCTGATTTGACCAATGCCATAGCAGAAATCAAGATAAATGTAACTGCAATAAACGCCAGAACGGCGAAAAATAAGATGGTTGTTATCAATATTAATATGGATATCCATGACACTCATCAGCTGGAAAAGGTTATGAAATACCTGGGCCGGCTGCCTGATGTGGTGGATGTTTACCGCGTAAATGCTTAGCATAAAGTTTTCAAGGAGAGATTTATTTGAGGGCTGTTGTACAACGTGTAAGACAAGCTGGCGTAACCGTAGAGGGCAGAACTGTATCCAGTATTCAGAAGGGGTACCTGGTTTTGCTCGGGGTTGAGCAGGGTGATACAATGCAGGACATGGAGTATCTGGCCGATAAAATTGTCAATCTCCGTGTGTTTGAGGATGAGCAGGGTAAAATGAATTTGTCTGTAAAGGATACCGGCGGCGAAATACTGGTTGTATCCCAATTCACCCTGTGCGCCGACTGCAGAAAAGGCCGCAGGCCCAGCTTTGTTTCAGCAGCAGAACCTGATAAGGCGGAAAAGTACTATGAGGAATTCTGCAATAAAGTATCTGCACATGGAATTGCTGTTAAAAAAGGAGTTTTTGGAGCTCATATGGAAGTTGACTTGGTAAATGATGGCCCGGTTACCATTCTGCTTGACAGTAAAAAGACATTTTAGGAGGAAATCAATTGCTGAAAATTCTATCCCTGATTGTTGGTGAACTGGGGGTTAACTGCTATATACCATACTGTGAACAAACCAGGCAGTGTGTTGTCATTGATCCCGGAGGCAGCGTTGACAGAATACTTGGGCTGATTAAGGAAAATAATCTGCAATTAAAATATATCCTGCTTACCCATGGCCATTTCGATCATATAGGGGCAGTAAACGAGCTGAAAGAAAAAACCGGCGCAAGGGTTGCAGTGCATCCTGAAGATTCAGAGATGCTTATGGATCCAGCCAAAAACTTATCCTCCTTTGTTGGTGGTGAACCCATAAATGTGTCAGCGGACATTATGGTGGAGGACGGCATGGAACTGCAGGTTAGCAATATCAAACTGCAGGTTATCCACACTCCCGGCCATACCAAAGGAGGCGTATCCTATCTGGGCGATGGTGTAATCTTTACAGGAGATACCTTGTTTGCAGGTTCCATAGGAAGAACTGATCTGCCCGGCGGAAACTACAAGATCCTTATAAAATCTATAAGGGAAAAACTTCTGGTTTTGGATGATAATTTGGTTATTTACCCCGGCCACGGGCCGAGCAGCACGATAGGGAATGAATACGCATCAAACCCATACTTGCAAAGCGGTGAGGAATTCTTATGATTTGGGTCAAAGCGCCGCAGATTCCCTATGTCAATGAAATTGTTGAGCTGGTTAAGGTCTTTTTTCCTCAGAAACAGATAGCTGCTTTTCCTGATCAGGATCCTGAATCAATCGACACCGGCATGCTGCTGGAGGCCCGATATGAAGAGAAGGCTGGTAATACTGAATTCGCTGCCTTTTTGTATGACAACGGCATGCAGGTCTGTAATCACACCAATATTTTATCAGAAGATGATGTGCTGCCGCATACTGATGAAGAGAAGAAAACACACAGAATCATAAAAAACGGCATAAAGGGCTGTGTTTTTGATCTGCTAAATAAGTTTACGGGCAAGCATCCCAAATGGGGCGCCTTAACCGGCATACGTCCTGTTAAACTGGTACAGGAAATGTATGACTTTGGTCTGGATGAATCAGTAATACGAAGACAATTATATAATATTTATAAGCTTCTCCCTGAAAAGGCTGATCTGTTGCTGCAGACAGCCGATAATCAGCGCCCGCTTTTGGATAATGGTGAAAACAAAGAGGTGTCGGTTTATATACACATTCCCTTTTGCTCCTCCCGCTGCCATTACTGTTCCTTTCCTTCGGATCTGATCCACAGGGTATCGGATAAAATGAGGGATTACCTGGAATGCTTGGAACAGGAACTGATCGTTGTCATGGAGGCGCTTCATTCAAGAGGTACAATTGTTGATACCATTTACATCGGCGGAGGAACTCCTACAGTCTTGGACCATTTTCATCTTGAAAAACTGCTGAAACTGGTAAAGGAGAAGATAGCAGATAAGAATTCCATACGCGAGTATACGATAGAGGCGGGCAGGCCGGACAGCCTGGACGAGCGCAAGCTTGAGTTATTAAAGGAGTTCGGGGTTACCAGGCTCAGCATCAATCCTCAGTCCATGAATCAGGGAACCTTGGATTTAATAGGAAGAAATCATACAGTGGAAGATATAATCCGGGTTACCCATCAGGCCAGGAAACTTGGATTTGACTGCATCAACATGGATGTAATACTGGCACTTCCAGGAGAAGGGCCGGAGCATATGGAACACACCATGGAGCAGATAGCTGCTTTGAATCCGGAAAATGTTACGGTGCATACTCTGGCTGTGAAGCGGGCATCCGCTTGGAAGTATACCTTCGATCAATATGATGCTGACCGCCAGGGATTGGCAGAACAGATGGCCCAGGTATGCAGGAAATGGATTGAAAGAATGGGCATGGTTCCCTATTATCTGTACAGGCAGAAATATATGCTGGACCACCTGGAAAATGTAGGCTATGCCTTGCCTGGAAAGGAATGCCTGTATAATATTCAATTTATGGATGAGAAGCGGGATATATGGGCTTTTGGGGCAGGTGCATCCAGCAAAATTTACTATCCTGACGAGGACAGGCTGGTGCGCATTGGCAACGTTAAAGACTTGAATACATACCTGTCTCGTATAGAGGAAATGATAGAAAAAAAACAGAAAGTGCTGGGTATGAGTTGACATTATTTCCTATGGCGATTATAATACAATAAAATTCAAATTTAAATTCTATGAAGGAGAGAGTACCCGGTATGGAAGCATCAGAGAGGAAATTGCCGCGGCTGAAAGCATTTCCGGTGGAAGTACAGGGGAAGGACACTCCGGAGAAGATCTGCTTGTAACTTATACGGGCAGATCCGCATGGCAGCGTTATCACCTTAGAGTGGGAGAGTATGCCTTGTACCAAAACCGAAAGGGCATGCTTCTTCAAACAGGGTGGCACCACGGGTTGTAATCTCTCGTCCCTTATTGGGATGCAGGGATTTTTTATTTTCCACACCTTTAACAATTTAAGGAGGAAATGCAGATGTTAACCAAAGCTCCAAAGGGCACAAAGGATATTTTGCCTCAGGAGATCTATCAGTGGCATTATATAGAGGATACCATACGCAGGATTTCTAAGGCATATGGTTACAACGAAATACGTACGCCGGTATTTGAGCATACAGAATTATTTGAGCGAGGCGTGGGCGATACTACGGATATAGTGCAAAAGGAGATGTATACCTTTTTGGACAAGGGTGGGCGCAGCATAACACTGAAGCCGGAAGGAACTGCAGGTGTCGCCAGGGCTTACATAGAACATAAACTGTATGCTGATCCTCAGCCGGTGAAAATGTTTTACCTGACTCCATGCTACCGCTATGAACGCCCGCAGGCCGGAAGACAGCGGGAGTTCCACCAGTTTGGAATAGAAGTGTTTGGCGCACCTGAAGCGTCCGTGGACGTGGAGGTTATTGCTCTGGCCATGACCCTTTTTAAAGAGTTGGGAATTAAGGAGCTTGCTTTGAAGATTAACAGCATCGGCTGTCCAAAATGCCGGCCGGATTACCATGAGTTTTTAAAAAAATATCTGTCAGATCATTTGGATGAATTATGCAGTGCCTGCAAAGACAGGTATGAAAAGAATCCATTAAGGGTACTGGACTGCAAGGTAGAAGGCTGCCAGCCTGTTATCAAAGGCGCTCCTCACATGCTGGATCATTTGTGCCAGGAGTGCAGCAGCCATTTTGATGATGTAAAAAAATTCTTGGATGCAGCCGGCTTTGAATATATTATCGATCCTATGATTGTAAGGGGTTTGGATTATTATACAAAAACCGTATTCGAAATAATCTCCGACTCCATAGGCGCCCAGGGCACAGTCTGTGGCGGCGGGCGGTATGACGGCCTGGTAGAGGAGTGCGGCGGTCCCAGCATACCGGGCGTAGGCTTTGGTCTGGGGCTGGAAAGGTTGCTGTTGGTAATGCAGAGCCAGGATATCCAAATACCAAAACCAACAGCATGTGACATATATTTTGCCACAATAGGCGAAAAAGCCAGGGAAAAAGCTTTTCAACTGGCACAAGGGCTTAGGGAAAAAGGCATATCCAGTGATATGGATCATGTAGGCCGCAGCCTGAAGGCACAATTTAAGTATGCCAATAAGCTGGGTGCCCGTTTTGTAGGCACAATAGGCGAAGAGGAGCTGATCGGCGGTCAGCTGCGACTGAAGGAAATGGAAACCGGAGAAGAAGAAAGTGTAGCATTCGATCAAATAGCCGACTATTTGAGTGCGAGGAGGAACTAAAATGGTTGAATCTATGGGCAACCTAAAACGAACCCATATGTGCGGAGAGATTACTAATGAACTGGTAGGAAGCCAGGTAGTTCTGAACGGCTGGGTTCAGCGCAGAAGAGACTTGGGAAAGTTGATTTTCACATATTTAAGAGATCGTTCCGGTTTTATACAGGTTGTATTCGATGCAGAAAAAAGCAAGGATATTTTTGAAAAAGCGGAAACCATTCGCAGTGAATTTGTTCTGGCAGTAAAGGGCACAGTGGTGAAGCGGGATGAATCTGCAATTAATCCAAACTATCCCAACGGGGATGTGGAGGTAATTGCTAAGGAACTTAAAATTCTTTCCAGGGCTGCTACACCTCCTATATATATAGAAGACGGGCTGGATGCATCGGAGGCCCTCAGACTTAAATACCGCTACCTGGACCTGCGCCGTCCGGAAATGCAGAAAAACTTGGTATTGAGGCATAAGGTAACCAAATGGATACGGGATTTTCTGGACAGGGAAGGGTTTCTTGAAATCGAAACCCCCATGCTTACCAAGAGTACTCCGGAAGGTGCCAGGGATTATCTGGTGCCCAGCCGGGTGCATCCAGGTTCCTTTTATGCTCTGCCTCAGTCTCCTCAGCTGTTCAAACAGCTGTTGATGCTGGCCGGTTTTGATAAGTATTTTCAAATTGCCCGTTGTTTCCGTGACGAAGATTTGAGAGCAGACAGGCAGCCTGAATTTACGCAGGTCGATATAGAAATGTCCTTTGTGGACATCGATGACATTATTTCCCTTAATGAGAGGCTGTTAGCCGATGTTATGAAAAAAGCACTGGGCATTGAGCTGTCGCTGCCATTGCCCCGCATAACCTATAAAGAAGCCATGGAACGGTTTGGCACCGACAAACCTGATACCCGTTTCGGCCTTGAACTAAAAGATGTGAGCGATATTGTAAGAAACTGCAGTTTTAGAGTATTTGCCAATGCAGTGGCAGAGGGAGGAAGTGTCCGGGGCATTAACGCCAAGGGTTGCGGAGATAAGTTTTCAAGAAGAGAAATTGATGGGCTTGGAGAACATGTAAAAACCTACAGGGCAAAAGGCCTGGCATGGATAAATGTAACAGGGGAAGGTATTAAATCGCCCATAGCAAAATTCCTCACCGAAGATGAGTTAAATGCCCTGCTTGCCCGAATGGAAGCGGAAGCAGGCGACCTTTTGCTCTTTGTGGCCGATCAGGATGATGTCGTGTTTGCGTCCCTGGGGCACTTGCGGTTGCAGCTTGCGGAGAAGCTGAACCTCTTGGATAACAATGTAAAGAACCTGATATGGGTTACGGAATTTCCATTGTTGGAGTATGATGAGGAGGAACAGCGGTATACGGCAAAACATCATCCTTTCACCAGTCCTATGGATGAAGATGTCCATCTTTTGGAAACATATCCGGATAAGGTCAGAGCAAAGGCGTATGATATCGTTATGAACGGAGTGGAATTAGGCGGCGGAAGCATAAGGATTCACAGCACTGAAATGCAGGAGAAAATGCTCAAAGTACTGGGATTCAGTAAGGAACAGGCCTGGGAAAGGTTTGGATTCCTGCTGGAAGCCTTTAAGTATGGCACACCGCCTCATGGCGGAATCGCTTATGGTCTGGACAGATTGATCATGCTTTTGGCAAACAGGGATTCCATACGGGACGTAATTGCCTTCCCCAAGGTGCAGAATGCATCGGATTTAATGACAGAGGCTCCTTCTCCTGTCAGACAGTCCCAGCTGGATGAACTCCATATATGTGTAAAAGCAGATGTTTTGCAATCTGAAGAGCAGGTTAAGTATAATAAAGAGCAAAGGATGGAAAATGAATAGTATGCTGCACGCTTTTTCCAGAACGGAAATGCTGATCGGCGCTGAAGCCTTGCAGAAACTGAAAAACAGCAAGGTGGCGGTATTCGGGGTTGGCGGAGTGGGCAGTTTTGCAGTGGAAGCTCTTGCCAGGTCAGGCTTAGGATCATTTGTATTAATTGACGATGACGTGGTATGCCTGACAAACTTAAACCGCCAGCTCCATGCAACCCTGGACACTATTGGCAGACCTAAGGTAGAAGTTATGAAGGAGCGGATCATCAGCATAAATGCCGATGCCAAGGTAGAGACTTATCAGGAGTTCTATACAGCCGGCAAAGGTGAAAAGCTGTTACAGAATGATTACGATTATGTAATCGATGCTATAGATACGGTTTCTGCAAAAATTGACCTGGCAGTCCGGTGCAGCGATATGGGAATCCCCATTATCTCAAGCATGGGTGCAGGCAACAAGATGGATCCTACTCTTTTTAAGGTGGATGATATATTTAATACATCAGTGGATCCTCTGGCCAAAGTCATGCGAAGGGAGCTGCGTAAGAGAGGAATAAAGCGTTTAAAGGTAGTCTATTCCACGGAACCTCCTCTGGTTCCGCAATTTACAGCGCAGGATTTTGCCAGGGAAAGTATGGCTGCAGTCAGCACCAGAGGGGAAGGGAAGCGCAGGTCCGTACCTGGAAGCATATCCTTTGTTCCGCCGGCAGCAGGCCTTATAATAGCCGGCGAAGTTATCAAGGATCTAATCAGCTGGGAATGTTCCAGATAAACGGGAGATGATAAATATGACCGAATACGGAGAAATCATTGAAATAAAAAGCGACCAGGCGGTAGTTAAAGTGCGAAGAAGCGCAGCCTGCGGAGATTGTTGCGCATGTTCCATGGGAACAAATCCTGATGACATGCTGCTTACTGTTCCCAATGCCTTACAAGGTGATGTTGGCGATCTTGTCGAGTTGGAACTGGAATCCGTCCAGGTTTTGAAAGCTTCTGCCATAACTTATTTATTCCCCTTGTTTTCTTTGATTTTAGGCATAGTACTGGGCTATATTCTGGGAGGCAGGTATGGTTACAATCAGGAGCTTACAGGTTCGCTTCTGGGCCTGTTGTTCACCGTATTTTCCTTTTTGGGAATTCGAGCATTAGAGCCGCGATTTAAAAAGGAACATCAATTTTCACCTAGAATGGTGCAGCTAATAAAAAAAGATAGGAAAGGAGAATATGATAATGGCAAGCGACAAAGTTGTGCATCTTACAGCAGACAATTTTGAAGAAGAGGTGGAAAACTCCTCACTGCCTGTACTGGTGGACTTTTGGGCAGTATGGTGCGGACCCTGCAAAATGATTGCTCCCATAATTGATCAGTTGGCAGATGAGTTCGACGGAAAGGTAAAAATAGCCAAGTTGAATGTAGATGAAAACAGAGAACTGGCTATGCGTTTCAAGGTTATGAGCATTCCTACATTAATGCTTTTCAAAAACGGTGAAGTAGTCAATCAGCTGGTAGGTGCCAGGCCAAAAGCAGAACTGGTGAAATTGCTGGAGAATGCATAAGATCATTATAAAATAATGATATTGACAAACCTTGCTTGTTCTTATAACATGAAATTAATAACAGAATTGTATGTTATTGAGGAAAATATGCCAAGTTAAGGGGAAGTACTATGCAAGATGATGTTAAAAACATGGATCAGACGCCCGAGAAGAAGGCCGATCATTTAATAGGCAGGCTGCAGAATTTATATGCTGAATACCTTGAAAAGAACCGCAAAATTGAAGAATCCAATAAATCCATAGCAAAGCTTTTTGAGAAATGGATTCGTGGTTATGATTCTGCCGCCAGCGATTCCATGCATCAGGATTTCCTGGACGGAATCGAGAAAATTGTATCTGATCTTGTTCCGTTATTGGAAGAGATTCAAAAGGATAAACCCGATTTGTGCAGTGATTTGGCTGAAAGGGCAGTCAGGCGGATCATGGTGCCCAAGTCAAAAAGCCGGCCTAAAACAAATGCGGAATGGTTTATGACTGTTGCTGAGTATCAATGCGCACCATTGCTTCCATTTTTGAAGCTGGAGATAATGGAAGAAATACGGGGAAAAATGTTTGTGGTGCCAAAGCGCATGATGTTCCCTAAAGAGAGAGAATTTTTTGAAGAATTTGAAGCAATTTTAAAAGCAAAAAGAGAGCAGGCTTGAGCATAGAAAAGTTATATTAACAGCCACCCTGCACCAGGCAGAGGTGGTTTTTTTGTAAATATTTTTCCTTGTCAAAGTTTGATAAAACTTGTATAATACGTTTTATAATTATTTGTATATTTATAAATTCATTATACATAACATACTATTAGAAGGAGTCAGCTATGATTAATTTGAAGGAAATTGCCTTAGTGGATCCTGAAACAGCGTCAGCAATGGAAAAGGAACTTGAACGGCAAAGAACTCATCTGGAGCTCATTGCTTCTGAAAACTTTGTCAGTCCGGCAGTAATGGCTGCCATGGGGTCACACTTGACTAACAAATATGCTGAAGGCTACCCGGGTAAGCGTTACTACGGCGGATGCGAGTACGTGGATATTGTGGAAGAGATTGCCATAGAGCGGGCTAAACAATTATTTGGAGCCGAGCATGCCAATGTTCAGCCCCATTCAGGCGCTCAGGCCAATACAGCTGTTTATTTTGCCATGCTGGAACCGGGTGATACCATTCTAGGCATGAATCTGGCTCACGGAGGCCACCTGACCCACGGCAGCCCGGTTAATATTTCCGGCAAATATTTCAATATTATTCCCTATGGCGTAGACAGTGAAACTGGCTATATCGATTATGACAGACTGGCCGATCTGGCCAAAAAGCACAGGCCGAAAATGATTGTGGCAGGCGCAAGTGCTTATCCAAGAATTATAGATTTTAAGAAATTCCGTCAGATTGCAGATCAAGTTGATGCTCTGTTAATGGTAGACATAGCCCATATAGCGGGTTTGATTGCAGCAGGACTGCATCCCAATCCTGTACCATATGCTGATTTTGTGACAACTACTACCCATAAAACCCTAAGAGGTCCCAGAGGCGGCATGATATTATGCAAAAAGAAATATGCCAAAGCCATAGACAAGGCTATTTTCCCCGGAACACAAGGCGGACCGCTGATGCATATTATTGCTGCCAAGGCAGTGTCTTTTAAGGAGGCATTGGATCCTTCCTTTAAAGAATACCAAAAGCAGATTATTAAAAATGCTTCAGCCTTGGCACAGCACCTTATAGACGAAGGGTTTGATTTGGTTTCAGGCGGTACCGACAACCATCTGATGCTGGTTGATTTACGAAGCAAAAATATTACCGGCAAGGATGCGGAAAAGCTTCTGGATCAAGTCAGAATAACTGTAAACAAAAATACCATTCCCAATGATCCCCAAAGTCCTTTTGTTACCAGTGGTATAAGAATTGGCACGCCTGCTGTAACTTCCAGAGGAATGAAGGAAGAAGATATGGCACTGATTGCCAGGGCAATTAGTCTGGCAATAGACGATTTCAGCAAGAATCGGGATAATGTTGTCAGCATAGTTGAAGATTTGTGTACTAAGTTTCCCTTGTATGAATGAAATATGTTAAGATGAAAGAGGCCGATCGGCCTCTTTTTTGTGAATTAATAGGAGTTTAACATTACACGCATAAAGGAGTGTAAAAAGTTGAAACATCAAATGCCTTTAGCTGCCAGAATGCGCCCTGAAACATTGGAGGAATTTGTAGGACAGCAGCATATAATAGGCCCGAATCGGCTCCTGTACAGGGCTATTAAAGGAGATCGTCTGTCCTCTGTTATTTTTTACGGACCGCCCGGAACGGGAAAAACTACGCTGGCCCGTATCATTTCCAATGAAACTCAATATAGTTTTGTCCAATTAAATGCCGTTACTGCCGGTGTAAAGGAGATAAGGGAAGCTGCATCAGAAGCCCAGAATCTTTTGTTAAATCCGAAAGGAAAGGTCATACTCTTCTTCGATGAGATACATCGATTAAATAAGAGCCAGCAGGATGTATTGCTGCCCTATGTGGAAGACGGCACCATAATTCTGATCGGTGCAACCACTGAGAATCCATATTTTGAAGTAAATAAGGCACTATTGTCAAGGTCTACCATTTTCCGCTTTGAACCCCTGCAGGATGCCGATATTCTTTTATTGCTGGACAGAGCATTGAAGGATGAGGAAAAAGGCCTGGGCAAGTATTCCATAAAACTGGAAAGAGATGCAGCTGATTATATAGCAAAAATCAGCGACGGCGATGCCAGGGTGGCGTTGAATGCTTTGGAGCTGGCATTTCTTACAACACAGCCGAATGAAGAAGGAACCATTGTGATTGATTTGGAGACTGCCAGAGAATGCATACAGCAAAAAACTTTGAAGTATGATAAAGATGGAGATAATCATTACGATATCACCAGCGCCTTTATAAAAAGCATGCGCAATTACATGGAACCGGATGCGGTTCTGTATTGGCTGGCCCGTATGATTGAATCGGGTGAAAAACCGGAATTTATTGCACGCCGCATAATTATATGTGCAGCTGAAGATGTAGGCTTGGCCAACCCGGCTGCATTGCAGGTTGCTGTAGCTGCTGCCCAGGCAGTTGAAAGGGTGGGATGGCCTGAGAGTCGTATTATTCTTGCGGAAGCTGCTTTGATGGTAGCTTGTTCGCCAAAGTCCAATGCTTGCTATATCGGTATCGATAAAGCCTTAGAAGATGTTAGAAGGGAAAAGACGGGCCAGGTTCCCATTCATCTGCGGGATACACACTATAAAGGAGCCAGGGAAATGGGACATGGCAAAGGATACAAGTATTCTCATGATTACCCCATGGCCAGGGCGGTACAGCAATATTTGCCCGACGGGTTTGAAAACAGGAGGTATTATTTTCCTAAAGACTCCGGCCATGAAGCCAAGATCAAGCAGCGATTGGAACAAATCAGGGCTATGAAAGAATAATCTTGACAAGTTTACTAGGATATGTTAACATACCCTTTGGAACAAAACCAAGCAATTTACTTGGAATTCAGGGGGTTAAAGTATATGAAACTGTCTACAAAAGGCCGGTATGGTGTAAAGGCTATGTTTGATCTGGCTTTGTATGGAAGAGACACACCGCTTCCTTTAAAAACCATAGCCGGGAGACAGGAAATATCCGAGCCCTATCTTGAACAATTAATTGCCGCTCTGCGTAAGGCTGGATTGGTAAAAAGCGTAAGAGGAGCACGCGGAGGTTATCTTCTTGCCAGAAAGCCGAATCAAATAACGGTAGGCAGTATAATACGAACGTTAGAAGGTTCTATGGCTCCGACTGACTGTGTTTCAGAAGACAGGCCTATTGATTGCGATAAGGCTGACTGGTGTGTCACGCGGGGCATCTGGGAAAAGATCCGTATGAGCATAGACAATGTTATCGATTCCATTACCCTTCAGGACATGATTGATGATTACAATAAATTGTGCGAGGAAAGTGAAATATCCTAACCTGATCTGAAAGGAAGCCTGACATAGATGGAAAAAAGAATATACCTGGATCATGCAGCAACAACATACACCAAGCAGGAAGTGCTTGAGGAAATGCTTCCATTCTTTACTGAACAATACGGAAATCCTTCCAGTGTCCATGCTTTCGGACGTGAAGCCAGAAAGGCTTTGGACTTAGCCAGGGAGAGAACGGCAAAAGCCCTGAACGCTGATCCCGGCAGCATATATTTTACCGGAAGCGGCACAGAGGCAGACAACTGGGCTATAAAAGGAGCAGCTTTTGCCAACCAGAAAAAAGGCAATCATATTATTACCACCTCCATTGAACATCATGCTGTATTGCACACTTGTCAATACTTGGAGAGAAATGGTTTTGAAGTTACATACCTTCCGGTTGATAAGTATGGCTTACTGGATCCTGAACAGGTAAGAAACGCCATAAGGGATGATACTATCCTTATTTCTGTTATGTCCGCCAATAATGAAATCGGCACCATCCAGCCCATCAAGGAAATTGGCAGCATTGCCAAAGAAAAAGACGTTATTTTCCACACAGATGCCGTACAGGCTATAGGCAGTATACCTATAGATGTTGATGAAATGAACATTGATCTTTTGTCTCTGTCCGCCCACAAGTTTTATGGGCCTAAAGGCGTAGGTGCCCTGTATGCGCGTAAAGGCGTAAAACTACAGCAGTTAATGCATGGCGGTGCACAGGAGAGAAACAGGCGGGCAGGCACTGAAAATCTGCCTGCCATAGTAGGTTTAGGCAAGGCTATTGAACTGGCGGTACAAGACATACCAGGCCGTAATGCCAGGTTAAAGGCCATGCGCGACAAGCTTATCAGCGGAATACTATCTACTGTGGAACATACCAGGCTAAACGGACATCCAGAAAAAAGGCTGCCTGGCAATGCTAATTTTAGCTTTGAATTCATAGAAGGTGAAGCATTGCTTCTCAGCTTGGATATGAAAGGTATTGCGGGTTCAAGCGGTTCAGCCTGTACATCAGGTTCCCTGGATCCGTCTCATGTACTGCTGGCAATCGGACTGCCCCATGAAATAGCTCATGGTTCACTCCGCTTGACGTTAGGAGATAACAATACCGAAGAAGAGATTGACTATGTTTTGGAAGTTATTCCCCAAGTGGTGCAAAGGCTGAGAGAGATGTCTCCACTCTTCAATCAGCAAAAAGGGGGTCAAAATTTTGTATAGTGAAAAAGTGATGGATCATTTTATGAATCCCAGAAACGTAGGAGAAATAGAAAATGCTGACGGCGTTGGCGAAGTAGGCAATGCCAGATGCGGAGATATAATGAAGGTATCATTGAAAATAGAAAATGATATTATTGTAGACGTTAAATTTAAAACCTTTGGATGTGGTGCGGCCATTGCTACCAGCAGCATGGCTACAGAGCTGATTAAGGGAAAAACAATAGATGAAGCACTGGCCATAACCAATAAAACTGTAGCAGATGCACTTGACGGACTGCCGCCTGTTAAAATGCATTGTTCTGTACTGGCCGAAGAGGCCATTAAAGCAGCAATTGAAGATTATAAGAAGAAGCAAAAAGAACAATAAGAATAACTGGAAACAGACTGTTGCATACCTGTTAAACCAGGTTTTGCAGCAGTTTTTGTTTTTGGGCATTATTGTACAATACCAATTTTTTCAGGAAAACAAAGATAATTGTAATAGTCTATTTAGGAAAACATAAGAACGAAGAAAATAGATTTCGGGGGATATTATGGTTGGCAAAAGACGCAGCATTGTAAAAAGGGAATCAATTATTGGTTTGCCGGTTTTTGATGGAAAAAATGGAGAAAAGCTGGGTGTAGTAAAGGATTTGTATTTTAACGGTCAAAGCAACCGCCTGGAAGGCTTATATGTGACCAATAGGGACATGGGCCGCAATTTTATTGAAATTCCATTTATTGATGCGTCATTAGGTTACGATGCCGTAATTGCAGAAGGCAAAGTTTTTCCGCATAATGCTGATAGAGCAGAGGATGAAATTACGGAGAAGCTGCTGTACAAAAGGGTGGTAAGAGAAGATGGAACAGAGCTTGGGATGATAAGCGATATAATTTTTGATCCGCTTACCGGCCGAATACAGGGGCTTGAATTATCAGAAGGCATCATAGGCGATCTTATATCCGGCAGGCAGATCTTGCCCTTTGAGCTTTCTGAGTCAATAAATGGAGATACATTGATAATCTCAATGGAACAGGCCCAGAATATCACTCCCATCAATAGGGGAATAAAAAATATACTTTTCAACAAACTAGAATAGGAAGGATGTGGTTTTTAATGAATAAAAGCTTTCGTTCATTTGTTGCAGGCGGACTTCTAGGAATAGCAGCCGGAATGATATTTTTGCCCCAACTGGATCAGGGTACGAGAAAGAAAATTATTAAAAGGGGTAAGGATGTCATAGAAGATGCTACCCAAATGATGAAAAGCAAAAACTAGTACGGAATGTGATAAGGGACTTAAGCATGTCCCTTTTCTTTTACTTGTTTATATTAGATATACTGCTCCGAGGTGAAACAATGAGGCTGACCAGAAAACATGCATGGGCAGCTCTAATAATAATTATTCTGCTGCTTATTTTATGGAGCGCGTGGCGGCATTGGGAAAAAATAACGCGCCTTTTTGGAATACTTTTTATAAGTGCAGCAATTGCATATATTCTAACTCCCCTGTGTGATTTTTTAGAACGAAGGCTGCCGAGGACGGCTGCTATCCTGATAATTATTATATCTGTAGGTATGATTATATCAGGTTTTATTTTTTTATTTCTTCCGCGGATTATAAAGGAAGCATTGACCTTGGCGGATAGACTTCCGGTCATTGTGAAGCTTATACGTAATACGGCACACAGTATACAAAATCATATGGAATCCCTTGGGGTTCCTAAAGGCATTCAAAATGCCATTTTAACTTATATGGATACATTTCAAATAGAAATTACAAATTCGCTAATGGGTTTTCTGGAACGGTCTGCTGGGGTAATTTCATTACTGCCATCCTTATTTGTTGAACTGATACTGGGTTTTTATCTTTTAAAGGATCGGGAATACTTTGGCAGGGTTTTAATCAATCTTATACCCCTTGCCTGCAGAAAACGAGTATTGCAAACAGCAGCAGAGATTAACCACATACTGCACAATTTTATAAGAGGCGAAGTATTCATAGCAGGCACCGTGGGCATTTTGGCTACGCTAGGTTATGCGCTTATAGGCCTTCCCTATGCATTGATCTTGGGCTTCCTGGCAGGTTTGCTTGAATTTATTCCTTATTTTGGACCATGGCTGGGTGCTGTGCCGGCATTGATAATTGCCTGGATTGCAGGCTCGCATAAAATTCTATGGACTCTGATTGTAATAATCTTGATACAGCAATTGGAAAACATCTTCATTACTCCAAAAATATTAGGCGGAGCCGTAAATCTCCATCCAGTGTATATTATTCTATCTCTATGGGCTGGAGGAGTTTTTTTTGGCGTACCGGGGATGTTTCTGGCAGTTCCGGCAGTTCTTATTTTAAGGATAATAATTAAGTATATTTATTTAAGCATTGTAACCATTGATTAGACCATTAATTTCATAATGATGTGGATTTCTTGCCATGTTCCTGTAACTCGTGGTAAAATTGCGGTAGAAATAAAACAAAAGAGGAATAGTTCAATGACAACGAAACATGACAGGATTATACAGTACATAATGAATCTTGAGCCTGGTTCCGCCATATCAGTTCGTAGAATTGCCCGGGAGCTGGGAGTAAGCCAGGGGACAGCATACCGTGCAATCAAAGAGGCAGAAAAGCGGGAATACGTAAAAACATTTCCGCGCATGGGCACCATACGGATTGAGCAGGATAAAAAACGCGGTATTGAGCGCCTTACCTTTGCTGAAGCTGCCACTATGGTAGATGGTACTGTGCTTGGAGGCCATCGCGGTCTGAATAAAACCCTGGTTAAGTTTGTAATTGGAGCTATGACGCCGGATGCTATGGTTAAGTATCTGTCATCCGGAAGCCTGCTTATTGTAGGTAACCGGGAAGAAGCTTTTAAGCTGGCTTTGGAGCATGATTGTGCAGTTTTGATCACCGGCGGTTTTGACTGCAGCGATGAAATCAAAGAATTAGCAGATCAAAAAGGGCTGCCTGTTATTTCCACCTCCTATGATACTTTTACCACCGCAACTATGATCAACCAGGCTATTTCCGAAAGGCTTATCAAAAAAGAAATTTTATTAGTGGAAGACATTATGATGGAAGAGCCGGAATACCTTTATGAGGATGATTCCATAAAGGAATGGAGCAACTTTCTTAAGCAAACAGGGCACAGCCGTTTTCCGGTGCTTAACCGGGCCGGAGAAATTGTTGGTGTTCTAACCCCAAAAGATATACCGGAGGCTTTGTCAGGTACTGTTGGACAATATATGACCCGAAATCCCATTACTGTTACTAAGAAAACCACCATTGCATATGCAGCTCATCTTATGATTTGGGAAGGCTATGAATTGCTGCCTGTGGTTGAAGAAGGCAGGCTCATAGGAGTGGTCAGCCGCAAGGATGTCATTAAGGCAATTCAATATATGCGGAGCCAGCCACAGATGGGAGAAACATTGGAAGATGTCATTCTTTCCAATTTTGGCAGCAAGCGGATAGAGAATCGGGTGCGTTTTACTGGCAAGGTTACACCCGTGCTGGCAAGTCAGATGGGAGCTGTCAGCTGGAGTGCTCTTGCCATGCTGATGTCTACGGCGGCAATTGTGTCTCTAAAAAACTTCCGCCAGTCGGATATTGCTGTTGATACCTTTACAGTTTTCTTTGTTCAGCCTGTACAACTGGAGGATATGCTGGAAATTGAAGTGCAGCCGGTGGAGGAAGGCAGAATTTACAATAAGGTAGAGGTATGTGTATACCGTGATAAGGAATTGATAGCAAAAGCCATGCTGGCTGCAAAATCAATGAAAAAGTAACAGGTTCTGGGAGTGGGTAACTAAATGAGGAATTTTGTCCATCTGCATGTTCATACCGAATACAGCTTGCTGGATGGATCTGCCCGTATTTCCGATTTGCTGGACAGGTGCAAAGAGCTGGGCATGCCTGGCATAGCTATTACAGACCACGGCGCCATGTATGGCGTTGTGGATTTTTATAAAGAAGCAAAAAAAAGAGGTCTTAAACCTGTTATCGGCTGTGAAATGTATGTTGCGCCGCGGGGGATGCGTGATAAGGAATCCCGAAGTGACGGCAATTATACCCACCTGGTATTGCTGGCGAAAAATCAAAAAGGCTACAAAAATCTCATGCGGTTGTCTTCCCTTGGGTTTACTGAAGGATTCTATTATAAGCCTCGTATTGACTACGAAACCTTGGCTGAACATTCTGAAGGCCTTATTTGTTTGAGCGCTTGCCTTGCTGGGGATATACCCAGGCTCTTACAGCAGGGGCGCTATGAAGATGCAATTAAAACTGCTCTTCGCATGAACGAGATATTTGGTCAGGATAATTTTTATTTGGAGCTTCAGGATCATGGTCTGTCGGAACAGGAAAAAGTGAACATGGCTTTGGTGCAGATCAGCCAGGAAACCGGGATACCCTTGGTTGCAACAAATGATGTACACTATGTAAGCCGTGAAGACGCCAAAGCACATGAGGTGCTGCTATGCATACAGACTGGAAAAACCCTGGAAGATCAAGATAAATTGGAATTTCAAACACCTGAATTTTATCTTAAATCCGGCGATGAAATGAAAAAATTGTTCCAGGAGCATCCGGAAGCTTTGGAAAACACGTATAAGATTTGGGAACGGTGCAATGTGGAATTTGAATTTGGCACTCTGCATCTTCCTGAATACGATGTTCCTGAAGGCTATACCGCTGAGGAATATTTAAGAGAGCTCTGTATCCAGGGTGTTAGACAGCGCTATGACGAGATAACCCCTGATATAATGGGACGTCTGAACTATGAACTTTCCGTTATTTCACAGATGGGTTACGTGGATTACTTTTTAATTGTTTGGGATTTTATTAAGTATGCGAGGGATAACGGAATAATAGTGGGTCCCGGCCGCGGAAGCGCGGCAGGCAGCCTGGTGGCATATGCACTTAATATTACCCAGATAGATCCGCTTAAATATGGGCTGCTTTTTGAAAGATTCCTAAATCCAGAACGTGTCAGCATGCCGGATATTGATATAGATTTCTGCTATGAACGGCGTCAGGAAGTAATAGATTACGTTATCGGAAAATACGGTGAAGACCGGGTTGCTCAAATCATTACATTTGGAACCATGGCGGCCAGAGCTGCCATCCGTGATGTTGGACGTGCTCTAAATATACCTTACGGGGATGTAGACCGGATTGCAAAAATGGTTCCCATGGAAATCGGCATGACTATTGAAAAAGCCCTGGAAAGAAATCCCGAACTGAAGGCGCTGTATCAGGAGGACAATGATGCCCGGGAATTAATTGATATGGCAAAAAAACTGGAAGGCCTGCCCAGGCATGCTTCTACTCATGCAGCAGGTGTGGTAATCTCCAAGGAGCCGATAACGGAATACGTGCCACTGCAAAAAAATGATGACAGCATTACTACCCAGTTTCCCATGGGAACCCTTGAAGAACTGGGCCTCTTGAAAATGGATTTTCTCGGCTTAAGAAATCTTACGGTTATACGGGATACCCTGGAGATGATTGAGGAAGAGCAAGGCAGGAAAATAGATATCCATTCCATTCCCTTGGATGATCCGGCAGTCTACGAAATGATAAGCCAGGGGGATACTGATGGCGTGTTTCAACTGGAAAGCGCCGGAATGAGACAGTTTATGAAGGAACTTAAGCCTTCTGTATTTGAAGATATTATTGCAGGAATTTCTTTATACAGACCCGGCCCAATGGATCAGATACCACGTTATATAGCCAACAAAAACCATCCTGATTCCATTGAGTATACAGATGAAAAGCTTGCTCCAATACTTGAAGTAACCTATGGCTGCATGGTATACCAGGAGCAGGTAATGCAAATAGTAACAGATCTTGCAGGTTATTCCATGGGCAGGGCTGATCTGTTACGGCGTGCCATGTCTAAAAAAATTCCTGAAGTTATGGAGAAGGAAAGGCAGAATTTCATCTATGGCATCAAGGATGAGCATGGAAATGTAGTTGTACCTGGTGCCTGCCGGAAGGGAGTATCGGTGGAAAAAGCCAATGCGATATTTGATGAAATGATGGAATTTGCCAAATACGCCTTTAATAAATCCCATGCCGCAGCCTATGCTTTAATAGCCTATCAGACGGCCTGGTTAAAATGCCATTACAGGGTTCAGTTCATGGCCGCACTTATCAGCAGTGTTATGGGAAACAGCGGAAAAGTAGCAGGTTATATTCAATACTGCAGGAAAATGAATATTAAAGTGCTGCCTCCGGATATTAACCATAGTCAGGCCAGGTTTGCTGTTTCCGGGAATACTATCAGATTCGGACTTGCAGCCTTAAAAAACGTAGGGGAACAGGCAGCAGAAGCCATTATTCAGGCCAGAAACAAAAAGGGTAAATTTATAAGCTTCCTTGATTTTTGCAGGAAAACTGAGGATGTGGGAATAAACAAGAGGTTGGTGGAGAGCCTGATTCGCTGTGGTGCCTTTGATTCCTTGGGAGTACGCCGTTCACAACTCATTGCTGTATACGAAAAAGTTTTGGAAAGTGTTATGCAGGAGAGAAAGCGGAATGTAGAGGGCCAGGTTTCCTTGTTCAGCGAATTGGAATCCGCATCGGACCAGGCTTATCATATGCTGGATTTGCCTGACATAGAAGAATTTCCCAAAAAAATGCTCCTGTCAATGGAAAAGGAAATGACGGGGGTTTATATCAGCGGCCATCCCCTTGATGAGTACAAGGATGTTCTGGAAGGTTACCATACGACACAGGATGTTTTACAGCTTCGCAATGCAGATGAAAATGAAATAATTAACGGCTCTGTTGATTTAAACCTTTCGGAAGAATCCACCGTTGTTTTGGGAGGAATTATTACAGATAAAAAAATAAAGTATACCAAAAACAACAGTATAATGGCTTTCGTTACTTTGGAAGATTTATATGGTGCAATAGAGGTAATTGTTTTTCCCTTGGTATATTCCAAATACTCATCATTACTTGAAGAAGACAAGGTTGTAACCATTAAAGGGCGGATCAGCCTAAGGGAGGACGAAGAACCTAAAATAATCTGCAATGAAGTTGAACCCCTTACAAATGAAAAAAGCAAATTATATCTCAAGATAAGAAGCGATATGCAGCCAGGGATTCAGAACAGGATATATGAAGTATTGCAAAAATACAAGGGAAATATACCCGTGTATCTGTATATGGAATCTATTAATAAAACGTTCCGGTCAAAACCGGAATTATGGATTCGCAGGGATTCAGAGCTGATTAAGGAATTGAGTGGTTTATTGGGCGAGAACTGTGTTAAAATGATATAAACCTGAAATGCTGAAACCTGCAAGCATGAAGGAGGCCGGTGGCATGTGGAAGGTTGTTTACATGGCTCAGAATAAGGAAACAGCAGACCAGATAAATGATCTGTTAACCGCAGAAGGGTTTTTAATAAGAATAAAGCCTGTGTATAAAAATGTTCCGGATCAGGATAACTATTATGAAATTTTGGTTCCGCAGACAGAAGTTCAGGAAGTTCATAATATCTTGATGGATCACGGGTTTTAATCAACTAATATACTAATATTTATTCTAGTAGCGGGGAGGAACAATATGAAAAGAATTGGAGTTTTAACAAGCGGCGGAGATGCTCCAGGCATGAATGCAGCCATACGGGCAGTGGTCAGGACAGCTGTTTATAAAGACATGCAGGTTTACGGCATTCGAAGAGGATTTAAAGGACTGATTAAGGGCGAAATTGATCAAATGGATGTAAAATCCGTAGGAGAGATTTTGCATCGCGGCGGTACAATCCTCAATACTGCAAGATCTGAACTTTTTAAAACAGAAGAGGGTCTGAAAAAAGCAATAAATGTATTAAATGTATTTGGCATCGAAGGTTTGGTTGTTATCGGTGGTGACGGCTCCTTCAGAGGTGCCCTGGATTTGTGCGAAAGAGGGTTTCCGGTTGTTGCAATTCCCGGCACCATTGATAATGATATTGCCTGTACTGAACAGACAATCGGCTTCGATACAGCTGTTAATACCGTGCTTGAAGCTATAAACAAGATTCGTGATACGGTAACCTCCCATGAAAGAACCAATATTATTGAAGTAATGGGCAGGCATGCAGGTGACATAGCTATATATACCGCTATAGCCGGAGGCGCAGAAGGAATATTAATTCCGGAAATGCCTTTGGATATTGACAAGCTCTGCAAAAGGATAATAGAAGGCCGGAATCGGGGAAAAAGCTCCAGCATTATTATATTGGCAGAAGGGGCCGGAAAGGCCGTTGAATTAGAGAAAATTATCGAAGAAAAAACAGGTATGGAGACCAGGGCGACAGTGCTTGGGTATATCCAAAGAGGAGGAAGTCCTACAGCTGCCGATATAATACTGGCTAGCAGAATGGGCTACCATGCTGTTGAATTGCTGGAAAATGATATTGGGAACAGGGTGGTTGCTATCAGACGGAATCAAATTGTAGATTATGATATTAAGGAAGCACTTGATATGCCTAAGGAATTCAATCAAGATCTATATAATCTGGCACTGGTGTTATCAATATAGTAAGTTGATGGAGAGGTAATATGAACATAACAGAGGTTAAGATTCGCGTTCGTTACAAAGAAACTGACCAAATGGGTGTTGTACATCATACCAATTACTACACCTGGTTTGAAGTTGCAAGGACGGAATTTATGCGAAATACCGGCATGAATTACAGGCAAATGGAGGAAAATGGCGTAATGCTTCCATTATTGGAAACCCATTGCTATTACCTTCAGGGAGCCAGATATGATGATCTTGTTACAGTACGGACCTGGGTTTCCAAATATGTAGGCATCAGAGTAACAATGGATTATGAAGTTATACGGGATGAAGACGGGGCTCTGCTGGCAAGGGGCAGCACAGTTCATGCTTTTACAGACATCAATTTGAGACCTCTTAATATAAAAAAGAAATATCCTGAAATACATAAACTCTTTGCAAGCCTCGTGAAATAAAATAAATAAAGCCCCCAATCAGCTCTGGGGGCTGTCATTCTGTGCTCCGTTTTCACCTTCGGTTTCGCCGTTTTCACCGGGCTTGCCAGTTTCAGAATCCTGATCGGTATCATCCGTCTCCGGTGATCCGCTCAATGCACGCTTTGCTGCAACTCTAAACTTTTCAGAAGTGCCTGTAGCTCCTGAGAAGTCATCAATTTCATCAACATCCTGTGTTTCTATCAATTGTTTTGGAAGTTCTTCAAAAGCTTCCAGTGCTTCCTCATACTCATATCCGGTTTCCTTGGATTTTGGGTTGCCATCGCCGGAATACTCGGTGTATTCAACATCTGTTATTTTTTCGTTCTCAATGGTAATTCTGATTTCGCCGTAACCACCCCGTTCATCCTCATCGGATTTGCCCACATATACACCGTCTTCCAAACCCTCCGGAGTTGTTACATCGCCGGTTTCTTCGCCGTTTTGATCGCCTTCCGTTTCATCACCGGCTGGTGAAGGTTCCGGACTGGTCTCAGCAGGTGAAGGGCTGGGACTGGGACTGGCCTGGGGTTGACCTTGTCTGGGAGCACAGGAAGCAAGAAGAATTAATGCCAGAACAAAAGCAATTATCATGGATATCCTTTTCTTCATAACTTCACCATCTTTCTCAGTATTTTGCGTTCTGAAATAGGATACCCATAATATGATTAATTTATCCAATTACACCTGTTCTTTTTTTCCATCAATTGTAATTCTTACTTTATTTATTTTCAGTTCTTTGCCTGAGGCTTTCACTGCCTGTTCCGCAGCATATACTATTCCATTGCAGCAGGGTACTTCCATAAAGGCAACTGTTATGCTTTTCAAGGTGTTTTCTTTAACAATAGCTGTAAGTTTTTTAATATAGAAATCCAAATTGTCCAGTTTAGGACAACCTACAACTACTTTTTTGCCTTTTAACAGTTTTGGATGATAGTCCGGATAAGCAAACGGGACACAGTCCGCCGTAATTAAAAGGTCAGCATCCCGGAAATAGGGAGCATTAACCGGTACTAAGGATAGCTGCACAGGCCATTGCTGCAATTGAGGTTTCAGACTGAAAGATATGTCTCCGTTTCCTGATTCCTCCACCACAGGAGCAGTGTTTTCATGATTTATAACACGCATCCTGCTGCCTGGACAGCCAACAAATGCGGGCTTTTCAGGCTTTTTATCTCTCGCTTCTTCTGTCAATACTTCTTCAACAGTAATCTTGTTTTCTTTCAGGTTTTTTACAAATTCCATGGCTGCTTCTTCATCAAATTCGGGAGCATCTCTTTCTACTATTCTGAGAGCATCCTGAGGACAATGTCCCAAACAAGCGCCTAATCCATCACAGTATTCGTCCTTAACTAGTTTTGCTTTACCGTCAATTATCTGGATGGCACCTTCAGCGCAATTAGGCACACACAAACCACACCCGTTACATCTTTCTTCGTCTATTTCTATAATCTTTCTTATCAAGTTACCTCATCTCCTTGTATATTTTCCTTGTGTTAATTATAACTTACCGACAAATATAAAGATGTGATATAAATTACACTCTTCATGATTTTTTGTTATTTGACTACATTTTGTTTAGGAAGTATTATGCTTTTATAGATTATTAAATATTGGGAGGAAAAAAAGCACAATGCATGCAGCCAAAGCACCAGTAGAAAAAAATAAGGAATATGAAATGACTATAGATGATCTGGGAGCCAACGGAGAAGGAGTGGGCAGAATTGATGGGTTTGCTGTATTTGTAGAAGGGGCCTTGCCTGGAGAAAGGATACTGGTTAAAGTAGTAAAGGTAACTAAATCATATGCTTATGGTAAATTACTGAGCATTATTCACAAGTCGCCCGACCGCGTTGAACCTAAATGCCCTTATTTCAAATACTGTGGAGGCTGCCAGTTGCAGCACCTGTCTTATGAAGGGCAGCTGGAATATAAAACCAAGCTGGTCAGAGATGCTTTGGAAATGATCGGCCATTTTGAAAATATAAAAGTATTGCCGGCCATTGGCATGGACCATCCCTGGCAATACAGAAACAAAGCCCAGTTCCCTGTGGGGCTTATTCAAGGCAGGCTTGCTTTGGGCTTCTATGCTCCCAGAAGTCATAATCTCATTAATGTTGATGTATGCCCAATTCAGCATGATATCATTAATAAAGTAACAGAGTTGGTTCGTAGTTTTATACAAACTTACAAGATCCCTGTGTATGATGAAAATATACATAAAGGCATAATAAGACATGTTGTAACCAGGGTGGGTTTTAAGAGCAATCAGATCATGGTAATTATTGTTACAAATGGCGAGCTTCCCAGAAAAAAAGAGCTGGTATCAATTATCAGAAAAGGATTGCCTGCTGTAACCAGTATTGTTCAAAACTATCAAACTGAAAAGACCAATGTAATACTGGGCAGCAAGTATAGAATACTCTGGGGATCTGACCATATTATAGATGAAATTGGTGACTTGAAGTTTAAAATCTCCCCTTTGCCATTCTATCAAGTTAATCCGATACAGACTGGTATATTGTATAACAAAGCATTGGAATACGCTGACTTGACTGGCAAGGAGACAGTAATTGACGCCTATTGCGGTATAGGAACTATATCCCTGTTTCTGGCAAGGAAAGCAGCTAAAGTATATGGAGTAGAGGTGGTTCCGCAGTCAATAGAAGATGCGATAGAAAATGCAAGAATAAACGGCATAGATAATGCAGAGTTTATTACAGGCAAATCTGAAGAGATTATACCTGAACTTGCAAAACAGGGAATCAAAGCCGATGTTGTGGTAGTGGATCCACCCCGCAGGGGATGTGATGAAAAGTTATTGCAAGCAATAGTGAATATGTCCCCCGAACGCATGGTTTATGTATCATGTAATCCTGCCACTTTGGCAAGAGATCTGAAATATCTCACAGAGTATGGCTACATGGTTAATGAGATACAACCGGTTGACATGTTTCCGCAGACCAGCCATGTTGAGTGCGTGACATTGATGTCAAGGGTTTAGAAATAAAGAACAGAAAAGCTTGTAAATAAAGGGTTTCCAGA
>LFTC01000057.1 GCA_001512915.1 Clostridiales bacterium DTU083 | reverse complement strand
GTCCGCTCTTTAGGTATAGCCCTTATTATCTGGCGCACCTGGCCTATGAAGCCCATATCCATCATCCGGTCTACTTCATCCAGAACCAGAAACTTAATGTTTTCTGTTCTCAATGTGCCATGTTCAATATGGTCAATTACCCGGCCTGGTGTGCCGGTTACTATGGTAACATTTTTCTCCAGGGCGCTCACTTCAGCACTCATGCTGTGCTGACCGTATACCGCAGTTGTGGTATGTTTCAGGTATTTAGCCATTTTTTTGAGATCATTGTCTACCTGAATCGCCAGTTCCCTGGTGGGAACCAGTATGAGGCATTGAGGTCCCGGATGCGATGGGTCAGTCTGTTCCAGAACGGATACGCCGAATACGGCGGTTTTTCCGCTGCCGGTTTTGGATGTAACAATTACGTCTTTACCTTCCAATGCATGAGGAATAGCCTTAGCCTGTATCTCTGTAGGCTCTGTAAAATCTATTTCCTCCAGTGCCTTCAATATAGGCTCGGATAGCTTTAAGTCCTTAAAACTGCTGCTCATGAATTACTCCTGTTCAATTGCTTTAGTATATCCTTTGTATATACATAATATTACTTAATTAACAATATCATATAGCTGATTTCAATGCAAGATATATAAAAAACTGCCGCTTTAATCAGCAGCAGTACTTTTATGTCAGCTATGCAATTGGAATAAAAGCATTACTGAAAAGCTTTGGGGGAGATTATGCTGCCGTGTTTTTCCCTGGCTTCTTTCAGCCGGGTTATTACCGCTTCCATCTGGTTTGAAAACTCCTGGGGAACTTCTATTCTGCCGTAGATTTCAGCCATCCTGTCCATCTTTTCAAGGTATTTGTCTGCCCGGATGGAGAACTGTTCAATATATTCTTCTTCAGTATAGTCTTTATCCAGGGCTTCTTTGAACAGAACTTTCAGATCCTCATATTTGGGTATTCTGCCAATGGGGGTTTCTATGGCATCAAAGTCTCCGTTTACCCGGCCTTCGGCCCAAAGGATCCAGACCTTCTTATCCAGCTTACCGTTAAGATACCTGCCGTTTTCATCTTTAAGAAAATAGTTTACGGCAAAAACGGTGGGAGCTTTATTTAAACCCTTTCCAAACTTCAGATGGTTTTCAATGTATCTGCCCAGGTGCAGCACCAGGAAATCCTTGTTTGCCATGGGGTCATGGGTGCGTACGCCTTCGGCTCCTATGGTGGCAGCGGTGGTTTCAGATTCGACGGTGGCGCCTGTAAAGACGCCATGTTCCCAGTTTAAGGATTCAGAGACAGGAACGGTGGTATCCGAGTCCCGTCCGCCGTATACAATGGCCTGAACATGAACTCCTTCTGGGTTGTCTAAGTTTTCATCAGCATTTCCCAGCTCTCTAAGTGCAATGGTGTAGCGGGCGTTTTTGTGGGCGTAGCTTATTTCCCTGCCCCTTTCGTCTTTTTTGCCTTTGTACCACTCGCCGGAGTAATTAATTCCCGAATCGGGAACTTCCTGGCCCATGCCCAGCCAGTAGGGTTTTCCGTCATGCACCAATACATTTGAGAATATTACTTCCCTGGGAGTAGTTAAAGCTTCATATATAAGCGGGTCATCACTTGGATTAACATCCTGTATAATTCCGAATATGCCTTTTTCTACATTAACGGCTTTCAACCGGCCGTTGATGTTTCTTAAATAAGCAATATCATCGCCTACTATTGTCTGGCCGGGCAGCATGGCGGTGCTGGTTTTGCCGCATGCGCTGGGAAAGGCGCCGGCAAAGTATGTAACCCTTCCAGGCTTGCCGTGAACACCCATGAGAAACATATGCTCAGCCAGCCAGTCTTCCCGGTTGGCCTTTTGAATGGCAAGGCGGAAAGCGAGTTTTTTTAATCCCACGCTGTTGCCTGCATATTGGTTGTTGACGGTATAAACCCTGTTTTCTGTAAGGTCAATGTATATGCGGCGCTTGTCTATATTTACGGTTTTGCCTTCATTGAGCTCTCCGGCTGAGTGAAGGAAGTAGAAGAAATCACTTGAGCCCTGCATGCGTTTAAACTCTTCGTATCCGGGGCGGTACAGAATGGTTTCGCTGTGGACTACATAGGCTGAATCGGTTATCTGCATGGCTCTCATTGAAAAGGGGGAGTTGGCAGGCCCCAGGCAGAAAAATGCCACCAGCATTTCCTTGCCTTCCATAATGCCATTCAGTATTTCTTTTATTTCAGCCGCTCCTTCAGGCTGCAGCATGGTGTTGGCCTTAAAGCCCCAGTCTTCAATTTCTTTAACAAGATAGCGGGTATTGCGCTTGTCTCTTCCCTGATCATAGATGCCGTCAAAGTGTACTGTATGGCCCTGCATGGTAAGTTTGAATTCCTCACCATTGCGTAGAGCAAGTTCTTTTACGTAGTTTATATCCTCCTGCGAATCGGTAATTATCGTAACCTTGGCAGGTTTACAAAGTTCAATGGCTTCATTTAAGTATTCCATAACCTTAGGGTTGCCAAGCGCTTCAAGCTTGCTGCGGTTTTGCTCGTCAATCAACTTAGAATTCCTCCCTGTTGCCTAAGTACACAATTATTTTGCCCATTAAACATGCCGGTTATTTGTGATTTATGTTTTTAGTTGGCGTTCGTCCTATGGTTTCTAAAACAGATTTGTATGGGAAAAATTCATGGAAGATTTTATAGTACATCAGTTCTTCTTTAGATCTTAAAGTAAAGTTTTTATCAATTTTTCTCTCTTTGTAAAACTGCTCATCGCTTATGTTTTCTTCGGCATATTCAGCAAGGTAATGTGAAGATCCAGCCCCCTCGAAGAATTTTTGTTTTTTGCGCCAAATTATTTCCTCAGGCAAATCTTCTATAAAGGCTACTCTTAGTACCCATTTTTCCACTATGTCTCCCTGCTCATTATGGAGCTTAAAATCAACAGGTAATTTCAAAGCATACTCTATAATGCTGTTATCTGCAAAAGGTAATCTAGGTTCCATGGAAAAAGCTTTAAGCATTCTGTCAACTCTTTGAAAGCAATTTTTATGACTGAACCGTGTAAGTCGTTTAAGCTCGTTGTTTACCTCATCGGGCTCTAAATTTTTTAGATATTCATAGCCGGCAAAGATCTCATCAGCGCCTTCTCCACAATATATTGCTTCCATTCCTTCATAACTTGCCATCTTTGAGAGCAGATAATTTACCACTGCACTTCTTACAAGAAACATATCAAATGACTCTAAATGATAAATAACTTCCGGAAGTATGCGAATCATATCTTGTTTGTCAAAAATATATTCATGATGTCTGCTTCCTATATAATCTGCCACTTTTCTGGCTTTTTGAAGATCTGAACTGCCTTCAACTCCTACTGAAAAAGTATCCAAGCTTACACTTAATTCTTTGCAGCATACAGCAATAACACTGGAATCCACGCCGCCGCTTAAAAAAACTCCAATATTTTGATTGCTTTTATATCGCTTTTCTACAGCTTCTATAATCTTTTTCCTAACATTTTTTATTGCTTCTGTTGTTGTAATTTTTTTATTTACGTCTATTTTAGTTATGTCATTGTATTGAACAAACCCTTTATCTGATCTGAAATAATAACCTGGTGGAAAAACATTTATTTTTTTACTATTTCCTAAAAGAGCTTTAATTTCTGATGCAAACATAATAGACTTATCTTTTTGAGTATAATAAAGGGGTTTTAGACCCACTGGATCCCTCGCAGCCATCAATTTTTCTCCATCGGACAGTACAAAGGCAAACGGGCCATCCAAGTTGTTTACAAATTCTTCTCCTTCCTCTTTGTAATTCTTGATTATGGTTTCTTCCGGGGGTATATCCTGTTCATCTAAAATGTTACCGTCAGCGATAACTGCTGTAGAACCTTCTTTTTCAAATTTAGGCATTGCTGCCTCTTTAACAAGGTTTTTCCCTAAAATAGCCTTATTTAATTTATAAAGACTTTGTTTTCCATTTCCTCGATGTCTTAACTTTTTAAGCATTATTTTGGTGGTTTGTAAAAACTTATCACTGTCTTCCGAGTATACTGCAACTATACCACTCATGTTATCCTCCCTTATGATAATTGCATAAATGAAAAAAGCCATAAATAATTATGGCTCTTATACTGTTGTTTAAATCTATCATATCATACTTACTATGTCAAAAAAGCTCCGTGAACAGCTATATGACATTCACGGATCTGCGCCTTAAATACTTCTTATAGTATTCGTGT
>LFTC01000061.1:4289-7050 GCA_001512915.1 Clostridiales bacterium DTU083 | reverse complement strand
TAAAAAAAGCGGAACAACGAGTAATAATTATTTACCCTCATTGTTCCGCTTTAAACTAAATCTTTGATTATGCACCAGATTTCCAGCCGGTTTTTCCGTACTTGCTATTTCAGCTGGCTGGGATGTTTCCTAAAGAAGTCCATCCTGGGCTCCAAGTATTTCATCTTATGATTCTGTGGGTCTTCCATAAAATCATACACTGTATCGAAAATCCGGTTCCAGTCCCAGAATTCCTTGCCAAAGCCCAGATATTCACACACCATTTCAGTGCCTTCCGGTGCTATGGGGTGCATCAGCACGATGGAGGTGCGAAGCATATGAAACCCGTCTATTACAATCTGCCTGCGCAGCTCCTCATTGCCTGTATCTTTAACTTCCTTCATGCCGGCAGACCAGTACTTGTTAGCATTTCGGATATAGGAATCCAAAAGGTTCATTACATTGTGGAATTCAAATTTATACATGAGCTGCTCATATTCCAGTATGGTATCCTCAGATTCCTTCAATACCTCTTCACTGACCTGCCCTACGGGCATCTTTCCGTCGAAATATTTCTGGGTGGTATAGAAGCAGGAACGGGCCAGGCGGTTGAGCACATTGGTCAAAAGGTTGCCCTCTTTCAGGGCCGGATCCCCTTCACTTTCCTTGGCCTTGGGATTCAAGGGCTTAGGCTGGAAGCTTACGCTTCTGATTCCCAGACCCAGGCCTAAGAAATGTGCACGCAGCTGTTCCGGCGTATAGTAATCCAGCAGGTCCCTGGCCATGGGCGGCTTAACCTTGCCGCTGCTGCTGGCCTTTTTGTCCAGGAAGAGTATATGACAGTTGGCAATCAGGGTTGGAAGCTGAACCTGGCCTTCATCAGGATGGATGGCGGGGTTCTCACCCTGAAATGCCATGAACATGGCCATCTCTGCCAGGCCGTAGAAATATATATTATCCTCACCGATAAACTGGAAAACCTGGGCATCCTGTGAGCACCACCAGTCTTTCCACTCTTCCGGATCTCTGCCCTGCATCTCCAGATATGTTTTGGTAAAGGATATAGGAGCCCACAGGGATTCAGGCCATACCCAGAAAGTAAGGCCTTTAACCCCGTCCTTCTCAGGCGCGGGCACGCCCCATTCCACATTGCCCGTAAGCCTGAAGGGCACCAGGGTTTTGCCGGTTCTGTACTGTATTTCGTTTTCTGAAAGAATTTCACATGCCTGTTCCCGGTCTTCCAGGCTTTCAAACACCATTTCAAAGGAAGTCTTCTTTTCCTCTTCCACCAGGGTAAATTTAGGCATGCGGCCTTTGAGCGCTTCTACCTGCTCTTCGAATTCCTTTTTCACGTAAATGACAGGAGGTTTGAGGAATTCCTCCAGTATATTTGTAAGCATGGGACGGGTATTGGGAAGGGTTTTCAGGTAGTCAACCCATTCCTGCAAGAGGGGTTGAAATTCCTCCAGCTTGAAATACCAGTTGGTTACATCCTTTAGTATGGGCTTTTTGCCCGACAGCCTGCTGCGGGGGTTTATCAGATCGGCAGGCATGTATTGGTGGCCCAGGGAACATTCATCGGCATAGCCTTTTTCGGACTGGCAGCCCTCAATGGGGCACTGTCCCTCAACCTGACGGCCGTTGAGAAAAACCTCCAGCTCCGGATCATAGAATTGGGATGTGGTACTCTTTACAAGATAACCGTTTTCATACAGGCAGTTAAATACTTCCTCCGAAACCTGCCTGTGAATTTCCTTGGCACGCCCCAATCCGGATGCGGAAAAGAGGTTTAAGCTGATGAGATATTTATCCAGCGCTTCCTTCTGCAGCTTATGGTTATGCTCCACAAATTCTTCTATGGAGCAGTCTATCTCACCCTTTTCCACTAACTGGCGATAGTGTTCAGATATAGGAGAGCCGTAGCAGTCGGTACCGGATATGAAAATTACATTTTCTTCCCCTATCCTGTCCCTCAAAAATCTAGCAAAGGCGTCCGCATGAACAAATACACCGCCTATATGTCCGAAATGCAGCTCCTTGTTGCCGTAAGGCATTCCTCCCGTTATGACGGCGCGCTTTGGAAACTTGGGCCTGTTATTCTCTTTGGCTTGGGTCATTAAAATCTCTCCTTATATGAAACAATTGCAGATTAGGTTCAGGTACAAATTTAATTAGTGCAACAATTAAAATAATACAATAATTTTGAATTTAAATAAAGAATGAAAAAGCTCCCAGCCTCATTCATTTCTGAGGACGAGAGCCTGTGCTGTTCATCCTTATGCGGTATATTATCACAATTGGCTTGTTTTGTAAATAAATTGCAATAATCTAATGTTTCAAGCGCTGTTCTATTGTTTGCTGAACCTCCTGAGGGGTTAGGCCCCTGGCCTCAATAAAGGGTGTTTTTGTATTGGTAACCTGGATGCCCATAATATTGTCATTCATGCCCGTCATAACCACCGCATCAAATCCATCCAAAAAATCCTTGGAAGCCTTCTGCCTTGTGTCAAATTCATAAACCCTGTAACCTGCGTTGGCCAGGTGATTCACTATTTGTGTCAATCCTTTCTGTACAGCAATATTTTTCATGAAGCGTACCTCCTTTAAGAGTATTATGGCTCATTAAGGAAGTTACAATACAGAATTAAGTTCCTGTCAATTAAACTATTGATTTAATGACTGTCAGCCGGGTTATTGATAATGCCAACAAATAACGGTACACCGTCTATGCCGGTTATGGCAAAAAGGAATGGTCTGTTCAATATCATTTCAGCCTTATCAT
>LFTC01000061.1:1379-4263 GCA_001512915.1 Clostridiales bacterium DTU083 | reverse complement strand
GAAATAAACAGCGGCTTAAAATCAGACAGGGCAGAAAAGTCTGCCTCTTCCATATCAAATGCCTTTACCATGCCCAGCTGTTTCAGCGTATCATTTAATTTTAAATCGCTGTAATAACTGAACTTGGGTATTTTAAATATAACTTCGCCGTAACTGCTGTTATCAGAGTATAAGGCAGTCAGGACTTCGAAGAGCCTATCCGGTTCTTCCATAAATTCATATGGCGATATTCCTTCATCCGGCAGCACGAATATCATAGCATGGCTGTTTTTGAAAGAAAGACTGGATACCAAATATCCTTCTCCACGTACAAAGGCCTTGCTGTCAAAGTTGGCATTCATAAAATCCGTTGTTACTGTGGAACCGTCTTCAAGATAGAATATATCTTCCCTGGTTTTTTCAGTATTAAACCTGTCTGTCCATTCATCCTGAAAGAATACCGTGTTTATAAGAGCCATAACCTGTTCTGGTGAGATACTTTCTGAGGTATTTTCTTTTCCCAGCAGACCTCCGGTAGATTGCTGAATCCATTGATTAATTTGAGCCTGTGTTTCTTTATCTTTAAAATCTACCTGAAATGAATGGGCATAATAGTTCTCTGCAGCATTTTCTAAAAAACCTTTCTTGAAATCCACAGATTGGTCCAGCCATAGAGAGTTTGACAATACCAGGCTGCCAATCTCATTCTTAAAGAATAAGCTGCGAAACAGCTTACCTGTCTGCTCATCAATGGCTTCCATATCCATATTGTCCATGAATAAAGCTGAAACTATTTCTTCCTGGGTTTCCCCTGCCCCACTCCCGGCAGCCAATGCCAAAGCCATATATAAGCTGATAGGAGAAAACAGTTGGTTTGCTGTTCTGTCTGACTTGCTTAAAACAGCGGTTGAAGTATGGTAGGTAAACTCCTTAAGGTTTTGAAGAAATTCAGGATCTATCTCCTCCCTTGCCTCCCAATTTCCTTCATAATCATAAAAGCTTACCTCCTCAGGGTAAACCGGCGCTGCAATAGCCTTTGCATTCACATCAGGAACCTTCTGGAAAAGATTGGTTGTAGTCAATACCAGAATGAGAATTGCTATAGTAGCAGCTATCAGCAGCTTTCTTCCAGTGATTTTTAATAAACCTAGCTTTGCTTTCCTCTCCCCTCTGACTCTTTTCAGAATTTCCCGCCCAGCTTTCTTCATTAGTATCTCCGGTATATCATCCCTCTCCTTTGCAACTTCTTCAGCTAATTTGGGATCCAAGTGGTTCATCGCTTCCACTATTCTGTTTTCATCTATCATTTTCTGATTTTTTACTGCTTTTTTATCTTTATATACCTTTTTATCATCCATTTCTAACTGCTCCTTTCCAGATATACACGCAGTTTAGATCGAATACGTTTCAGACGGTTATCTACGGCAGCACGGCTTACTCCCTGACTTTCCGCAATTTCAGATATACTTTCCAATAAAAAAAATCTGCGGAGAAACACAGTACGATCCATGTCAGGCAGCCCTAGAATAAATTGATTCAGCAGGGCTGCCAATTCTTTACGGTCCATCTCATCCTCGGGATTTCCCCTAGTTGACGGCAAGATTTCGGTAAAGTCATCCAGAACTAAATCCTGTCCCCTGTTCTTTCTGCGGAGGCAATCAATTGCTCTGCGCCTTGTTATAAGGCATACCCAACCCTTCAATGAACTTTTATTCTCATCTAATTTACTGCAAGATTCCCATATATCATAGAAGGCCTGGTTAACGCATTCCAGGGCATCTTCTAGATTACTGCTGCCAACAATGGACAAGGCAACAGAGCAGGAAAGGCGCTTGTATTTTTCAATTAAAGCTGCCAATCCGTCTGGATTACGATTTCTAATTTGTTGAATAATGAACTCATCCTTCACACTGCCCACCTCGGTTCATCCATTTATTCGCAGAAAAATCAGGTTTCTATCATTTTATCAGAAATTAACAAATAAAAATAGTTTATACATTTGTATAAACTAAAATGAACTTTCACAATTTAACCTTGTTTTTTATTCCTGCGACTTAAAGGCATCTATCATAGCCATAATATTTTCAATAGGCACATCGTTAGTGACTCTGTGAGTGGGCGCACATATATATCCTCCACTGTCACCAAATATCTTCATAGTATTTTTAATTAGGTCATATATCTCATTAGGGGCTTTGTGGGGCAGATCCCTTTGGGTACTTATACCACCATAGAATGTCAAATCTTTTCCATACTCTTTTTTCAACATCTTTAAGTCATATATTTCAGGTTGAACTGTTTGATATATGTCTAAACCGGTTTCGATAAGGTCTGGAATAATCTCATCTATCTTCCCACATGAATGTAGACACACGTCTTTACCGGCATCTTTCACTCTTTGGAACATTTCCTTATAGTGAGGTTTAAAATACTCTCTCCACATATCAGGGCTCATAAGCATACCTGTTTGTTGGCCGAAATCGTCACCAAAATACATCCCATCTATATCGTATGGTACTGCTATTTCAATAATCTCTAAATTTCGCTGTGTTATTTTATCCAGTAACTTGTATAAAAATCTTTTTTCCAGTATAAAATCCATTAGTATATTCTGAAAGCCTCGTAAACTCCACGCTCTTTCAAATAGGGTGAAATTTATCTTAGCAAATTTATATGCATCAATGCCGTCATGGCAATATTTATCTAATCCTTGTCTTAATCGTTTTCTATTAACTGTAGGTAATGTATATCCGCTAATATCGGCAGTAGATAATATGGGTTTATCCACCACGCCTATATCCTTATCAACCTTCCGATTCCACTCAACTCCATATTCATCTATATATGTATGTTCCCCAACTTTTTTGTCAGAAAGATTGCATGTGAACTTCTGGATGTGGTTACC
>LFTC01000061.1:234-1340 GCA_001512915.1 Clostridiales bacterium DTU083 | reverse complement strand
GCTCTTTTTACCCTCTCTCTTTTCATTCCATACCCCTTCTTATTCTCAAATGCTGATAAGACACTTACATGGTAAATACAATTTTCATCGCCTTTCCGCTGGTCGCTAATTCCAGCCCTTTATCAAAATCCTCCAGATTTAAGGTATGGCTTATCAACTTATCAGCAGGAATTGTACCGGATTCTATCAGCTCCAATGCCTGTATGTAATGTTTTGGTGCATAGTTTGTTGTACCTATTATACTGAGTGCTTTATAATGTATAAGATTAGTGTCTAACAGCGGTCTGTTTTTTCCATGGGGCAGCCCACCAAAAAAGGCAACTCTTCCTCCTCTTTTTACTATCTCTAAAGCTTCTATCTGGGTTTGCCCCACAGAATTTGCCGTTATAACAATATCTACACCTAGCCCGTTAGTTTTTTCACTTATGGCTTTTATTAAATCTATATCCTTTGAATTGATTGTTTCCACATCTCCAAATCTTTTACAATACTCCAGTCTGTAATCTGAAATATCTGCAACATATACTTTCTGAGCCCCTCTGGCAAAGGCCAGACATATATGTATGCATCCTATGGGTCCGGCACCTATTATTAAAACACTATCGCCCAGTTTGGTATCTAGCTTTTCATGGGCGTTTATACATGAAGAACAAGGTTCAGCCACAGCTGCGTGAATTTTATTGAAGGTGTCATCAATCTTAACCATGCATCCTCTTTCAATAGCTTGTATGGGAATAGCCATATATTCGGCAAATCCACCTTCCCAGTGCTGGGCAAGTTCTTTCATATTCATACATAATTCAAATATTCCCCGGATGCACCATTGACAGTTTCCACAATATACAGGGGGGGCTAAAGCTATTGAATCTCCTTCCCTTAACTCTCCTTTATAATCAGGGCCGCACTCTTCCACTATACCACTGACCTCATGTCCAATAACCCATGGATATTTTATATTCCTATGTCCGCTCATAATGTTTCTTATATCTGAACCACATAGCCCGCAAGCTTTTACTTTAATTAAAATCCCGTCTTTATCACATGTAGGCCTGCTTATATCACAATAGGAGTAATCATTTATCCCCCTTAATACTATCGCTTTCAAA
>LFTC01000061.1:0-159 GCA_001512915.1 Clostridiales bacterium DTU083 | reverse complement strand
ATCTCCTTATACAGGTCAAAATACTCCATATATATACTGTGATTTTCCTGAATAGGTTCCATGGGTTCAATATATTCTGCCTTTTCTCTGGTGATAGAAAAGTCTTTATAAGTTCCTTCAGCAACTGCAGCAAGGACGGCATCCCCATAAGGTGCTCCA
>LFTC01000051.1:222-4645 GCA_001512915.1 Clostridiales bacterium DTU083 | reverse complement strand
CCAGGACCTGTGGTTATTGATCTACCCAAGGACATTCAGCAACAAGAAGGAGAATTCATTTTCCCTGAAAAAGTTAAAATCACTGGCTACCGACCCACTTATCGAGGACACGCTCACCAAATTAAAGTAGCCGCTCAGGCTATCCAGGAAGCGGAAAGACCCGTCTTAATCGCTGGAGGAGGGGTGATATCCTCCGGAGCTTCAGAGGCACTTCTGAAGTTAGCAGAAAAAGCGGATATTCCAGTTACTCATACTTTAATGGGAAAAGGAGCTTTCCCCGAAAGCCATCCTCTTTCTTTAGGGATGCTGGGAATGCATGGAACTTACTGGGCTAATAAAGCAGTGATGAACTGTGACCTTTTAATTGCTGTAGGTATGCGCTTTGACGACCGGGTAACGGGGAGTCTGGCCACTTTTGCCCCTCGAGCTCGGATAATCCATATCGATATTGACCCGGCAGAAATAGGTAAAAATGTTAAACCTTCTATCCCCATAGTAGGAGATGCTAAGATGGTGCTCTCGGAACTGGAAAAGAAAGTGGAAGAGAAAAAACGTTCCTCCTGGAGAGGAAAGACAGAAGAGTGGAAAAAGGAGTATGCTCCTCGAGTGCAAGAAGGGCTTTCTTCCCGCCGGGTGATAGAGAAAATTTACGAGCTCACTCATGGCGATAACCCCATTGTAGTTACTGACGTGGGGCAGCACCAGATGTGGGCAGCACAGATATACCGCTGTGAAGTGCCCCGCCAATGGGCAAGCTCGGGGGGCCTCGGAACAATGGGCTATGGACTACCTGCTTCCATTGGCGCTCAAGTAGGTAACCCTGACCGTTCGGTGGTTTTAATCAGTGGAGACGGGAGCATTTTTATGAAAATCCAGGAGCTGGTTACCGCGGTCAATTATTGCTTACCCATCAAGATTTTTGTCATCAACAATTCTTATTTAGGTATGGTCCGGCAATGGCAGGGTTGTCTCTATGGAGGGCGCTATTCCTGTACCAAGCTTCAAAATCCTGATTTAGTCAGTTTAGTCCGGGCTTTCGGAGGAGAGGGCTTGAAAGTAGAAAAAGAAGAAGAACTGGAGGAAGTCATCTCCAGAGCTTTGGAGGTTAAGAACAAGCCGGTATTGGTGGATTGTAGAGTAGCAGAAGAAGAAAATGTCCTACCATTTGTTCCTCCTGGAAAGTCACTGGAAGAGATGATTCTGGAATAAAAAAGAGAAGGAGGTGCCCAGTGGAGCATATCATTTCTGTTTTAGTAGAGAACAAACCCCGTGTTTTAGCCCGGGTTTCTTCTCTTTTTGCTCGGCGAGGATACAACATAGAAAGTCTGGCCGTGGGTCCCACTAACGACCCCACCATTTCTCGTATCACTTTAGTGGTAGAAGGAAACACCGATACCCTGGAACAAATAACCAAACAACTTTATAAACTCATCGATGTCATAAAAGTGGGAGATTTCACCCAGGCCAGTTATGTAGACCGGGAGTTAGCTCTAATTAAAGTAAACGCCCCCTCGGATATCAGAGCAGAAATAGTGCAAACAGTGGAGATATTTCGAGCCCGGGTAGTGGATGTAGAGGAAAAAAGCTTGATTGTAGAGGTAACCGGTACTCCGGATAAAATTGATGCTTTAGAGCAGTTATTACGTAAATACGGCATCATAGAAATGACTCGAACGGGGAGAATCGCCCTGGCTCGAGGAAGCCAATCTTTACAAGAAAAATAACTTATAAAATAAAAAGGGAGGTTTTATTATGAGCAAAGTATACTACGATGAAGATGCCAATCTCGAGGTTTTGCAAGGTAAGACAATTGCCATAATCGGTTTTGGAAGCCAGGGAAGCGCTCAAGCCCAGAACCTGAGAGATAGTGGATTGGAGGTTATAGTGTCAGATTTACCTGGAACTCCTGGATTTGAAAAAGCTCGCAATGCCGGGTTCTCCCCTTTGAGTGCCGCAGAAGCAGCCCAGAAAGGAGACGTGATTCAGATACTGGCTCCTGACCAATATCAAGCCGGTATTTATAAAGAATCTATAGCTCCACATCTTAAAGCCGGAGGAGTGCTGATGTTCTCTCACGGCTTTAATATCCACTACCACCAGATTATTCCTCCTCGGGATGTGGATGTAATTATGGTGGCTCCCAAGGGACCGGGAGATTTAGTAAGGAGAATGTACCAGGAAGGAAAAGGAGTACCTTCTCTCATCGCTGTCTATCAAGATGCGAGCGGTAAAGCCAAAGATATAGCTTTAGCTTATGCCCGGGGAATTGGGGCAACCCGAGCAGGAGTTTTAGAAACCACTTTTCAGGAAGAGACCGAAACCGACCTATTTGGTGAGCAAGCAGTGCTCTGTGGAGGATTGACTGCTCTGATTAAAGCTGGTTTTGAAACTTTAGTAGAAGCCGGATATCAGCCCGAAGTAGCTTACTTTGAATGTCTACATGAGATGAAATTAATTGTGGATCTGGTATATGAGGGAGGGCTCACCAATATGCGCCAGGTGGTAAGTGATACCGCCGAATACGGCGACCTAACCCGGGGTCCTCGAGTAATCAATGATAAAGTTAGAGAAGAAATGAAGAAAATCTTAGCCGAGATTCAAGATGGAAGTTTTGCCCGGGAATGGATTCTGGAAAACCAAGCCAATCGACCAGTGTATTATGCTCTGCGAAATAAAGATGCTCAACACCTCATCGAGAAAACGGGGAATACTTTGCGAGGCATGATGCCCTGGCTCAAAAAATGAGGGGGTAGGATAATGAGGAAAATTCGGATTTTTGACACCACCCTGCGAGACGGGGAGCAATCCCCGGGGGTAAGCCTTAATCCTCAAGAAAAACTGGAGATAGCCAAACAACTGGCTCAGCTGAATGTGGACGTTATAGAGGCAGGCTTTCCCATTGCCTCTCCTGGGGATGCCGAAGGAGTGAAGTTAATAGCTCAGCAGATAAAGGGACCAGCTATATGTGCTCTGGCGCGATGCAAAGAGAAAGATATCGAAGTGGCAGGAGAAGCATTGAAACATGCCGAGCGGCCGCTTATTCACGTGTTTTTGGCTACTTCTGATATTCATCTCCAGCACAAACTGCACTTAACAAGAGAAGAAGCTCTTGAGGAAGCAGTCCGGGCAGTTAAAAAAGCCCGGAACTATACTGATGAGGTGGAATTTTCTGCTGAGGATGCCACTCGCTCCGATTGGGAGTATCTCTCCCAAATTTACGCTGCAGTGATTAAAGCGGGAGCCACAGTTCTCAACATTCCCGATACGGTGGGATACACTATTCCTGAGGAAATGAAAGAACTGATTATTTATCTTCTGGAACATACCCCCGGTATGGACAAAGTTGAGATAAGCGTCCACTGCCACAACGACTTGGGGTTAGCCACTGCTAATTCTTTAGCAGCGATTTCCGCTGGTGCCACCCAGATAGAGTGCACCATAAATGGTATCGGAGAAAGAGCCGGTAATGCCGCCTTAGAGGAAATAGCTATGGCGCTGCATGTTAGAAAAGACCGTTTTCAAGCCCGGACTTCTCTCAATCTTCAGGAAATATATCGCACCAGCCGCCTGGTGAGCAGACTCACCGGGATGCTGGTGCAACCCAATAAAGCCATAGTGGGACAGAATGCCTTCGCTCATGAGGCCGGAATTCATCAGGATGGAGTACTTAAAGATAAACTAACTTACGAGATAATGGATGCTCAGCTTATCGGTAGAGAAGAAAGGGTGCTGGTATTGGGTAAACACTCCGGACGCCACGCTTTTGCTAAAAAATTAGAAGAGTTAGGATATCAACTCTCCGAAGAAGAGCTCAATCAGGCTTTCCAGCGCTTTAAACAATTAGCCGACCAGAAAAAAGAAATCACCGAAGCAGATCTCAAGGCTATTGTTTCTGATGAGGTATCCCGCTCAGAAGACATATATCGTCTGGATTTTGTGCACGTTTGCTCAGGAAATAACATTTTACCCACTGCTACTGTGAGGCTAATCAGAGAAGGTGGAGAAATACTGGAGGGGGTATCCACCGGAGTGGGTCCAGTAGATGCAGCTTACAAAGCCATAAGCAAAATGCTGGATATATCTCCCAATTTAGTTAACTACACTTTGCAATCTATCACCGGAGGAACGGAAGCGCTGGGAGAAGTTATTGTGAGAATAATAGGGGAAGACCAGGAATATGTAGGAAGAGGATCTAACCAGGATGTGGTGGTAGCCAGTGTTTTAGCCTATCTTGCTGCCATAAACCGAATGGCTCAAAAGAAGAAGAAAATCAACCCTCAAAAAGACTATAAGGAGAACTAAAATGGGTATGACCATAACTGAAAAAATCATAGCTGCTCACGCTCAAAAAGAAAAAGTAATTCCCGGAGAACTGGTGCAAGTAAAAATTGACCTGGCTTTAGCCAATGATATCACTGCTCCT
>LFTC01000051.1:0-200 GCA_001512915.1 Clostridiales bacterium DTU083 | reverse complement strand
GTAGTTTTGGTTGCCGACCATAACACTCCTTGTAAAGACATCGCTTCTGCTCAAAACGTAAAGTTGATGCGAGACTTTGCCCGGAAATACGGGATATCTCATTTTTTTGAGGGAGGAAAAGCGGGAATAGAACATGTGCTTCTTCCCGAAGAAGGGCTGATAGCTCCCGGGGATCTGGTGATTGGAGCTGATTCTCATAC
>LFTC01000055.1:19094-21948 GCA_001512915.1 Clostridiales bacterium DTU083 | reverse complement strand
ACAGTAAGCGATTCCATTGTGACCAACGAACAGACAACACCTGAAGAGCGGGAAAAGACCTTTAATGATATGATAAGAATTGCATTGGAAATTATCTAATGCCATTAGATTAACTGAACCGCATTCCTTTCATGACTGCTCATTACCTGAGCAGTCTTTATTATGCACTCACAAAGTACTTTGCAAGGTTATTGGTTACAAACCCTGTTTTATGATATGATTAACACAGTTTGCTGGAAAGGATGACCTGGTTAGATGAAAAAGTCAGATATAAAAATGGAGATTATAAAAATCTCTAAAAAGCTGTATGACCGCCAGATGGTGAACAGCAATGAAGGCAATGTTTCCATCCGCAGCGGCGATAAGGTATTTATTACCCCCTCCCAGGTATGCAAGGATGAATTAACTGAAGATATGATATGTGTGACCGACCTGGAAGGCAATCAATTGGAAGGAAGCATGAAACCCTCATCAGAGATCGGCCTGCACCTTCACATCTATAAGCTGCGGTCCGATATAAAAGGAATTGTGCACTGCCATGCGCCTTATTCCACAGCTTTTGCTATTGCCAGAAAGCCTATAGTGTCAAAAGGTTACACTGAAATGATAGTCTTATATGATAAAATTCCGGTGGCAGCTTATGGAGCTCCCAGTACTCCCGAAATCTATAAGGATGTCAAAACCTATATCCACCAGACAGATGCATTTTTGCTTGCAAACCACGGGCTGGTAACCGTAGGCAAAACACTTAAGGATGCTTACCTGCTGTCTGAATCGGTGGAATCCATTGCCCGCACATTGCTTTATGCCCATTTGCTGGGCGGAGAATATCCGCTTACTCAACCTGAATTAAACCAGCTTTATGAGATGAGAAAGAAAAATCTGGGAAAAGATCCAGTTACCCCTTAAGATAAAAACACCGTGGCAGCATATACACCACGGTGTTTTTGAAACAATGGCTTAGAAGAAATGATCAGGATGGCCGCAAAAACGCCTTTCTTCATTCATGCCATTGATTAATTCCATATCCTCTTCAGACAGTTCAAAATCAAATACCTGGGAATTTTCTACAATCCTTTTCGGGTTACCGGATTTTGGTATGGGAATTATTCCTCTTTGAAGATTCCAGCGCAAAATAATCTGGGCGGGATTTTTTCCGTATTTTTCAGCCAATTGATTGATTACAGGCCAGTTCAGGCGTCCCTGCATCAGAGGGCTGTATGCTTCCAGCTGGATGTTTCTTTCCTTGCAGTACTGGTGCAGTTCTTCCTGGGTCAAGAGTGGATGGCATTCCACCTGGTTTACCATGGGAGCAACCGAGCAATTATCCATCAGCCTTTCCAGATGATGCTCAAGGAAGTTGCACACGCCAATGGCTTTTATGCGACCTTCTTCATATAACTTTTCCATGGCACGCCAGGTATCGATGAATTTATTTTTACCAGGCCAATGTATGAGATATAAGTCCAGATAGTCCAAATCAAGTTTATCCATGCTTTCTTCAAAAGCCCGAAGGGTACTGTCATAACCCTGATCATAGTTTGCAACTTTAGTTGTAATAAATAGTTCTTCCCTGGGTACATTGCTTTCTCTAATAGCCTGTCCTACCCCTCTTTCGTTAAAATAGGCTGCTGCTGTGTCTATTAACCTGTATCCATGTTCAATGGCAAACTTAACTGCGGTTTTTGCTTCATCCCCATCCTTCAGTTTCCAGGTGCCAAGACCAAAAATAGGCATCTCCACGCCGTTATGTAGTTTTATTCTGCTGTCCAGCCCTTTAAGTTCAAACATTTTACATACACCCTTTCATTATCTATGTAATAATTTAATACAAGTCAATATTATAATATACCACTACTAAGATTTATTTAACCAAGCACCTTAAATCTTTATCGTTTTAATTGCATTACACCAATGCTTATCAGCACTGCGGCCATAACTCCTGATGCATCTATCAGCATATCCGTCAGCTGGCAGCTGCGGCCTGGTACAAAGTACTGGTGGAACTCATCGAACACACCATATATGCTGCCAATTGCGAAAGCATATACAGAAGATGAAAACAGTTTCTGCCTGTTGATATACAAGGTTAAGAATAATAGAAAACCTAGCACAGCAAAGATAGAAAAATGTGCGGCTTTCCGCACCAGCAGGTTAAGATTCCAGCCGGTTATATCCAAATTCAGAATTTCGGCAACTCTTATAACAAAATCTACAAACCAGCCGCTCACCTGGGATGATTCATCACCGTTCTGATGGGAGAAATAGAAGATGACTCCCATCCATAAGACCGGAAGAAGGTATAATGCCTTTTTATTGCCATATCTCTTTGCTCTTTCAAGCATATCTATTCACTATTTCACGCATGTCATCATATTTTTTTATCATCTCCTGTGCCAATTTAATCTGACACCTGGCTCTGTCCAAATTCTGGCCAGGGCGGTGGATGCGGAAATACTTGTCGCCATTCAAATAATCAGCCAAAAATCGGGAAGCCAGTTCAATGGTTATGACTATCGCACCCAGAGCCATGGTTTCGACTTCCTTTTTGGTCAGGAAACCCTGACAGGCAGTCATAAATCCTTTTGTAAATTCCTCATAATGCTGCATATTAATATCTACCTTGCTTAAATCTTGTTCATCCTCAACGGCTGTGTTGGCTGCAAAGCGGATAGCATCTCCAAAATCATAGGCGGCAAGGCCCGGCATTACCGTATCCAGATCTATTACGCACAAGGGTTTCAATGTATCCTTATCCATCAAAATATTGTTGTACTTGGTATCATTGTGGGTGACCCTCAGGGGCAGCTCCCCTTTTTCCAACAGATCGATAAGAGTTGAAGCCAGCTCTTTA
>LFTC01000055.1:7213-18989 GCA_001512915.1 Clostridiales bacterium DTU083 | reverse complement strand
GGAGTTTTCTACATAGGGGCAAACCCGCCAGTAATCGCCGTCAATTACAGTATAATTCCTGCCCTCTTTATTATCCAGAAAGGATATGATATTGCAGTCGTTTTCCTTAATTTTATCCCTGGTATGAAGGGTTATTTCCCTTATATTATGCATTACCTTAACCGGCTCTTTGAATACATAGTCATTAATCTTTTGAAATATATATTCCCGTTCAGTGTTATGATTTATCTGGAACAATACCCGGTAAGTGTCATTAATATGGCCGTTTACGCAGTGAGTGTAAGCTTTCATGGTGCCTGGAATATTGTAGTGTTCACTTACAGCTTTCAATATAAGTATGGTTGAGTCCATAAATGATTATCTCCTTTTTATCGTATCGGTGTGCTTTTATATTTTAATTATACATTACTTCAACAACAGCTAATCAGCAACATCGAACTCTTCCAGGCGGCTTTTTCTTCTGGGCGGCCTGGAATCTCCGTGTTTTACCATCAGCATGGTGCATAGGGATAACAGTGAGAATACAACTGCATAAGGAAACAGGGTTCTGTAAGATATTTTTTCAAGCAGGAATCCGGAAAATATGGGAGTAAAGACCTGCGCCGCCATTGAGAAAGTGTAATAATATCCGGTATATTTTCCTACATCACCGCTCCGGCTCATCTCCACCACCATAGGATACGAGTTTACATTGATGGCAGACCAGCCAAAGCCGGTAAAGGCAAAGACCACATTAATCAATGGTGAATACTTTACAAACAGAAAGCCGCAAAAATAAGATGCCGACATCATCAAAATTCCGATAATAATGGTTTTCTTGCGGCCTATAGCACTGGCTATCATCCCGATGGGTATGTAGCTGACAATAGCTGCCGCACCTGCTATCATAAGGGAGTCTGCAAAACTTCCTCCGCGAAGCCCCCATACCTCTCCCGCATACCGGGAATAGGCAGTTGTAACTGCGTTATAGGCGGTGAACCATAAGAATATGGATGCCAGCAGGAATACAAGGCTCTTTCGAACGTCCCTGGGCAGAGGCCCGGTGCTGCTTCCCTTCCCTTTATCCGCCTCCTCATCCTCCGGGTACTCTTCCGCTATCCGGGCAGCCAGTTTCTTTTCACGGATGGCAGCCACCAGAATAGCAACGGATACCACCATCAAAAAGGCCACCACTGCAAATACCGCCGTATAATCCGGATTGGCGTCCTTTTTCACCAGCAGCCTTATAGCCATAAGAGCAAAAATGTAGCCTACTGCTCCCATCAGGTTTATAACTGCATTGGCTTTACTGCGAAGGGGTTTGGGCGTCAGATCAGGCATAAGTGCAACAGCCGGAGAACGATAGGTGCCCATGGCCAGAAGTGTCATGCCGAGTGCTATAAAGAAGAGTGGAAAATTTACCGTATTGTCTGCAAGGGGAATCAGCATCATGAAAATTACTGCGGCGACGGTGCCCAGTACAATAAAAGGCATGCGTTTTCCAAACCGGGTATCCACCCTGTCGGACCAGGCGCCAAAGAGCGGCAGTAAAAAAAGCGCAAGAATATTGTCAATTGACATTATGGCTCCGGTTATGGTTTCGCCCATTTTAAATGTGTTTTTCAGTATCAGAGGAACGATGCTGTCGTAGAGCTGCCAGAAGGCGGAGATGGAGAGAAATGCAAAGCCGATGAGAAAGGTGCGTTTATAATTCAGCTTCACCGGAGGTAACCCCCTTTATTTACATGTAATGGAATAAAAAGTCCGTATGATGAAAGTATACCCAAATTATATATATAGTGCAAGCTAAAACTGCCTTAAGAAAAAGGAGCACTATATGCTGCATATAACAGCACATAATACTCCCTCATATATACATGCTTATAAATTTTCACCTGAATTCATCATATAAGCTCCAGTTCTGACATGGTTGCAGGCAGTTCATGGGCTGTGTTCACCTTATCAGGCCCGGTTACCAGGTCAAAGCAAGATACTACCAGCTTTCCGTTCCATATAACAGGCTCGCCTGGCTGATCCAGCTCACCATTGAAGCCGTCCGTGTCAGGGCTCTGGGCAATCCGTGTTACCTTTCCATTAGGCGTTACAACCGCTATGGCATTGGCAGAAAAGTCAGCTATGTATAGATTGCCTCTATCATCCATGATCATGCCGTCTGTAGACTGAAGCTGCTCAGGATCTTTTGCCCAAACAAAGTTTTCTTTAACACTGCCGTCTTCATTGAAGGTAATTTTATGAACCGCCCCGTCGCCGAAGTTGCCTACATATAGGTTCCCTTCGGGGTCAAACTCTATTCCGTCGGCACCATATTGAACATCCTTGTTATAGGTCAAAAATGTAGTTATAAGATGTTCATCATCCAGGGTGTTTGTAACTTCTATATTTTCATCATCCAGGTGGAACCTGTAAACACCGCTGACCATCAGGCCCGAAGGATCCTTTACCTTGGTCATCAGGCTCTGGGTTACATACATGTATTCACCGCGAATCCGCACACCATTAGGGTGTTCCATATTCTTTGCAACCACCGTTGTTTTAACAACTTTGTCATCCCTGATCCGAAGNNTCAGGCCCGAAGGCAATTCCCATGGGATGAGCCAGCCCGGTTTCCTCATGTACCGGCACATCCGCCCACTTTCTTACATTCTTGTTCTTGTCGAACCTTAGAAGGCAGCCGGGTACTGAAGGATCCGCAAAGTTTGGGCAGGAAAGAACCAAATCCCCGTTGGGAGCTATAGCCATCCCATCCGGCGTAACAGCATATTCCTCCGGCAGCAAAGCAAATAGTTTAGGTGTTTGCATCATTATGTAAAACCTCCCTAAATATTTATTAATAATTAAAGGCCTCACTTCCAGTTTGGATTATTGATAATCTCCATTTTGCCGTCTGTCTCAACAATAAGCTTTCTGAACCCCTTGCTTTCAATGGTGCCGTAATCATGGCCGGCATCGGCTCTAAAAGCAAAGAAAGTGATTAAAGGTTCATTTCCAATATTAATGCTTCTGTGGGCATATCTTTTAGGCACATACAGGGCTTTGCCCGGAGTCAGTTCCTGAACATCCCAGTCCCCTTCCGGGCTTTCCATCATCATGCAGCCTTTACCACGCAGACAGAAATATACTTCTGCAGTATCCAATATGGAGTGAAAATGGCCCTTGGTCATGAAATATTCATTACCCACTTTGCCGGGATAAACAATACTGGTGCCAAAGGCCAGATCACCTTCATGCTCCGGGGCACCTAAATCATAATACTCATAAATAAGGGGATTTTCATTTATCAAGTCTTCAACAGCCTCAGAATCATAATACATATCCTTCATATCCGACAATCTTCTTTGAATGGGCTTTTTATCCGCCAGACCATTTTCCATGTCAAAATAAATTGTAAAAGCTTTTTCCCAGTTTATTTCCTTCACCGTTTTTCCTCCATTCGTGACTTTTTTATTCATAACATTTACTCAGCCAGCATTCTCAAAAGGTTCTTGGCAGATACCAGTACCATTCTCTCAACCGCCTCCCTGGTATAGGCGCCTATATGGGAGGTAAGGATGAAGTTATCCAGCTTCAAAAGCTTCTCATCCTTATCAGGAGGCTCAGTTGAAAAAACATCCTGGGCTGCCCCCCTTATTTTTTTATCAGCCAATGCCTGATACAGGGCATCCTCATCTACCAGTTCGCCGCGGGAGGTGTTTATAAGAATTGCTGCAGGCTTCATAAGCTCCAGCCTTTGTTTATTGATTATATTCCTGGTTTCTTCAGTCAATGGAGCATGAAGGGAGACAAAGTCTGATTCCCTGCATAATTCATCAACGCTGCTGCACCTGTCCACATCCGGATTATTAAATATTTCATCATCCTTCATATATGGATCGTACACCAGAACCTTCATGCCCAGGCCCAAAGCTCTTTTTAACACCTCCCTGCCGATCAGTCCGCAGCCGACAAGCCCCAGCTTCTTTCCAAATACCTCGCAGCCCATGACCCGGTCCCAGCAGCCTTCCTTTACCCGGTTTGATACATAGGGAACATGACGGGCCATGCTGAACATTAAAGCAATAGCAAGCTCCGCAACCGATATGTTGTTTGTGCCTGCTGCCCTGTCGATTTTAATATTCAATTCCTTCGCCTTATCCAGGTCTATATTGTCCAATCCCATGCCGTATTTGGATATGGCTTTTAAATCCCTGCATGCTTCCAGCACCCTGGCAGGCAGGGGATCTATGCCGACAATTATTCCAACCACACCGGATCCGGCCAGATTTATGATCTCATCTTCAGTCAATGTCCGCCCTGATGTGTTTTCAATTATTTCATATCCCTGTTCTTCAATAAGCGGATATGCAAGATGCTTGTATGCACCAAACGACCTGGGAGTTATCAGAATTTTCTTTCCCACCTGTGCCACCCTTCTTTAATTTATTTGAATTAATCCTGTAAGCTTCATAGTTTATAGAATTAATTAAGCTTTAAGAGATAAGCCGGTCATATCTTTGAAGACATCCTTCAGAGCAAAGTAGCAGGAATCAAATATTTTTTTCATTTCAGCATAAACCTCAAAATTTTCTTTTCTGGGCATATGCACGTATTCAATATCAATGAATTTCTCTATTGCACTGAAGTCCTTAAAGAGCCCTGCGCCCACTCCGCCAGTGACTGCGGCGCCCATGGAAGTGGCTTCTTCCAAGAGCCTGGGCACAAGTATTCGGGCATTATAGATATCAGCCATTATCTGCCTCCAGACTGCACCCTTAGCTCCGCCGCCTATCACCAGAATCTCCTCCACATCCACCTGCTGCCTGAGGACATCCAGAACTATGGAAAGATTCATGGTAATACCTTCAAGAACGGACCTTAAAAAATCACTTCTATTATTTTCCATCTTAATGCCAATAAAAGCCCCTTTGGCGTCAGGATTCCACCGGGGAGCCCGTTCGCCCAACAGATACGGCAGAAATATGATGCCGTTGGCTCCAGGCGGGCTTAGTTCTATCTTCTCATTTATGATGTCGTACACATCCCTGCCTTCAGCTTCAGCCTGCTCTATTTCAGCCAGGCATATATTATTCTTGATCCAGCTGTATGAACCTCCGGCCGACTGCATTGTGCCGTTGGGGGAATACAGGCCTGGCACTATATGAGCCCAGGTTATTGTTCTCATCTGTTCATCGAAGAGGGGCTTTTCGCTGGTAGTGGCAATCCATGCAGAAGAACCCACATAACTGAATGTTTTGCCGGGCGAAATGGATCCCGCCCCTACATTTGCACACAAGCCGTCTCCTCCGCCCAGCACCACCGGGGTTCCCGCAGCCAGCCCTGTGGCCTTGGCCGCTTCTTCCGTTACCCCTCCGGCTACAAAGGTTGAGGGCTTCAGTTCAGGAAGTTTATCACCATCTATACCTGCACACTCAATTATTCTTTCCGACCATTTCAAATTGTTTATATCCAAGCAGTTGCAGCTGGTTCCATCAGTGTATTCAGTGTAAAAATTGCCTGTCAGCTTGAAAACTATAAAGTCTTTGGCATTCAACATCTTGTATGTATTTTCATATATCTCCGGCTCGTTATCCCGCACCCACATAAGCTTTTGTATGCCGTAAGACGGGCTGTTTCTGTGGCCTGTAATCCTGTAGAAATCATACATGGAAATATGCTCTGCTATTTCAGCCGCCTGTTTCTGCGCCCTCTGATCCGCCCATATGATTGCCTTTCTTAAAGGGCTGCCCTGCCTGTCTACACAAAGGCAGCCCATCATCTGGCCGCTGAAGCTCACCACGGCAATTTCAGTATTTTTTATTCCGGCAGCTTGTATTATGCCTTTGCTGGTTTCACATACCGCCCGCCACCAGTCCATGCTGTCCTGCTCAGCCCAGTTAACGTTGAAATAGTCGGTATCATATGCATATATCTGGCTTGCAATCAATTCCCCATCTTCAGAAAACAGGGTGGCTTTATTTCCCGATGTGCCTAAGTCATGGGCCAGTATATACCTTTTCATGAATACACCCCCTTGTCAGCAAGCTTTTATTCATAGCGGATGATGCACTTTTTGGTTATCTGCTTATTCTCCAGCTTTTTGAAGGCATCCAGTATATTGTCGAAATGATATATGTCGGATATGAAGTCTTTTAAGTCTATAATCCCGTCCTTTATCCAGGCAATTATCTGATTATGAGCCAGGGATTCCTCATATTTGGACGGGAACTGCTGGAAATGCAGATGCCAGTTATAGGGCGCATCCGACCAGTCCAAATTCATGCTTAAATTAGGCGCTATGCCGTAGCAGCAGATTTTTCCCTGGTCTTTTATTATACCCATGGCCTGGTTAATCAACTGGGATATGCCGGCTGCATCCAGTACGTATTTAACCCCTTCAGGGCATATTTCACGAACCAGGCTGGCAACATCTGCATTCTTCGAATTATAGGCATATTCTGCCCCCATAGCCCGGGCTTCTTCCACCTTTTCGTCCATAATGTCAAAGGCAATAATGGGATTTACCCCTAGGATATGCATGAACTTAACAAAGGTAAGCCCTACCGGTCCGCAGCCAAATACTGCTATGCTGTCATTTTCCTTGATTCCAAACCTCTTAATGGAGCTTAACACTTCCCTTAAGGTTATAATTACAGCAGCTTCCACCGGATCAATGAATTCCGGTACCACCTGCTGAGCAAATGAATGCTCGGGAAACTCCGGAGTGCCGGGACATACGCCGTTTGCCAAGTAAGCAGCCGGATCGCACACCACCCCGTATTCAGAAAACGCCCCCCAGCCTGAATCAAAGTCTTCATTGGCATCTGCAAAGGGCAGAAGCACAATATCCCCTTCTTTAAAACTGGTTACCTTTGACCCTGTTTCAATTACCCTTCCTACAGCCTCATGGCCCAGCATAAGCGGATATCTTTCTTCGCCGAAACCTTTGAAGCTTCCTTGTATCAGTTTCAGATCCGTGCCGTTGCAAACACCGCAGCTTAAGGTTTTTACCAAAGCCTGGCATTCATTATATTCCGGCACCTTGGTTTCACGAACACTGAGCTCTCCACCCTTATCCACAACCAGGGTTTTCATCTTCATAAAAAGCGGCCCCCCTTTATAAATCCATCTAAGGTTTTCAAAAGCACAGTCTAAGCTAGATATGTTTGTAGAAGAATGGTATGTAAATTGATCCGCTGCTTGGAATGAATCAGGAGAACTGCTGCGATTAATCGGCAATTAATTATATATGTACTTAATTATGTAATTACATTATATCTTTATAATAATTGTATATATTACTGATATTCGTGTCAATAGCTATTTGTCGGTCCTCACTTCTTCTGCTGCCCTTTCAAATTCTTTGAATAATTCACCTTTTATATCCATATCAAACACTTCCGCTATTACCAGGGTCCATCCGTGGATAAAGTAGATCCATCCATCTTCCACATACAGATTCTTTTCATCCTTCTGCTCCAATGCCTGATGCATGAACCTCAGATCCCCTCTGTAATTCAGCTCCCATACCAGGCTGTTTTTAGGAAAATTACAGGCATCAGTCAAAGGCGAACCCGGTCTGTCCTTACCCAAACCCGTTGCATTGACAATAAGCGAATATTCTTTTACTTTTTCAAGTATCCGGTCATTGACTTCATGTTCCCTGGCAAGGTGATATTCTGCAGGCACTTCAGGGTTGATCTCATTAATAAGTTTCTTGATTTCTATAAGCCTGGGTTCACTCCTGTTGGATACTATTATCCTGGACGGTATATTCTGCCCCTTCTTTTTATCCAGCAGGTATGCACTGATCGCCCTGGCACTTCCGCCTGCGCCCATTATAAACACCTCGCCGCCGTGCTTTTCCCAGAAGCCTTCCGGTATAAAGGCTTCCATGGACAAACCGCTGGATATGGGATCCTTGGCATGCCCCCGGAGCCTGCCGTCTCTTTTGGAAATGGAAGAGAGCTCTCCGAACATCTGTGCATAAGGATCCAAATAGTCAAACATATCCTTTGCGGCGTTATAAAGATCAATCTTATGGGTTGTAACCAAGGCCCCCATGGATAAGGGATCATTCTTAATGAAGTCTACCACTTCCCTGTAAACTCCAGGATTCGCATGGATTTCAATGTCAATTCCCTTGATTACAGCATCCAAGCCTATCCGAGCTGCCCATTTGGGAAAAACCTTCATGATGGAAGATTTGGTGGTTGTAACTCCTATGAAATAGATAGTAGGCTTGGTTGCCTTTTCCAAGCTGTACATTTTTATTCCTCCTCCTATGATCAAATAATTTTAGTTATTATATTATATCGTTCTAATGTAATTACATTATGCTTCAAAAAAAGAGACAGCCTTTGCTAAAAACGGCCTTCTCTTTTAAGTTCAAAGCTGAACTTGTTTCTGTCTCCCCGGTATTTGGCCAGGGAGTATTCAATGGGCGTATTGTCGGTTAAATAAGCTACACTCTCAAAATATTGAATAGGAGCACCTTTCTTGATATCCAAAAGCTTCGCTTCATATTCCCCTGCCACTATGGATTCAAGGGTTCTGGTTGCTCTGGCAATGTTGTAGCCAAAATCTTTTTCCAAAATATCGTACATGGATTCCTTTTCCAGATCCTTATCCATTATTCCCTTGCATTTATCGTGAGGAAGATAGGTAACAACCAGAACAATAGGTTCGTCATTGGCAAACCTGAGCCTGGTAAGCTTCACAACTTCGCTCCCAAGAGGAATGTTCAACGCCTTGCTTACCTTTTCATCACTCCTGGTTACTTCTATATTCAGCAGCTTGGTTGAGGGCTTCAAGCCCTTTTTCTTCATTTCGTTTTCGAAACTGTCTAAGATAAGCAGAAAATCCTGCCTTATCTTGGGCTTGGATACAAAGGTGCCTTTGGCCTTCTTTCTGTATAAATAGCCCTCTACAACCAGTTCATTTATGGCCTGGCGCACGGTAGGCCTGCTTATCTGAAAGTGTTCACTGAGTTCCTTTTCAGTTGGTATGGGCAGCTCTTCATCCTTATGATGTTCCTTAATGTATTCAAGCAGTATTTCTTTAAGCTGGTAGTACAGGGGAATTGGTATATTCTTATTAAGTGTTTTGTTTTTAAAATATTCCATGCGCTGCCTCCTCTTAAAACATATTTCTTGTCTCTTTTATTTTTGCAACAAACTCCTTAGCTTTTCTGGTTATGGACGCATAATCCCCTGTCTTCGCGCCGCTGGTCAGCGAACTTCCCGCACCGACCGCCGCAGCGCCTGCCTTAATCCATTCCTGTACGTTATCAAGATCCACTCCCCCGGTGGGCATAAGCTGCGCCTGGGGAAGAGGCCCCTTTATCGCCTTGATAATGCGGGGACCAAAAAGCTCCCCGGGGAATATCTTAATTATATCCGCCCCGGCTTCCATGCCCTCAACTACTTCCTTAATAGTCATGGCACCCGGCATGACCGGAATTCTATATCTATTGCATAGTTTAACGGTATCAATATTAAGGTAAGGGCTTACAACGTACTGGGCACCCGAAAGAATTGCAATTCTGGCGGTTTCAGGATCCATAACGGTGCCGGCGCCAAGTATCATTTCGCCTGATGAATATGTAGCAGCCAGTTGTTCAATAACCTTATGAGCACCAGGCACGGTAAAGGTAATCTCAACAGCAGCCACTCCGCCCTCCAGGCAGGCATCTGAAATTCTTCTGGCCTGGTCGCTGCTCTCTGCCCGGACTACCGCAACAATACCGCAGTCTCGAATCCTGCTGATTATGGTTTCTTTATCAATCATAAGAATACCTTCTTAATAATGTATTTAGGTATTTACATTATACCTTTGAGTAAATTATATATTATATTGTTTTATTAATCAACGTTTTTTTACATAAAAAACCATCCCGCAAACAGGCAGATGGGATGGATTAAATCAGGCACTATTTAAAATTTTGTTCCAAACAGATTAATTGGTTCTGAGTACATTAAAGGTTCTGGATTTATCCAGTACCTTCAACAGGCCGTAGGAAATAGCCCCGTCTACTCCATGATGCAGCATGGTGCCAACTCCGGTGACTATCAGAAGATTATATGCATTGAAGGGAACAAAGGGCAGAACTACCAACACTTCCAATAACCCGTGTATGGGAGCAGTCAAAAGTGCCACTGTAGTAAAGGACTTGCCCCGTCTGACCAAGGCAACCCCTGCCAGTGCCACAAATACATGCATCAGAGCCCTGGCTCCCACTATGGCATCAACTGCCATGAAAAAGCCCAGGGCTGAACCCAAGCCCGTCATTACCGCAGCCATGGGACCCAGATACATGGAAATAAACATGGGCACGTGGGATCCCAAGGTGGCCGTAAAGGGAGGAACCACCACTTTAAAAACCACAACGTATGGTATAATAATAGCAATTGCCGTAAGCAGGGCAGTAATTACCAGCTTTCTGATGTCCATATATAATCCCCCAAGTTAATTCTTTCACATTAATCATAACAGGTGTATATACACCTGTCAATACAAAAACCCGATTTTAGTCAAAAAATCGGGTTTTCGTCACTATTTTAATTCTTATCATTTATAATGCATAAGCTTTATTAAGTTCTTGATCTTTCTCTTTCACGGAAAAGCAAAGTGATGCAGTACAAACCAGCCAGGCCGACCAGGCCATATACAAGGCGGCTTAAGAAAGCATCCTGCCCTCCAAACAAAGAAGCCACCAGATCAAACTGGAAAAGGGCTATCAGCCCCCAGTTAATGGCGCCGATTATAACAAGAATCAAAGAAATTCTATCCATCAATTCCACTTCCTTTCGTGTTATTATCTAATGCTATTATTCTCAATAACACGAAAAGTACTCAAAATTATTTTCTCGGTTAATTTCTGAATAAATACCTTTCCCTGTTGAACATCCATGCCGCCAGCATCAGGGACAGCACTACATAAACCAGGGATGTTGCCAGGCCGGCAGCCAGGTAAGTGTAGTTCACTACGCCGCCCAGGCTCATCTTCAAAGATGCAATGGCATTTAACAGCGGCACCAGGAACATATAAAGCTGCAAATCATCCGGCTGCATCATCATAGTAGCGTAGCTGGGTACCATGGCAACAAAGATAAGGAAGGAAAGGTAGGTCTGCGCCTCTTTAAAAGACCTGGCATAGGTGCTTACGGCCAGCTGTATGGCAGAGAAGACCATGCCCAGTGCAATAAAGGTGAGGATGGATAGAAGCAGCGCTCCCAAGGGCATGGAAAAGCTGACATCGCCGCCGGCATCAGCCATGGTAAAGAAGCTGGGGCTTATACGGCTTCCTATGAAAACACCTATCAATTGGGCTATTACGCTTACAAAGGAAAACATAGTAACAGTAAAATATTTGCCCAGCAAAATGGACATGCGCCCTGCCTGGGTGGTAAGCAAGGGCTCAAATGTACCTCTCTCCTTCTCTCCTGCCACCAGATCCGTAGCAGCGGGTATTCCGCCCACGGCAATCAATATGGAGGCCATCATGGGAAGCAGCATCATTATCATAAAGTTGCCGCTCCGCTTCTCATCTGCAGCGTTAACCGGCACGATTTCAACCGGCCTGAGGATTTCCAAGTCAATATCCATAGCCAAAAGCCGCTTTTCAACCTGTTTTTGGCTGTATTCCTCAATTGCGCGGGCTATTATGCTGAAGCCTCCAACTGACTTGGTGTCGTTCTGATCATAATGGACTGTTATGTTGTAAGTTTTTCCTTGCTGTAAGAGATCTGAAAAATTGCTGTCCACTTCAAGCACAAATCGGGCATCCTTATTTTGAACTGCA
>LFTC01000055.1:0-7077 GCA_001512915.1 Clostridiales bacterium DTU083 | reverse complement strand
AATGGTGATATTTTCAATATCCTCCTCCATCTTCTCCATACCGCCGCCCAGAAATGCAAACAGCAGGGGCATCAGGATGATGGGGACCAAAAGGTTGGTAATAAGCGTACGTCTGTCCCTGGCAATATCTTTGACTTCTTTTTTAAATACAATCCATATATGCTTAAAACTCAATTTTTATCACCTGCCAGTTCCACGAATATATCTTCCAAGGCCTTATCCTTATACTGCTCCCGCAGCTCTTCTATGCTGCCCTGGGCAACCATTCTGCCCTTATGGATTATACCTATCCGGTCACACAGCTTTTCCACCTCGCTCATGGTATGGCTGGAAAGAACTATGGTTTTGCCCTGAGCCTTGCAGTCTATTATAAATTCATGTACATTTCGGATAGCGCTTACGTCCAAACCTGTCGTCGGCTCGTCAAACAGCATGATGTCCGGATTATGCACAATGGACCTGGCAAAGGCAACCTTCTGCTTCATCCCCTTGGAAAACTTGCCAGCCTTTCTGTGAATATATTCCTCCATGCCGAAAATACGAGCCAGTTCCTCTATTCTTTCCTTAAGCTGATCTTCATCCATGTTGTTAAGGCGTCCGAAGTAAGCAATGTTTTCAGCTGCGGTAAGCCTGTCATAAAGGCCGCTTTCACCGCCAAACAGGATTCCTATGCGGCTCCTGACCTGTTCCGGCTGGGTAACCAGATCATAACCTGCCAGGGCGGCCGTACCGGAAGTGGGCTGAAGCATGGTGGCCAGCATCCGAAGGGTGGTGGTTTTGCCCGCACCGTTTTCCCCCAGCAGACCGAATATTTCTCCCTCATTTACATGGAAACTCACTTGATCTACGGCAGTTAAATCTCCAAATCTCTTGGTCAGATTATTTACCGTCAGCAAGCCCTTCACCTCCAATTACCTACGCTTACATATATACCCATAATATACACCTGTGCATAATGAGTCAATGAAAATTTTAATCTTAAGCTTAATCATAATTAATCCGCATGGTAGAATGATTGTAAAAAGTAAGCAGGAGGAATCTTTACCCTATGATACTGAGAAAAGCAGTAATGGACGATCTTCCTTTAATCATGGAAATTATTGATCAAGCCAGATTCTATTTAAAAGAAAACGGAGTTGACCAATGGCAGGACGGCTATCCAAGTGAATGTGACATTAAAAGTGATATAGCAAAAGGCAACAGCTATGTTTTGGTTTCAGAAGAAATGTTAATTGGAACTGCTGCCGTGATCTTCGACGGCGAAAAAACCTACAGCTATATTGAAGGCAAATGGCTGACTGAAGGCAGTTATGGAACAGTTCACAGAATTGCTGTATCTTCAGCTCACAGAAACACAGGTGCTGCCGGCATTATGATGGAACATATTGAAAAGCTTTGTATGGAGAATAAAATGCTAAGCATCAGAATTGATACCCATGAAGATAACAAGCCCATGAGAAGGTTTCTGGAAAAGTGCGGATTTAAATTCTGCGGAATAATCTATCTGGAGGATGGGAGCAAGAGGCTGGCCTATGAAAAGCTGTTTTAGAATTGATATTGGATCAAAATAGAAGCTTTCTCAGCCTGTTAATATATACATGAATAAATATGGAATAAACATAGTCGTATACTGCAAAAACCACCTCTAGTGCGGGAATTACCAGCCACAGGGAAACCTTAATCTCCATCCGGCCCAGGAGAACTGTTTTGGATAAAATAAGCGCCAATGCCAGGCAGGCATTGAAAAAGATGAACTTTAGAATGTATTCAGCTGTACTGCCTGGCATTTTTTCAGTATAGTGTTTAATCAGCCCGTATAAACCGAAGAATGCAAAGTATGGAATAAGGCTTAACTTGTTGGGCACCAGAATAAAAGCCAGCAGGGATGATGCCAGATAAAAGAGCCAGCCTGCATAAATTCCTGCTTCTATTACAATTACAGATACAAATAAGGAGCTGAGTGCATATAAAGAAAGTTTGCCGGCAGGTGCAAGCGACTGGGCATATAAACTGAGCACGGCAAGGGCCAGAAATATGCCGCTTAAAGCTATCACTTTAGATGAACTGTTTCTGTAGTTTTTTCGAAACTGCCTATCCGCCATGCTTTCTCCCTTCCAGTTTCTCTGCTCCATATAATGCTGCCGTATACAATGCCTTACTAAACAGGATATGCTTCTAACAGCAAGTTATAAAATCCCCGCCCATGCATTCGCAGCAGCAATCGGTGCAAATAAGGCACTGGCATATGGTACACAAATCATCCATATCCCGATTGCCGTATCCGCCGGAACGCTCACGGTACATATTGTTATTGTAATTCATCATGTTGAGCGCACTGTTATACTCCGCATTACCCGGCTCCATGTTGACTGCAGTCTGAAAATGAGATCTGGCCTGGGCATACCAGCCTTTCCTCTGGAAGATAAGGCCTTTTAAATAAAACCACTCAGCTGTCCGCTTATCGGTCTGATTGAGCATTTGCTCTGCCCTGTTTAAATCGCCGTTATTAATATGTATTCTTACCTGTTCGAAAAATGCATTTTCTGAGCCATAACTGTACCCGGAAGAGCCGGAATATCCTCCTGATGCTCCTCCGTTTTTCATTAATATATCATAAGCCTTATTCACTTCTGCCAGTTTTTCCTCAGCCAGTTTTTGCAGAGGATGGTTCTGATACTGGTCCGGATGGTACTTCTTTACCAGCCTTCTATAAGCTTTCTGAATTTCTTCCTTGCTCGCTCCTCTGTTAATTTCCAATACCTTGTACGGGTCTTTCAATACAATTTCTCCTTCCCAATACTGCCTCGGTCTTTTTCTGCATGCCCAAATATATTATATTGCCTGCTATATTTTTATGCCGCTTGAATTCAAGCAGTTCAAAGCATCTGGCAAGTTCGCTTAAAGTATGAATCAACAGAAATTCAGCATCATCCAGCAGAGAGCTTCTGAATTCTTTGATGTCTCCGCCCTGGTAATTATACTCATATACAAAGGGATTGTAGGATTTATTTTTTATATCCTCCTCCAGGTCATCCAGTGCATCTAAGGTATAAAGCCATTTGCCCACATGATACCCTGTCCGCCTGAGAAGGGCTTCAATTTTCTTATCAGTGCATACAAGGGGATGACAGATAAGCTCTTCCATCAACCGGGCAAAGGGCTCTGCAGCCTGATCGATGGATGCACACTTATCCTTTTCCAGCCTGGCAAGCTCCCCTAGCTTTTCATTAATCATTCTGCTTTTTTCGGGATATTCCGCTTTTACCCGTTCATATGCCCTCCTTAAAACAAACATGCCGGCCCGGGCGGCTTTGGACTTTTCATCCTGCCATTTATCCCTTAAATTCAGCCATGAAAGCAGAACATTCATATCTGCGGCATAATCAAGTATTTCGCTGCTTGATACCATTTTCCTTCTTTTCATGGGATGAAGGATACAGCGGAAATCCTGATAATCCGGCTGTTTTTCGACAAGAGCCGATAAAAACAGGGCCAGAAAGGTTATATCATAAGTCAGAGTCAGCCTGGGAATATTCCCATGCCTTCTTTTTATAGCCCTGCAAACTCCGCAGTAATAAGCCCTGTATAACTCATATTCTTTTATTTTCAGCTCCGGTTTGTCCGGCAGGATGTATCCGAACATGGCACCGCCCCCTATACTACTTCTCTAATCGGCTTGCCTTCCCTGTCTGTGATTTTGCCGTCTATAATCAGGTATGCATCCCCTGCTCTTAAAGCATCTATAAAATGCTTGCTGTCTTTTATCCTGTAACGGAAGGCCACGCCCCCCAGACCTGCCAGATCCGCGCTATGGATGTCGGTGCCGGATATTCGTATCAGACGGGGATGTTTTCTTGCCAGTCTCCATGCCAGGTAGTTCTTGTTGCTGGGGCAATCCGACATGGTATTGTTAACCTCAACCCCGTCCACCAGGTGAGGCTGAGGATTGGGGGGATAATGGATGTATTCCGCTTCCCTGTAAGGGTGGGCATGAATTAAGAGCCCGCCGTTTTTCCTGACCAGTTTGGAATACTCTTCAAGGGAAAGCCGATCGATATAAGGATGATCGAGCAGAAATTCCTTGTCCAGGTTATAAGTTAAAAAGTCAGCTGCATAAGGGTTTAAGGTAAATTCCCATCCAAAAAAGACATCCAAACCCAGCTTTTCCCCTTCCTTCCTGGCGTTTTCATAGCCTTGCATCAATAAATCTACCTGCTCCTTCCAGCTCAGTTTTCTGGAAATAGTGCAATTTCCGTTAAAAAAGTGGTCGGTTACGAAAATTCCGGTGTAACCTGCCTTTTTATAGGCCCTGACCATTTCAGCTCCCGTATTGTAAGCGCATTTGCTCACCTCGGAAGTGTGAAGATGGGTTTCGTACTTATAAAACATATTAACCTCCTATATAAAGCCGGCAGTCCAAGGGATGCCGGAAACCTTTTGTCAAATGGCAACTATGTTGATTATATGAAACTTGGCTGCATAAAGTCAAACAATGGACCAATACTTTGATACACCCTATTGACAGCTGCAACACATTATTTGATAAGACCCGGCCAAATTGGTATAATGACTAAAACCAAATTTGGAGGAAAAAATGAACCGGGAAAAAAATGTGCCTATACCAATACTATATGAAGACAACCATCTGCTGGTTGTTGAAAAGCCTGTCAATATACCCACCCAGGCAGATGCATCCGGCGATTTGGATCTGCTTACAATACTAAAGCAGGATTTGAAAATCCGCTACCAAAAGCCGGGAAATGTATACCTGGGATTGGTTCACCGGCTGGACAGGCCGGTAGGAGGTGTGATGGTTTTTGCAAAAACCTCCAAGGCGGCATCCAGGTTATCAGAACAGGTGCGAAACCACAGCTTTGTGAAAATATATTATGCAGTGCTGCATGGCATTCCAAATCCCTCCAAAGGGCGTCTGGAGCACTATTTGGCAAAGGACAGGTCTAAAAACATAGTGCGGGTTACAGAACCAACCGACAAGGAAGGCAGACATGCAATACTTGAGTTTTTTATTCTGGAAGAAATAAAGAATAAAACGCCTTTAAGCCTGGCTGAAGTACAGCTTTTCACCGGGCGTTCCCACCAAATCAGAGTTCAGTTTTCCGCAATAGGGCATCCCCTGTTTGGTGATCAGAAATATGGAAAAGGCATTAATCAACCAGGGCAGCAGATTGCCCTCTGGTCTCATGAAATAAGACTTATGCACCCAACAAAAAAAGAGGAGCTGGTTTTTATCTCCAACCCTCCCGATCAGTATCCTTGGAACTTGTTCTCATCAATAGAATTTTAAATTTTTCTATAGTATATATTCGCTGATAGCTTTGCAAAGTGCGACTATATTAGAGCTGCCCCTTAATTCAAAACGAATTTTTCCTAAACCTGAAAGAAATAAGTCCAGCTCTGCGTCCAGATCAAAAAATCCTGCTGTTTCTACTGAATATGCCTGGATTCTGCTGTAGGGTATAGATGTATAATCCACTTTCTTGCCGGTTAAGCCCTGTACATTGACGGATATGATTCTCTTGTTGGTGAAAACAACCCTGTCACGCATGGATACATAGCTGTCAATTACATTTTCCCCGTCTATGAGTAATTCTTTGACAGCCGCTATCCCTTTACTCTTATCTTCCTGTTTCAGCTTAATCAAGCTCTTATTAGAAAAATCAATCAATTTTATTCCTCCTTTTTAAATTTTTATCAATATCTCTATGAATTAATACTAAAAATATACCTTATAAAACCTAGCTTTTGCACCGTACTCTACATTGAGCAAGTTAATAGAATTGATGTTTGAGACCTATTTTTTAGCATCTGTACTTGAGAACATGTCAATCGGATATTGAGGCATTTACAAAAACCGCCATTCAAGGGAACATATCAACCTATGCAAATTACTCAACAATCAATTGCCTCTGCTGCTTTGATAAAAATGCATTTCGATTTTTTCATCGTTGATCATCAGTACCATCGTTATCATGCAAATGTAAACTATTATTTCTTTGCCATACAAATTTAATAAATCAATACCGCACTTTTATATATTTTAATTAAATTATCTCATAGTTTTCCACAGAGCCATAGGATGATTTTCTATTCGCTTTTTAATCTCTGGGTCTTCAAATAACAACTCAGGTATATATACTTTCTTTTCAAAGTGATCAAGGAATTCTTTCTCAGAAGGTGTTAAAACAAGTAATTCAGCGAGATAATCCTTTACCACTTTCTTCGCTGTTTCCAAATCAAAGGAATCCCGTTTAGTCAATACCGGAAACAAATCTGTCTTTATCTTATGATTTGTCAAGCCATCAATGGCTGAAGTGTTGAAATCTTTGTTGATTTCCTTCGCAGAAATGGCTGCATAAAATACTACGCATTTCCTGAGAAGTACTTCTTCCATTTCGTCAAACAGCTTTAATCTAATCATGTTATACGTATCATATAAATCTCTCGCAGCAGTACGATTCAGAAGAGCATTAATCTTACTTCCAAATATCTCAATTGAATTAAGGCAAATTAATTTGTATTCGCTTTCAAAATGTTCCGTTATTATTCGCATTTTTTGTGCTGAAAATACATGTGCTCGCAAGGAATAATTTATTTCGATTTTAATATTATCCTTGTTTCCTCCCAAATTGATATATTCATAAACCCAGGAATCCAGACTATGTAGCTTTTTTGATTTTGAGCTTAGATTATAGCCACTGAGTTCCATAAATCTGGCAAGTGTCTTACTAATAATTTCCCTGTCGTAAAGCATTTTTTCCCTGCTGACATTAACCAAATAATCAAGATCAATGTCCACAGATAGTCTCGGAAGGTTAAAGATGGTTAGATTAATTGCTGTTCCACCCTTTAACGCTAATTTGCCTTTCAACTTTGGTTCGGTGTTTATAAATTCAAGAATATCTGCCAAACGATAAACTTTTTCCAATGTGTCACGGGCAAATCCAAACTCAGAGGCTCTTTTTGAAATATAGCTTTTATCATATTTAAACAAGAGGTGTTCCTCCTTGTTCAGTTAATTGAAAAAGATATTCCGGAACCACTAATCTCCATTCATTT
>LFTC01000059.1:3171-4716 GCA_001512915.1 Clostridiales bacterium DTU083 | reverse complement strand
AGCTTCTGGCAAGCTTTGGCCTTATCGCTATCATGCAATCGCTGCTTGGCATCTGCTAGCTTGGCCAGGAAGGTAGCACCAGTAACATCGTCCGAATCGAGGGCATCAAACAGCTCGACTGTTGCTTTACTGTCTTTTCCAAATATGTTGCGGATATCCCGTTTTAGGTGGTATCGATCCACTTGGTAAATCGCGTTTGGAAAGTAATCTATCCCCTGCCTGATCCAAGCTGCTCGATCCCCGTTGATGACCACTATCGTTTCGTCATCAACGTCATAGATGCTGTAAATATATCGGCTGGCCTTTTCCCAGAAATCAGCTCCTTGCTGGGTTCTGTAAAGATGGGGGTTTACCAGTCTAAAGTCTTTACTGCCCTCTGTGCGGGGCTCCCAGCCTTCATGAATGGTTGCGCTAAATTCTTCTACGCTGTGCCTCGTCTCATTTTGCAAAGACACATGTAAACCATCCGCTTCCACAAAGATGAGCTCAGCTTTACGTTTGCCTTGCGGATTACGCAGTCTCTCGGCATTTATCTCTTCCAGAGCTTTACCAGTCTTTAGTACAGCTTGCCGGATGGTCTCGTGACACACAGGGCGATAGCCATAAAACTGCTCTAAGCTTGCCTCAGCATTCCTATATGACATCATCATAGCCAATTGCAGCATCAATTTGGTTAGAGCGGGACTGATTTGACTCTCTTCCACCATGCCCAACGCTGAATCCAGCAAGTAGATGGAACGACCTGTTATCTGGTCTTCATAGCGCCGTCTCTTGAACCTGACCTGCACCCCTAGGAGCGTTTCCAGTGTTGTTTCAACCCGTTCCTTTACCACAAACCGGGGGTCACGCACATTGAGAATCAGATCGTCTATCTGCTCGAGGGTTTGCTCAAGTGCTTCCGCAAAAACTTTGCGCAGCCTCTTGAAAAGCTCCAGCTCCAAGTCTTGCAGGAGTATGCCTACTTCTTGTCGAAGTGCTTTCATCAACGAGGGATTCTCCTTTCTGGTTTGTTTTCCACTAACCTTCTTGGAGATAAATCCCTCGTTTCCTCTTCTTAACTCCTATTTCAGGAGCTTCTCCTTGCATAGGATCCCAATACTGCATCACCTGGATCCTACTGGAAACCCGAGAACTTCTGACTCATACCTTCGAGCCGGTACGTGTCAACTACTTTCACCTGGGGCTTCAGGTGCAGAGGTTCAATGTGCGGCTCATCACAGGGAATTGAGTTAACCATGCCGAAAAGTGTTATTGTGGGCAATGATTATCTAGATAGGGATGAGGCTCTATGAAGGTTCCACCAACTGACTCAAGAGCAGCTTATGACAAGAAACAGTCACCTATATTGGTTACACTTATTGGACTCTTAGTCGCATATATGCCCCAGTATATACACAAGATCCTAGGCTTACTGAGAGTACAACTTGGACCTGAGGGACCTCCATCAGTAATTCTGTGGAACTGGCTGTCTGTCGTACTCTTGACGGCATATATCATCGTAATCGAGCGAAAAAGCCTTGCCTCGATTCTCTTAGTACGTCCGAA
>LFTC01000059.1:0-3143 GCA_001512915.1 Clostridiales bacterium DTU083 | reverse complement strand
CCTCAAGCACAAAATGAAGGACTCGGAACCATCATTCAACTTCCTATACCAGTAATCATCGGAATGATTTTTACTACAGCAATTACAGAAGAAATCCTCTATAGAGGATATCCAATTGAACGTCTGCGTGAGCTAACCGGAAATGCGTGGGTTGGAGTATCCTTCAGTCTGATTGTGTTCCTGCTTCCTCACATTCGATTTTTTGGGGTGCAGTGGCTTCTTTACCATGGTGTTGGCACTATCTTGACCTACATTCTTTACATGTGGCGCCGAAATCTGTGGGCCTGTATCTTAATGCATTTTCTCGGGAATGCGCCCCTGCTTCTTCCTGCTCTAGGTATGGGTTAATGTTAGGGGGCTATCCTACTTTGATACTCCCTTACGCTCTATCCCAGCCTGCTTTGCCGAAAGAGCCTGTCCCCTACTATAGGGCAAGACAGGCTCTTGACTGTAGTACACTCCACTACACGTCTATCTCCTTCCAGCCTCCCTGACGGAACCGCCAGGCCAACAGCAGGGCTCTGACGAATAGGTCAAGAATCATGGCGATCCAGGCACCGATCAGGCCTAGATCCGTAGTAGTTGCCAAAATATAGGCGATAGTAACCCTGACACCCCAGAAACCCAAGACAGTGATCAGCATTACCCAGCGGGTATCTCCAACTCCCCTAAGTCCGCCTGCTAAGGTCATTACCCAAGCTAGGGCCGGCTGCGAAATGGCCACTATACGCAGGCATTGAGCTGCTAAATCGATAACCTCTGGATCCCGACTAAAGAGCCCGACAAAGAATCTAGGAAAAACAAAAAAGAGAATACCCATAGCGGACATAACCAATGTCGCCATTTTACCGGATTCATATCCGCTTTGCTCTGCTCGGTCGGGATCACCGGCACCTAGACTTTGACCCACCAAGGTAGTAGCTGCCAGAGAGAATCCAGCACCCGGCATGAAGGATATTGATTCAGCCGTAAGGGCCACAGCATGGGCGGCAATACTCACAGTATCCAGCCCAGCCACGATCATTCCGTAAACCAGTTGAGCACTGCGCATTAGGCCTTGTTCTACAGCTGCCGGAATACCGACTCTGACAATCCGGCGTACAATTTCTGGATCAAACCTAAAGCGCTCATTGAACCGCAGAGACAGTGCTCCCCGTTCTCCATATACAGCTCTGAATACTAAAATCGCTCCGGCCAAACGGGCAATATTGGTTGCCCAAGCAGCACCCGCGACGCCCATGGCGGGAATTGGCCCTGCGCCATAGATAAGAATGTAGTTCCCCACGATGTTTATCACATTGGAAACTCCGGTGATCACCATTGGGGTCCGTGTATCTCCGGCGCCCCGCAAACAAGAGTTGATGGTCATCATCAGCAGGGCAAAAAGTAAGAACGGTATTGTAATTCGCAAGTAGATCGTTCCGGCCTCAATTACTGCTGGATCAGGAGATTCCTGCATCACCATCATGAAAGTCACGCACCGCTCAGCATAAAGCGTCCCGAGAAACAGTAAAGGTACACCGATTAGGAAAACCAGCACCAATGCCTGGCGCATGGCTTCATTGGCTGTCTTCTTGTCATTGGCCCCGGTGCTGCGGGCTACCAGTGCTGTGGTCCCAATGAGAACTGCTGCAAAGATTGCTACACCCAAATTAACCAGTCGATTGGCCAGCTCTACACCTGCCAGATAAGCTGCTCCCAGCAGCCCCACCATGGCGGTGTCTGCGATACCTACACTCATTACCAGTAAATTCTCTATGACTGCCGGCCAGGCCAAGGTCATAACCTGTCGCCGCAAAGAGCCCTTTTCTGGGCTGGGCGACACCCGTTGAATTGCTGCCAACTTTCTCCCTCCCACCCACACTACTCCAGGCTATATAATGCTTGTTAGTTATTTCGTATTAGTCCTCAGCTAATGGAAACCGCAACAGCCGCCAACAGATTCATAATACCATGGGCAAGAATCGGGGTAAGCAGGGTCTTTCTCTTTTGGTATGCATAGCCCAACAGCATCCCTACTAAGAAAACCTGCAAGAAGTGAATAACATAACCATGCACAGCAGCAAAGAGCAAGCTCCCCATGACAAGGGACTTCACTTTTCCCCACTGCAGGTTGAAGACACTGAGGACATAACCCCGAAAGAAGGTCTCCTCGGAGATGGGTACCACCAATACCACCAGCGCCCACATATACAAGCGCAGCCAAGGATAATGGCCGGTTTTCAGCACATTGGCCACCAGCTCATTCTCCTGACTCAGCATCTGCATCACAGTGGCATTATCTAGGAATAGACCGAAGACCGCTACACTGATCCGCTCACATATCAAACTGACAAATAAGCATACGATCCCCAGGCCGATGCCCGCTAGGGCATCTTGCAGAGGCTTCCGCCATACGTGTCCTATATCCTTCAAGCTGCCGCCCACGCTCCAGACAACGCCCCACGGCAAGAGAAAAAGCGCTGCTTCTTGAGCAGACATCGCGATGGCCAGGTTGATTTGTTGAATTTTGTCGGCAGAGAAGTTGGTTACCGCACCGAACAGCATATTGCAGCTCATATAAGCTAAGGCTGGAACTACCACCAGGCTGATGACTAAGATGGTCACGAGATCCCAAACCGAACTGTAAGGTCCTTCTCTAGGCTGCATTTCCCTTCAACTCCCCGTCTATCATAACATAGTTCGTTAAGCTAATGTAGATTCTTGGTTTTCTCGTGTTGTTCGGCTTACAAAGACAAATCCCGGAATCCGGCAGATTACCGAACCCGGGACTTGTGATCTCCTGGGTAGTTCTTCCTTATAGGTGATAGTTGGGGGCTTCCTTAGTTATCTGTATGTTGTGAGGATGGCTTTCTCGCAAGCCTGCAGAGGTGATCCTAACAAACTTGGTCTTAGTTTTTAGCTCCTCGAGATCTCTAGTTCCACAATAGCCCATTCCGGCTTTCAAGCCGCCCACCAGTTGAAATATGGTCTCTGATACCGGACCTTTATAAGGCACCCGACCTTCGATGCCCTCTGGTACCAACTTAGACTCCCTTTCCTGGAAATAGCGGTCAGAACTGCCGTCCTTCATGGCACCCATAGACCCCATGCCCCGATACACCTTGTAGCGCCTGCCCTGATAGGTTTCAGTATCACCAGGG
>LFTC01000017.1 GCA_001512915.1 Clostridiales bacterium DTU083 | reverse complement strand
CCGCCCCCACGACTCCACGGAGGTGAAACGCCGTGAATAACAACGAAAATAAGGCACTAAGGGTAATAGTAGTCCTGCTTTCCCTTGCCTACGCAGGGTTCCATCTGTATACTGCAGCCTTCGGCACGTTCGTGGCGCAGTTGCAGCGACCGCTGCACCTTGCTTTTGCTGTAACGATCGGGTTTTTGGTATATCCCCTGTCTGAAAACAGGAAATTCCAATGGCTGGACGCACTTTTCGCCGCTCTCTCAGCGTTCGCCTTCGGCTATATCGCATGGGGTTATGAGGCAATAGCCGTACGCCAGACTATGGTGACTCCTTTATCCGCTATTGATGTCATAGCAGGAGTCATGGTCATCATATTCCTTCTGGAGATCACAAGACGGTCTGTAGGTTGGATTATGAGCATAATCGCGATGGTCTCCATCGCCTACATCGTTTTCGGCCAATACCTACCGGATATCTTAGCCCATAGGGGATTTTCCTGGACAGATCTCATCGACTATCAGGTATTCGGATTAGACGGGATATACTCTATACCGATAAGCATCTCTGCAACCTATATCGTGCTGTTCGTCATCTTAGGCACATTAATGGAATTTACAGGGACCGGCGATGTGATTATGGATATCGGTAAGGCGATCGCAGGTAGATTCCGAGGCGGACCTGCAAAAGTAGCCACGATATCATCAGCCCTTTTCGGATCGATTTCCGGATCTGCAGCCGCAAATGTATATGCAACAGGGACGTTCACCATCCCTATGATGAAGAGGATTGGTTACTCACCTGCCTTCTCAGGGGCAGTTGAGGCAGTTGCATCTACAGGAGGACAGCTGATGCCTCCTGTTATGGGCGCATCCGCCTTCCTCATGGCAGAATTATTAGGGATACCTTACATCCAGATATGTAAGGCTGCATTGCTTCCTGCTATTCTGTACTATATATCTCTGTTTATAGTGCTGGACTTCGAGGCAGCGCGGACCGGTGTAAAGGGTATGGACCGCGATGAGCTTCCGAAATCCAAGGATATATGGCCAAGGCTGTACCTATTGATACCCCTGGTATTATTGATAGTAATTTTGGTGAGAGGTTACACGCCTTTCAGAGCCGCCTTCATCGCCATAGTAGTTACTTTTGCCTTGAGCTTTCTCAAAAAGGAAACCAGGTTCACCCTGGAATCGTTTGTAAAAGCGATTGTAGTATCTGCAAAGCGTAGCGTAATGATAGCTGCTGCATGCGGCACTGCCGGCATAATCATCGGCGCTATTACCCTGACAGGGTTAGGCCTTTCAATCTCAAGCATAATTATGTCACTGTCAGGGGGAAGTACAGTTCTGGCACTGCTGCTCGTGATGGTATCTTCCATTATCATGGGAATGGGGACTCCTACCACAGTAGCGTACATTGTCGTATCAACTCTCTCAGTACCGATAATGAGGGATTTAGGCTATGCAGCATTGCCTTCTCACCTGTTCGTGTTCTATTTTGCGGTTCTCTCAATGATAACACCGCCTGTAGCTCTTGCTGCTTATGCTGCGGCTGATATTGCCAAGGAAAACTCTATGAAACTAGGATTCACTGCGATGCGGATAGGAATTATCGTGTTCATCCTACCGTTTGTGTTCCTGAGAGACCCCGCTCTCCTTATGCAAGGTCCGGCAGGAACCATAGTGTTTAGGTTCGTGATGGCAGCGTTGTCCGCGGTAGCATTCGGCGGGGCAATAACCGGATGGTTTGGGGCATCCCTAAACTGGCTCGGAAGATTGGTATTGTTCTTATCATTCGGGCTGATTATTGCACCTGAGATTATGACGACTATCGTCGGTTTGGGTTTGCTCATCGGAGTTTGGGTATTCAGACGGCTATTTGCTGTAGGAAGTCAGGTTAATACAAAGGTAGCATAGCCACTTTAACATATTATCACTGGAGGGATTAAATGTGAGTTGCAAGTGTTCTGACAATCTAGTTAGACCTGAAGGTTCATGGGTAGCAGTTGTTACTCCGTTTACAGATGATGATCGTATTGACATTGACGGGCTTGCCCGACTGGTAGACTTCCATGTGGAGAACGAGACTGACGGGCTATTGTTCCTGGGTTCCACAGGCGAGTCCACATCTCTGACGTTTGAGGAGAAGAAGGAAATTGTCGCAGCTATGGCTCCTGCCTGCAAAGGCAGAATCCCCGCTTTCTTCGGGGTAACTTGCCCGACGACAAAAGCCACTGTTGAACTGGCACAGTTCGCTGAGAGCAAAGGCGCTGACGGAGTGATGATGGTAGTCCCACCTTACATCGCGCCTCCCCAAGACGCTATCTATGATTACCTAGCCACGGTTGCAAAATCTATCTCAATAGGCGTAGCACTCTACAACAACCCCAGCAGAGTCGTTGTCAACATCGATCCTGAGACAGTAATCAAGCTGTCTGAACTGCCAAACGTTGTAGCTGATAAGGAAGCTATGGGCAACATCAGCCAAATCGCCGAGGTTACTTCAGGCACACAGGGCAAGGTCAATGTGCTGTGCTGCGACTTTCCAAAGTACTCTCTGGTCCTTCCCACGCTTGCTTTTGGCGGGACAGGGACTGCAAACGTAGCGGGCAACATCATTCCAAGGGAAATGGCTGCCATGTCACGTCCATGGAAGTCTTGGGAAGACGTTGAGCGCACAAAGACCTTATATGAGAAGTACACACCAATCATGAAAGCATGTTACTCAGTGACTAACCCTGTAGCAGTCAAGGCTGCCATGGACTACCTGGGCCTGCCTGCTGGACCGCCGCGTCTGCCTCTTAAGCCGATGCGCGGCGAGAAGCTTGAGCAACTGCACAAGCTGCTGGATGAGTTCAAGCTTCGTGAGAAATACGGGTTGTAGTGCATCTCCACATACAAGGCTGTTGGTTTCTTGACTCGTCTTGAGTTTTACATTAAACAACAAGAAGCGTTAAGGTTTATGTGCCCTGCATCAAATAGTTATACGGTTGGAGCATACGGTTAAAGCGCCCTGCAGGAACATGCTGATTGAGAAACCAACAGTCTGTATCAAAAATGATCGTGGGTTTTTGAAGAAAAAACAGCGTAGACATCCTAAGAGATCGCCCGCGATGTAGATAGACCGGCAGAAGCTGATAGACTTTTGCACAGCACGACCCGGCAACCGCACGGAACCGATAAGAACAAAAACAGAGACCACATTGGTACGTAGCAACATGGAGGTAATGCCATGACAAGCAATAGACCTCTTGAAGGAGCAGTCCCATATGTCCTACACATGTCTGCAGGCGATGACGTCTTCGCCGAACTAAAGCGCTTCTTCCTAGATGGAGGCTGGACTGAAGTCGTCGTAATGGGATGCGCAGGATCCCTGGAAAAGGCAGTAGTTAACTATCCCAAGGATGCAACATTGCCACCGGTAGTAGAGCGCATTGAAATGGAAGGCGTTTACGAAATCTGTACGATTGCAGGCAATATAATCTATCATAACGGTGAACCCAGAGTGCACCTGCACGGTTCCTTTGCAGAGAACGGTACCAAAGTCTATGGCGGTGCCATAGGAGAAGGAGCAAGAATATTTAAGTCAGCAGACTTCTTCCTGCTGGCCTATAAGTAGACAAGAGTTGTAGCATAATACCGGATTAGCACTACAGAATAGAAAGCTCATATAAGACTCCTCTGATAAAGGCATGGACTGAAGAACATGAGGCTACAAGCACTTTAGTCCATGCCTATTCTACTGCCGTTACGTCACCTGACTTTCAAAGAGCCAGGCGCGATCAAGCTTCCTGACGATGATCCTGAGGAGCACGTAGTCGAGAATCGAGAGGATTATGCCTACAGCAAGCAAGACCCTCGTGTCAAGCAGCATGAATCCTGTAAACTGTCCGATCATGATCGCCAC
>LFTC01000053.1:12082-12617 GCA_001512915.1 Clostridiales bacterium DTU083 | reverse complement strand
ACCGTTTCCAAACAAGGTATCGATAGCTGCCACGGTAACGCCCTGACCTATCTGCTGCGGATTGGTTCCTCCGCGGCCTCCTGCCGTAGGAGCTTCCGCATATGCCTGGGTCTGATACAGTGAATCCTGAAATCTTACACGGTTTGCCTTAAAGGCATTTGTATTTACATTGGCAATATTGTTGCCGATAACATCCATCTTGGTCTGGTTGCTTCTCATTCCAGCTACACCGGAATACATTGAACGAATCATATTCTCATCCTCCTGTTTTATTTTGTTTTGCCGCTTCAGTCGGTCCGCGGCAAACCGGCCTCCCATAAAACAGGTCCAGCCGTTTTTATTTTACTATTACCGCACTGTCAATGTTGGTAAAGATATGTTCTTCGCTGTCCTTAGGATCAATCGCAGTTATTAAGGTGCGGTTCTTAATACTGGCGATGAAAGCTATGTCCTTGTACAGCATCAGGGAATCCTTTGCTCCCTTTTCATCAGCCTTGCTCATAGCCCTGCTCAGCGCTTTCAAATCATTCTCGTT
>LFTC01000053.1:11640-11933 GCA_001512915.1 Clostridiales bacterium DTU083 | reverse complement strand
ACGTTGATTTCTCCGTTATGCATGGTTACCTTTTCGGCTCTGCCTTCTATACGCTGTCCGTCCACATTCAGCACTAGATTTTTGCCAACCAGCTGGCTTCCAAACTGCAGGTACTGGAAATAAATCAGGTCAGATATGCTGCGGTTCAGGTTCTGCATCTGTTCCAGCGAGCTGAACTGAGCCATTTGGGCTATATACTGGGTATTGTCTGCTGCGCTCAGGGGATCCTGATACTGGAGCTGTGCCGCCAGCAGTGAAAGAAACGCTTCCTTGCCCAGTTGATTTTTCGGGGT
>LFTC01000053.1:0-11472 GCA_001512915.1 Clostridiales bacterium DTU083 | reverse complement strand
CTTTCCATGGCCTCCTTGGCTGACATGGTTTCCACCAGAATCTCGGCCGTCAGAAGCCCGTCCTTCATCCGCAGCCTGATTTCCATTTCCCCTAAATGTTCCGGAATCAGCTTCATTCTAAGGCTGGATTCATTTTCCGTCTTAAGCAGCATAAACTCTTTGGCAATTCTCAGTTCAATATCCTGCATGTTCTGTATAAAGGTCAATTCAGGCCCGGATGCCTGGCTGCTGTCCAAGCTTCCCTGTAAGGAAACCCGGTCTTGCATTGCAGGAATGTGATCTGCTTCCTCAGCTGCCTGGCCGGATTTCAAAATCTCTTCCTCCGCCCTCGGCCTGTCTGCAGAAACTGCAGCCTGCTTATCCGGCGGACGGTTGTCTTGGGCCAGGGCCTTTCCATAAAGACTTGTATCATTCTCTGCTGGAGCAGGTGACTTAAAACCGCATGATACCTGTTCATCTGAGGCAGCCTTTCCCGCCTTGTCTGCTGCTTGCAATGATACATCTGTTGTGTCAGTTTCGGCTTTTCTTACTGGCATGTCCGGCCGGCCCGGTTCAGCTTCCGCATCAGCTATAGCTGCTTCCGCTTTTTCCTTCATCAGGGCCCTGCTGCTCAGCAGCATTTCGGGCTCATTTGTCTCAGGTGCTGTTTCCCCTGGACCAGGCATGCTTTTCAGGGTTCCCGTTCCGCCTGCTGCATCCTTGCCTTGAAATGCCTCTGTCTTCATAATTGCCTGCATATCCAGGTTCATAACCCCGCCTGTGTTTTCGCTGCCTGGCAATTCATATCCGTTTAGCGGAGCATCTGTTATGGCTTCAGGTATTGATTGAGCATTTATGCTGTTTTGATTTTCTGCCTCACCTGAGCCGATTGACCCTGCAGCCCCTATGTCCGGCTGCAATGCCATGATGTTTTGGTGTCCGGTATCCTGCGCCTGCGCATTTGGGCCTGCTGCAAGCAACCTGCCGCCCGGGTCCCCTTCAGCTAATGCCGCTGCATCCCGGAGTTCAGCATCTGCCTGGGGATATACCCATTCAAGGCTGAAGGCCGGGCTTTTGCTTTCTGTAATTGCTTCCTCAATCAGCTGCATCCGGTTTAATGCGCCTGCCTGCCGGACTGTTTCTTCTAAGGCTTCCAGATTCACATATCCGCTTGGGTTACCATCTACCGCAGATATACCCTGGTTTTCTTCAGCTGCATTCTGGGAGATACTTATATTTCCTTGCCCCAAGGGCTCACCTGATGCATGCATCATGGATGTAATCTGAAATACCAGATCCTGAAAGCCTGTGCCGGTGTCAGACCTTCTTCCGGCTTTTTCCCGGCCGTTCCCTGCCTGGTAAGCCTTGCCGGCCTGCTGCACATCCACTCTCATCCGTTTTCACCCCCTTTCAATATATTTAAGAAATATATCTTATCTCCTGTAATAGGAGTATAAGGCCAGTTCATCTATTATTTTCTGCTCTTCCTGATTCAGCTCCGTGTTGTATTGCTCATAAGCCTTTTCCTTGTGCTTCTCCATGATTTTTCTGTCTTTCTGGGCGGAGATCAGCTGCTGCCGCTTGATTTCCAAGTTCCTTTCGCTCTCCTCCACCCGTTTCTTTTGCATATCCTTTCTTTCCTTTAAAAGATGTATATATTCGGATAAATTTTTCAGTTCATGTATGCGGTATTTCTTTTTAATCCGGGCAGAAAAGGCATCGTCCAGCTTTCGTTCAACGCCTTCCAGTATTTCCTTCTGCTTCAAGTATTCCTTCTGCGCCTGTGCAAACTTAAGTTTTTCTTCTTCTTCCAAATCCCTGCGGTAATCCAGTATGCTTTGCATGGAATAACGGAATGATTTCATGGGTCATCACCTTAGTTTCCGTTAATAATTTCTCTCATTGCCTGAACAGCGCTGTCGTAATCTGCCTTCTCGTTTATATCCTGCTTAAGGAATTCATTGATAGGGCTGTTCAGATCTATGGCCCTGTCTATTTCAGGGTTGGATCCCTTGGCATAGGCTCCTATATTGATTAAATCTTCAGATTTTTCATAGGTTGCCAGTGCATTTCGAAACTCGCCGGCCAGCATATCCTGCTCCTGGGTGATGATTTCCTTGGCCAGACGACTGATGCTCTGCTGCACATCTATGGCCGGGAAATGGTTGCGGTTTGCCAGCTTTCTTGACAGCACAATATGGCCGTCCAGGATTCCCCGCACCGCGTCGGCAATGGGTTCGTTCATGTCATCCCCGTCTACCAGCACGGTATAGAAAGCAGTAATGGAACCTTTGTCCGACGTGCCTGAGCGCTCCAGCAGCTTTGGAAGCTCGGCAAAGACTGAGGGCGTGTAACCCTTGGTAGCCGGGGGCTCTCCTATAGCAAGGCCTACCTCACGTTTGGCCATGGCAAAGCGGGTGACAGAATCCATCATAAGCATTACCTTCATGCCCTTATCCCGGAAATATTCTGCTATGGTGGTTGCAACATATGCCCCTTTTAGCCGGATCAGTGCAGGCTGATCCGATGTGGCGCATACCACCACCGACTTTTTCAGGCCTTCCCGGCCCAGGTCCTTTTCTATAAAATCCCGCACTTCCCGGCCTCTTTCGCCAATGAGGCCGATAACATTCACATCCGCATCACAATAGCGGCTGATCATGCCCAAAAGCGTACTTTTACCCACACCGCTGCCAGCAAAGATGCCGATCCTCTGGCCTTCGCCGCAGGTGAGCAGGCCGTCTATGGCTCTCACGCCCGTTGGCATAATGCGGGTGATTCTTTTCCTTTTAAGCGGATTTGGCGGAGTGCGCTCTACGGAATAATAGTCCTTTAAGGGAGGCATGGGGCCTTCCATGGGCCTGCCAAGGCCGTCCAATATCCTGCCCAGAAGTTCCTCCCCCACGGGAATGGTGAGTATTTTCCCTGTAGGTATAACCTTGCAGCCTGCTCCTACACCTTTAAGATCGCCCAAGGGCATGAGGAGCACCTGCTGGCCTCTGAAACCCACCACTTCGGCCAAAACGGAGTTTTCTCCGCTGTCATCCAGCAGTATTTCACATACTTCGCCGACAAAGCTTCTAATGCCCTGAACCACAATGGTCAGGCCTATTACCTGGGTAACCTTGCCTACTACTGAATAAAAGCGGTTGTTTTCAATGTATTGGATATATTCATCAAAATTCAGCTCATAACTCATTTATTTCACCATGGCTGAAAGTGCCTCGATTATATTGTTCAGCTGCTGGTCAACTTCGAGATTTATAACCTGATCTTCGGTCTCTATAACACAGCCCGGGCTTTCAACCGTTGCATCCTCCAGCACTATAAAATTTGCATGGGGACAGATTTTTTCAAACTGATCCATGTTGGCCTTGAGCACGGAAACAAACTCAGCAGGGCTTCTAAGCAATACCTGCTTTTTTTCTTCCGACCGGTGCAGGGCCTCTTTTACCATTTCAACAATAGCTTCATCGTTCATATCTATGTTAAAGTGAATAATTTTCCTGGCCATGGCTGCAGCCAGCCGGATGATTTCTGCCTTGGTTCTACTTATATATTCCCTGGATTCCCGGTGGGCGGATTCCAGCAAGGCCTTGGCCTTTTCTTTCAGCTCTTCGGTTTCTTTTACGGCTTCCTCATAGCCTTCCCGGTAGCCGGTGCGCTTTCCTTCCTTCAGGCCGGCCTGGTAGCCTTCTTCTCTTGCCTGCCGCCTGATTGAATCTGCCTCTTCATGCGCCTGGCGGATTATGTTCTCCGCCTGTTTTTCTGCCCGGTTGATCAGTTCCTGCAGCTCTTCATTTAAGCGGATCGTTTCTTCCGCAGCCTGTCCATCACCTGCAGGTTTTTCGCTTTCCTTTTCCGATTCAATGGGAACAACAGGAATTTCAAGGCTGCTCCCGGCTATATCTACCTGGTTATGTTTTATAATCCTACTCGACAATTACGTGGTCACCACCCCGGGCAATGATGATTTCATTGGCTTCATCCAGCGCTCTTATAATACCGACAATTCTCTGCTGGGCATTTTCTGCCTCTACCAGGCGTACAGGGCCCATAAATTCGATATCTTCCCTGAGTGTCTGGGCTGCCCGCTTGGACATATTTCTGAATATAACCTCGGCCACTTCCTCTGAAGAGATCTTGAGAGCCAGTGCCAGATCCCTGGTGTCCACTTCCCTGAGAATTCTCTGGATGGAAGCATTGTCCAAGGTGACGATATCTTCGAATACAAACATGCTGGACCTTACCTGTTCGGCCAGTTCCGGCTCTTCCTGTTCCAGCTCCGCCAGAATGTTTTTCTCTGTAGCCCTGTCGGAAGAGTTTAAAATGTCCACCAGGGTGCTTACTCCTCCAACGGAAGCATAATCGCTGCCTATCAGGGTAGACAGCTTTTTCTCCAGCACCGATTCCACCTGCCTTATTACCGCCGGCGAGGTGGTGTTCATGGTGGCAATTCTGTAGGCTACATCTGCCTGCAGATCTTCCGGCAGGCCGGAGAGTATGGTAGCCGCCTTATCCGGCTGCAGGTAGCAGAGGATTAGGGCTATGGTCTGAGGATGTTCCTTGGATATAGTGTTAAAAAGCTGCTGGGAATCCGCCTTTCTGGCTATTGCAAAAGGCCGCCGCTGCTGGGTGATTTCAGATACAGTGTCTATAATCTCCTTTGCCTTCTGGCTGCCCAAGGCCTTGGTCAAAAGATTCTTAGCGTATTCGATGCCGCCCTGGTTTATATAGTCCTGCGCCAGGGTCATATCCTTGAACTCTTTCAATATACCTTCCTTCTGCTGGACGGAAATTTTGGTGGTATTGGCTATCTCATAGGTTATCTTTTCAATCATGTGTTCAGGCAGTCTTTTAAGGATGCTGGACGAAATCTCCGGGCCGAGTGCTATCATCAATATGGCTGCCTTCTGAGCCCCGGTTAATTTCTGAGGTTGTTTTTGCACCTGTGCCATGTTATCACCTCTCATCCTCTAGCATCCAGGCCCTGACCAAATCTGCCGCATCATCAGGATTGTTCTTGGCATACTCCTTGATGCTGCGCTCTTCCGCACTCTCTTCCTTGGGCTCCAAAGGTTCAATTTCTTCAGGTTCACGCAGAAGTTCCTCCACCGGAATTGGTTCAGAAATCTCTGCATCCAGCATAGGCGTTTTTGCTTTCTTCCGCCTTCTTACAATAAGTCCGATGATTATGGCCAGACTGCCGGCCACCAGGAGACCCATGACTCCGTAGGCCATTATGCGCCTGCGGGCGGCCTTTTGGGCTTCCTCTTCCTTCATGCGGGCTTCTTCTTCAGCCAGCTGCCTTGCCAGCTGGTCCTGAAGAGACGTATCAAAGGGAACGCCTTCCACATGAATGGTGTCTCCCCGTTCGGCATCATAACCGATGGCCGCCATTGCAACATTTTCAATGGCCTGCCTGTGTTCGGGGCTCAATACGCCGTCATATACCACGGTTACGGAAATCCGCCTCACCTGGCCCGGTGCCTTTCTGGTATAGGTGGTGGTTTCCCCGATCTCATTGTTGGTTATGGATTCGTAGGAGGATACCCCCTGATCCAGTATTTCTTCTATGTTTTGATCAATATAGTTTTGTACGTTGTTGTCTATGGGGCTGCTCCCTTCCCCTGCTTCTGTGCCGCCGTTGGTATTGATCCTGATTTGCTGGCTCCGGATTACAGCCTGGGGATCGTAGGTTATAATTGTGCTTTCCTCTGAATCGAAATCAAGATCTGCCTTAACAGCAACCGCTATCTTGCCAGCACCAAAAACCTGTTCCAGCATGGTTTCCAGGTCATTCTTTATACTGTTTTCAAACTGCTTCTCCAGCTCCATCAGCTTATTGGTTCCGCCGGGAGACTTAAAGGGGTCTTCGTCTTCCAAAACGCCCTTGCTTAAAAGATTAGCGTTGGAGTCCACTATTCGGACATTTTCCTCCGGCAGGTTCTTCACCGCCCCGGACACAAGGGAGATAATGCCCCTGATCTGTTCCGGAGACAGGGTTTTATTATCCTTAAGAGTTAAAATGATGGATGCTGAGGCAGGCTCCTTTTCCCTCACAAAAATGGATTCCTGGGACAGGGCCAGATGCACCCGGGCTTTTTCCACCTCTTCCAGAGACTGAATGGAACGTTCCAGCTCACCCTGGAGCGCCCGCTGGTACAATATCTCCCTGTCGGCATCCGTCATGGCATAACTGGATTCATCAAAAAGTTCGAAGCCTTCCCCGCTGTCGGGCAAGACTCCTTCTATAGCCAGGTCCAGGCGAAGCCTGTCCACATTCTGTTTCGGCACCAGGATGGTGGAGCCGTTATCTTCAATTTTATAATCGGTAAAGTTCATTCCTTCCAGTGTTGCTACTATTTCGGAGCTATCCTGTATGTCCAGATTTGTGAACATGGGAACATACTCTGTCTTATTGGAAGTGAGAGCAAAAACAAGCACGGCAATAAAAACAGAGCACAAAACAACTATTATTGCAATTTTCTTATTCCTGCCAAGATTGCTCCAGCTGGTCTTAATCCTGTTCCAAATCTCTGCTAAGCCACCCACTGTTAAAATCCCAACCCTTGTACTTTTTTGATTTATGCTTTATGCCTCTGCCAAATCGGGATTACAACTGCATTCTGTTTAATTCCTGATATGCATCGAGCAGTTTATTCCTGACCTGTACTGTCAGTTCCAAGGCCAGCCTTGCCTCTTCAGCAGCCAGCAAAACTGAATGAATATCTTCAGCTTCTCCTGTAACCAGCTGCCGGTTGGCTTCATCGGCCCTGACCTGAAGCTCATTCACCCTATTCAGGGCATCTTTGAGCATGGTTCCGAAATCGGCCTTTTCATTGCCGTTTACTCCATTGTGTTTTTGTATCTGATTAAGATAGGCCTGAGCTGCCGGATTAATTTTCATCAAGCTGTTCCCCCTTTACCGCCTGCCTATTTCCAAGGCTTTCAGCATCATGCTCTTTGTTGCATTGATGGCTGTTACATTGGCTTCATAGGCCCTGGTAGCTGCAATCATGTCTACCATTTCATTGAGAATATTTACATTTGGCATCATTACATAGCCGTTTTCATCGGCATCAGGATGACCTGGGTCATACACACTTTGCAGCGGGCTGTCATCTTCAACTACTCCGACGGCCTTCACGCCCCTGCTGACCCTTTCAATGTTTCCCGTCTGTTTATTAATTTCCGTTTCCAGGTTCTCGCGGAAAACAGCCACTTTTCTTCTATAGGGGCCGCCTTCCTCGGTTCTGGTGGTATTAACATTGGCAATATTGGAAGCTATGGTATCCATACGCAGGCGCTCAGCAGTCAGGCCGCTGGCGCTGATTCTCATGGTGTCAAATATTTTCATTATCAGCCTCTCCCTTCAAGGATGACATGCCGCAAGCTGCCCAGCTTCTGATTGGTCTGCTGCACCAAGGTGTTGTACAAAAGCTGGTTGGCAGCCAGATTCGCCATTTCCAGATCAATATCGACATTGTTCCCATCGTTTCTCATGGCAGGGGAATTGTCCTTAACCAGCCTGGGTTCCACCTGGTCTTCCCCGTTGCGCACACCGATATGCCTGGGGTGAGTTACTTTCAAAGGCACATGGGAAACCGATGACATGGATTTTTTCAATTCTTCTTCAAAAACAACGCGATAAGCCTTGTAATTGGGCGTGTTGATATTGGCAACATTGTTGGATATGGCCTGCTGTCTTAAATAGGAGGCATCCAATGCCTTTTTCATCAGATTATATGTAGAATCGGAAGAGATCCTAAGCATTTTTCCTTCCTCCAAAAATGCGAATATTTTCCACCTATAAGCAGTAGTTATTCGACATCCTCGACATATTTTCCTGCTTTTTCTAAAAAATAGAAAGAAATTCAGTAATTTTCTGAATTTCTTGTATATTTATTACTGATTTTTATACAACCTTGTCCCAGGTGTCTCTCAGATCCTCTATCATTGAGTACACCGACCTGACTTTTTCTGCATCTTTTTTTATGTTTGCATCTATAAGTTCCTGTATCATAAAATCATACAGGCTGTATAACTGATTGGCAATTTCCCCGGCATTGAAATCCAGGGTGGCCATCAATTCGCTTATTATATCCTGCGTTTTTACAAGGTACTTATTGGTGTTCTCAATATCCTTTTCCTCCATGGCTGCCAGGGCAAACCTTAAGAATTTCAGCGCACCGTCATACAACATGAGCAGGAGCCTGCCCGAAGATAAGGTGTTTACCTGATTGTTCTGATACACCTCATAGGCATTTGAATATTGATACATTGCTGCACCTCTTTCGGCTTCTTATTTGGTCTCATCTATCAAAATGGACTGTCTTTCCTTATTTCCTCCATATACCCGCATGGCTTTCTTATTGGCATGAAGATCTTTGATTGCATCCTTGTATTCATTTAATAGATTCTCCGCTTTTCCGTAATTGGCCTTGTCCATTTGTAAGGCTTTATTGTATGCCAGTTTTATCTTTCTCCTAATATCCAGTATTTCCTCCGCCTGGGGATGATTTTTCCTGTCTATTTCCTCTAAGCTTTCAATGGAGTGCTGTTTAAGGAGTTCATCTGTTTTTTCCTTAACTTCCTTGTTTACCGAGTCTGCCTCATCTATCTTTTCCTGCCTCATGCGGATGGCTCTGCTTAAGGCATCTACATCCTTGTTTTTTATATGCTTCTTCATCTCTTCGGTAATCTTGAGTATTTCTTCAGCACCTTCCAGGGCTTTGGCAGCCAGTTTCATAATTTCATTTAATAGTCGATCCACAGTATATCCCTCTGCTTATTTTATATATCACCCATACGACCCGGTGAAACAAGATAGAATATTTGAAAAAATCAATACATTCCCATCTGCTGGGCCAGCCACATGCTCTGGGAATACATTTCGTTCAGAGCCTTTTCCATGGCCGTGAACTGTTTCCAGTAAGCTTCTTCCTTCCGCATGAGCCGTGTTTCCAGTTCCAAAATCCGCTTACTATAATCATTTATGGATTTATCCAGCATACTGATGCTGCTGTGCTCTGTAACAAAATCTATAAGCATGGTGTAGTTGACGCTTCTGTACAGCTGGGAATCATCGCCGGGGCCTGCTTTAACGATGATCTGTTTCATTCCGTTTATTATATCCCCATACATTCTGCCCACCAGGCCGGTGCTGCTCCGTTTTGCATTCTCATCCGTAATCTCTTTATCCGGCTCCTTGAACAGAAGTTCAATTACCCCGTCAATGTCGGCCCTTATAGCTTCCCTAAGCCGGTTTTCATCCAGCTTCAGCTTGCCTCCCATAGAACCAGTGACATAGCTTTCAGTCTCTATTCCTATCTGAGTCAAATGGCTGAAGGAACCAGATGTGCCTTCCACCTTCTGATACAAGCCCAGCCTCATGTTCTGCATGGTGGAACTGATAAGCATATCATTGCGCAGAAGCCCGCTCTTGGCCTTTTCTTCCCATAATTCGATTTCCTTTTCAGTCATGGCTTCTTTCTGTTCGCTGGTAAGAGGAGCATAACTGCTGTACCGTTTTTCGCCCAGTATCTTGTCCAGTTTATCAATCAGCTCATTGTATTGATTTACAAATTCCCTGACCTTTTCAATGACTGCATCTTCGTCTGTATCAACCCTGATGGTTGTAGAACCTGTTTGCTTTAAATTGAAATCAATATTGTTAATGGTGAACTGGTTGGAAGACTTTTTAATTCCTTTAGCCATGCCAAAATCCACCACAGCATCTTTCCCTGTATAGCGGACATTGGTCTTTACATCTTGGGTCTCCCCGCCTTCCCCTTCATACTGCAGCTTCAGCAGGCTGCCGAAAAAGTCATGAGAGCTTAAGTCACTCAGTTCAATGGTGCTCTGTTCTCCCGTTGCATTGGTCTGCAAAAAGAAGCGGTCAATGGAAGAATCATAAACAGCCGTAACGCCGATATCGGCCTTGGTAATCTGATCGGCTATTTCCTTCAGAGAAATATTGGAAAGGTTTTTGCCTTCCAGTGTAATCTTGTGTTCTCCTGTTTCATTGTTTATCCTGAAGCTGGCTTCATTTTTGTTTATATAAACCCGGATCTTTCCTTCGTTTTTAGAACCCGCATTTGTTGTAATGGTAAAGTATATTAAATCATTATCATTCAAACCGAATTGGGACCGAATACTGCTGTTGTCCCCGCCTTCAACGGTTATTGCCTCTTTGCTTGCAGAAGACCAGTTGGAGGCCAGCTGGTGTACAGTAAAAGTATAGCTGCCGTTTAAAGCATTGGAGCGGGCAGAAACGTCAGCAACACCAGGATCGGAAGCTGACGCACTTTTTATCCACTTAAGGCTGCTTACCGATCTGTTTACAATGGTTCCGGATGAAGAATCCATCAGACCAAAGGCATTTCTCGTATTCAGCACAAAATTGGCAAACATCTTATTTACTTCATTGTATTTTTCCCTGGTCCATTCCAGCAGAGTTCGGTTCTGTACCGCCTTGTCAACTTTCAGGCGTTCTACCCTCATCAGGTCATTGACAATGCTGTCTATATCCATTCCGGATGCCAAGCCGCCTATTCTGATTGGCATATTACCCCTCCTGTGTTTTCACTTAAGCCCTTTTGTCCATTAAAAGCCCGGCTCTTTCCAGTATGTTGGCCACCAGATCCTTTATCTTCTCCGGAGGAATTTCCCTTACAATTTCATTGGTTTCAGCATCATAAACCTTGACAATGATATCTCCGGTTTTCTCATGGATGGAAAATTCCATTCTCCGAAAATCATACTTAGGTCCATCTTCAGCATTGGCAGATACAGCTGCATCCTTATCCTTTAATGCAGCATCCTGCATTCTTTTTTCCTCCGCCGGCAGCCCGGGCCTGACTGCACTGTTTGCCACAGCATCTATCTGAATTGAATGGGTTTTTTCAATTCTCATAAATACCGCTCCTTATAAGTACTTTCAGTTAAAATATCGGCAGAAACAGCGGAAACTTTAGGCTCAATCGGGATATTTCAGGCTTGCTAGCAAAAAAATTTAATATAAAATTTGCAGGCTTATAAAAGAGCCTGATTTAAGAAAAAAACCGGCTGTGAAAGCCGGTTTTTGGATATATTACCTGAGTAGCTGCAATACGCTCTGCGGCACTTGGTTTGCTTGCGGACCATCAGCTATCTTTCAATAGCTGCCAGACTATATCTTCATCCATTCTTTAATGGATGCCGGGTGCTTCGGAGGTGCCGCCCTCCTACGGATCTCATCACCATAGCCTAGGCCTTAGGCGGTACATCCTAGTCGTTGAACCTTCCCCATCCTTTCGGAACAGGGGCTCGGCTGCTGGTTGTCCATTGTTGCATCCTTGAAATTTTGAAACCCTGGCACCTATCCTTTCGGATTATGCTGTGGTTTTCAAGGCTTTAGGAGGTTCCAGCAATTCACCCGGTTTGCATTAGGGATTGCTCCCTAATGGACCCTGTCAATGCTTACCTCAAAAGCTGCAATACACTTTGAGG
>LFTC01000050.1 GCA_001512915.1 Clostridiales bacterium DTU083 | reverse complement strand
CTTTAATATATTTATCACCCAAGAAGCTTCTTTAGATTTCTAGCCATTTGAAGCACTGTTTCAGCACTAATTAAGTGCTCTATACGACAGGCATCTGTAGTTGCTATGGCAGCTTCAACACCAAGAACATGGTGAAGATATCTTTCTATCAGCTCATATCTTCTTTTTATTTTTTCAGCTAGCTTTTTACCGCTTTCCGTTAGGGTAACGGTACCATACTTTTTCTTGTCCACATAGCCTTCTCTTTTTAGAATACCTGTCATGTTGGACACACTGGCTTTTGACACACCCAAAGCATCAGCAATGTCAATTGAACGTATGCCTTGCTCATCATCCGACAGTTCAAAAATTGTTTTTAAGTAATCTTCTTTAGAGGGAGTCATATTTTTATTGGACACCACAAATATCATCCCCTAAACGATTTTTCTTAAATATTATTGACATATGCCCATAACCATAATAAGATAATTACGGGCATATGTCAATAACTAAAATAAAACCCCACACTTCTCATTAAGAAAAGCGGGGGTTGTAGATAATTCGTATCTAAAACGTTAGCTTACAGCTCATCCCCTGAAGGCACGTATATAAATGATAGTTCTCTTCCGTCAGCAGTAACGCCAGTAAACCTATCGCCTTCTATTGCATACCACTCCTTATTTGCCTTAGGGAAATCAGCTGCCTCGCCACCGGTTAATGAAGCAGGTGCAGCTGTTGCTTCAGAAATTCCAATCATACCATCCTTTCCTCGCAATGCCATTTGGTATACATTAGCGGAACCATCATCATTAACAACATAAATTTGACCCACATAACCAAATGAAGTTTTATGGTGCTCCGAAACAACTGCCTCCTTTTCATCTACCAATACTGTGCACTTAAGGGCATCAGCCGCTACATCGTATACCCCTTGCACTTGGTATTGGCTGCCCTCCTCATTCTGATACTGAACCTTGTATTGATTCCCATTTTCAGTATATACAATATCCTGTGCGCCCAAAAGTGCCAGGGCAAATTTTGCTTCCTCCTCTCCCGCACCAAAAGTAGATGCAGGCAGCAGCAATAAATCTACCATAACGATACTGAGCAGTGCCATGGAGTCAAGCTCTGTGCCGGGATTGTTCATAAGGGCATCGGATAGTAGGGTAACTAGTTGACCTTTAGCTTCTAAAAAGTCTCCAAATGAGTCTGCAGCAGTATAATTGGAACCAGGGATAACGGTCTGTTCATCTGCTTGTCTATCAGTTTGTTCATCCGGCTGTATGCAACTCCGGGCTTTATTTCATCTTCCTGGTTTTTCCGGCCTGCAGGTAATCCTCTAGTGCAACCAGCAAGCATTAGTAAAGCCAATATCATGGCAGTTAAACGAAAAAACAATTTTGCTCCACGTATGTTTCCTGTAATGAACATAGCTAGATAACCTCCACTAACCACTTTTTATTTCTGGCAAGTATCATTGTAACTTGCCGGAATATAGACTTTTGATTCTCAATTATATATACACGGCTAATATTTAATTAACCATTATTTATCTAAATATTTAGACTATTTTGATTATAGTATATAGTTTAGTTATAAGAAAAAGCCAGAAGTCATTCTATTAAACTCCTGGCCTTATACTGCTTCTGATTTTTATTCTTCTA
>LFTC01000016.1 GCA_001512915.1 Clostridiales bacterium DTU083 | reverse complement strand
CTGGAAAAGATGACCGAAGAAATGCTTTTTACCTCAATAGAAGAGCAATGCCGACAGGGTGTAGACTACATCACCGTTCACTGTGGCATAACGCGTGAGTCTTTTCGTAAACTTGACTCTTCCGGGCGTATTATGCCCTGCGTCAGTAGAGGTGGTTCAATTCATCTTTACTGGATGCGGAAAACTGGTAAAGAAAACCCTCTTTACGAGCATTTTGATGACCTTTTAGAGATTGCTCATCGCTATGATGTAACCTTGAGCTTAGGAGATGGCTTGAGGCCGGGGACAATTCTCGATGCTATAGATGGCCCACAGATTGAAGAGCTCATGACCCTTGCTGAGCTATCAAAACGAGCAAGGGCAAGGGGAGTCCAGGTTATGATTGAAGGTCCGGGGCATGTGCCACTTTCTCATATTCAATCGCATGTGCAGCTTCAAAAACGTTTATGCGAGGGAGCACCTTTTTATGTGTTGGGACCTATTCCCACCGATATTGCTCCTGGATATGACCACATTACCTCTGCGATAGGTGGAGCGCTGGCGGCGTCAGCGGGGGCAGATTTTCTGTGCTATGTGACGCCAGCTGAGCACCTCAGTTTGCCAGATGAAAACGATGTATATCTGGGTGTTATGGCCGCGAGAGTGGCCGCTCACGTGGGAGACATAGCTAAAGATGTGCCCGGGGCGATAGAAAGAGATAAAAGAATCTCCATTGCCCGGGAATGCCTGGATTGGGAAGGAATGATGGCGGAGGCTTTAGACCCTGAGCTTGTGCGCTGTAAATTTAGTTTAGCTTCTGACCGGCAATCCTGTACTATGTGCGGTAAACTTTGCGCTGTGAAAATGGTTCGTGGAGCATACGAATTACAAAAGGAGTGATAGAAATGAAATTAGACGAGGTCACCATAACTAAGGCGATAGTGGAGCGTTATTTTGAGAGGTTGATGGATAACTTGGATATTGATGTGGCTATAGTGGGTGGTGGGCCTTCGGGACTTGTGGCTGGATATTTCTTAGCTAAAGCAGGACATCGGGTGGCTCTTTATGAGAGGAAACTAAGCGTGGGCGGAGGGATGTGGGGTGGAGGAATGTTATTTAATGAAATAGTGGTGCAAGAAGACGCTAGGCACCTTTTGGATGAATTTGGAGTGCGAACTGTTCCTTATAAGGAACCTGGTTATTATACAGCTTCTTCGGTTGAAAGCGTGAGCACTATAACGAGTAAAGCAGTGAAAGCCGGGCTTTCGGTGTTCAACTGTGTGAGTGCAGAAGATGTAGTGGTAAAAGACGATAAGATTTCAGGGCTGGTCATCAACTGGACAGCTACTTCCCTGGCCGGTCTCCATGTAGATCCGCTTTCGGTGAGGTCTCGATTTGTCGTAGATGCTACAGGACATGATACTGAAGTTGTGGCTATGTTAGAGAAAAAAGCTCCAGGAAAGCTCTCAACTCCCACAGGAAGTATAGAAGGGGAGAAGTTTATGAATCCTGAGGAAGCAGAAAGGTTGACTCTGGAGAACACCAGAGAGGTGTTTCCAGGCCTTTATGTGACTGGGATGGCTTGTAATGCTACTTTTGGAGGCCCCCGGATGGGGCCAATTTTTGGAGGTATGCTTCTCTCAGGTGAGAGGGTCGCTCACTTAATCTTAAAGGAGCTTTCCCGATAAGGCGAATAATTTATTTTCTGTATGTAGTCTGTAACATTGACGAGAGGGCTTTACCTTGTTATAATTCTCTGTGAGCCGGGCTGGTGGAACCAGGAAGACACGCTATCTTGAGGGGGTAGTGGGTTTATGCCCGTGCGGGTTCAAGTCCCGCGCCCGGCACCACCTGAAAATCACAAAGGTGGTAAGGCGGTATATTGGAAAAAAGGAATGGTTGAGAGGTCGTCTAAGGGTAGGACTCGTGACTCTGGATCACGCAGTGGTGGTTCGAATCCACCCCTCTCAGCCAACTTTTCCCAACGCAATCTCCCTATTGAGTGACCTACCTGACCGGGCGTAACCTCGGTTAAGACAAACCTCTCGATTTTCATCTTGGGCTCTTCTCCAATTCAGTTGCTCTCGGTAAAAGAGCCTTTAGTGACTGGAGAGAAGTGTTCGGTAATCACAGTTAAATAAAACCATTTGCCCTCCAAAAGCAAATACTTACTTCTTTTGATTGCCTCTTATCCTTTTCTCGCGGGATGCCTATATATCTTTTTAGGAGAAGAACCCTTCTTTGCAAATTTATAGAGTAATAGCTGTCTACTCAAGCTTTTTGTCACCGTGAGAAACCTCCTTTGGAATTCAGCAAGTGGAATGGAATATTTTATGATGAGATAAGACAGCCGCCATCATTGACCGTTTAGTTCA
>LFTC01000008.1:1284-20959 GCA_001512915.1 Clostridiales bacterium DTU083 | reverse complement strand
GTTGAAGTTTCTAAGTATTTTTTATATGATAAAAAGAGTTATAATGAATTTAAATTCAAAATGATTTACGTATGCACATATGAACATAATGGAAGTATAGGAGGTAAGGTTCAGCTATGGGCTCTATAACAAGGGATGAAGCTTTGGCTTTATTAGGGAAATATAACAAAGATCCTTTTCACATCAGGCATGCACTTACGGTTGAGGCTGTCATGAAGTGGTTTGCCAGGGAACTGGGCTATGAGAACGAAGAGGAATACTGGGGCATTGTCGGTTTGCTGCATGACATCGATTTTGAAATGTACCCGGATGAACACTGCCTTAAGGCGCCGGAGTTATTAAGGGAAGCCGGTGTTGGAGAAGACCTGATACGCAGTGTTGTATCCCATGGCTATGGAATTACTACCGATGTTTCTCCCGAACATGAGATGGAAAAGGTGCTCTATGCTGTTGATGAATTGACAGGCCTTATCTGGGCTGCAGCCCTTATGCGGCCTTCCAAAAGCACCAAGGATATGAACCTGAAATCTCTTAAGAAAAAATACAAGAGCAAAAGCTTTGCAGCCGGCTGTTCCAGGGAAATCATCGAGCAGGGCGCGGAAATGCTCGGATGGGAACTGGACAAGCTTCTTACCATAACCCTTCAGGCCATGGCTGCCAGCGAAGATGAAATAAACAGACAAATGGAATAGCATTTTAATCTGTATTCCGGCTTTCCCGATAAAAAGGGAAAGCTTTTTTATTTTTTTAAATTTACCCTTGACAAAAGGAATATTTATAATTATTATTATATTGTAATTATTACAAGATAAAAATAACTCAAATATAAGAACAAATTTAAATAATAGAAGGTATGAGCAATATGAAATCAAATTTGGGAGTTATAACAGAAAAACTGAAAAACAATAAAATCCGCCTTTCCCATCAAAGGCTTAAGGTACTGGAGTACCTGGATGAGAACAGAATTCATCCTACAGTGGAGCAGATTTATAACGCCCTGCATGATGAAATTCCCACTTTATCCAAAACTACCATCTACAATACCTTAAATACGCTTTCAGAAGCCGGAATAGTAAAAAGCTTAAACATTGAAGATAATGAAGCGCGTTATGATATCAGAACCGATGAGCATGGGCATTTTAAATGCAAAAAATGTGAAGAGATATATGATTTTGAAGTTGATATGGATAAGGTTGCTGTAAAAGATTTGGAAGGCTTCAGGATATTCAGTAAGGATCTCTATTTTTTCGGCATTTGCCCTAAGTGCAGCAACAAAAACACATAAGCTGAACTTCTTCTGTTTACTACAATTCAATGAGCCATTAATTTTAATTTAATATATGATAAAAAATCACAGGAGGTATCATTATGTCAGATAAAGTTATGCAAAATTTAATGGAAGCTTTTGCCGGTGAATCCCAGGCAAGCAGAAAGTATTGGGCTTATGCAAAAAAGGCTGAAGCAGAAGGCAGGAAGAATGCAGCCAAGCTGTTCAGAGCAGCATCCGAAGCAGAAACCCTGCATGCTCAAAGGCATTTGAAAGCAGCCGGAAAGCTTTTATCTACAGCTGAAAACCTTCAGGATGCAGTAAATGGTGAAACCTACGAATTTGAAACCATGTATCCTGAATTCATAAAAAATGCCGAAGCGGAAGGCAATAAAGAGGCAATTAAGACCTATACCTATGCCATGGAAGCAGAAAAGGTACATGCAAAGCTTTACAAGGAAGCCTTGGAAAACATTGATGAAACAGAAGAGGTATTCTATTATCTGTGTCCGGTTTGCGGCAATATTGAAAAGAGCGTACCTGAAAAATGCCATATTTGCAATACTGCCGGATCTAAGTTTATCAAATACTAAAACAGCTGTGATGAGGTAAAAAAGCAAGGCACCCTGCGATTTTAGGTGCCTTGTTTTTTTATGGTCTTTTACGATTCAGCAGCAATTAAGGCTGCGCCCAAGGCTCCGCATATATCCGGCTCTTGTGGAACTATAACTTCTGCTTCCAGCTTATCTTCTATCGCCCGAACCACCCCAATGTTTCTTGCCACGCCTCCGGTCATCATAAACTCTTTTTTTAACTTTCCGCGCTTGCCTAAGGAAACAACCTTGGAAGCTATTGAATTGTTGATGCCGTGAACTATATCTTCCAGTTTTTTGCCGGAAGCTATAAGCGATACAACTTCCGATTGGGCAAATACCGAACACATGCTGGAAATGGCTATATCCTCATCCCACTTAAGCCCGTATGTGCTCATCTCTTCCAGGCTTAACTGCAGCGACTGGGCCATCATTTCAATAAAACGGCCTGTGCCGGCCGCACATTTATCATTCATTACAAAATCGGTAACATTGCCCTCATCATCCAGCCTTATGACCTTGCTGTCCTGCCCTCCAATATCTATTATAGTCCTCACCCTGGGATTCAGAAAATATGCACCCTTTGCATGGCAGGTGATTTCTGTAACATCCTTGTTTCTGAAATCAATCCTTGCCCTGCCATAGCCGGTAGTGACTATTCCTCTTATATTCCCAATCTTAAAGCCGGCTTTGTTTAAAGCCTCATCCAAGGCCTTTTGAGCGCTTTCTTCCATCTTAACCCCCGTGGGAACTATGGCAAAGGATACAATGTTTCTCTTATTATCTATAATCACCGCATTGGTGGATGTGGAGCCTATGTCTATACCGGCATAATAGGAATGAGCGTTTGAAACTTTTCCTTTATCCTTTCCCGGCTCCGCAGCCAGATTTTCATAAAAAGCCCCCAGCCTGGTTTTTATCTGCTCTGTTGCAAGAAAAGTATAATCAGTTTCTATTTTCAAAACAGGAACCTTCAGCTCTGATTTCAGCCTGGAATACTCGTAGGTATAAAAATCGCAGAAATTAACCGTGTTATATATGATACCGCATAAATTGGGGTCTTCTATTAAATCCCGCCTTTTTGATACATTGCTCATCCTCATGCATGGAACTTGCTTCAGTAATGCATCTGCATACCATTCCATGAGTTCATCCAAATTATCTGATTCAGGCGGCCTTTCTACAAAGCGGATCCCGGTGCAGGTGTTATTCTTTACAGGCAGAGGCGATTCTTTCTCTATAAGTTCCAAAAGATCTGAATTAAGCCTTGCTCCCATTACCGAAACATAGGGGCCGGAGACATATTTTGAACTTGAATCAAAGGCGGCAAAAAATCTTTCAGTGTCAAACTCCTTATTCAAAGCTTTGGATAGTTCATCCATAAGCTTCAAAAGCTCTTTTTTGTAGAGAAGCCTGCTGCAGCAGTTGTCATTGCAGTTTGGTAGATCCAGAATATATATTTCCTGGCCCAGGCTTTTTAACACTTCCCCTGTACTTTCTATAGAGTCGCAGCAGGTGGTCAGAATCAAGGGGCCGCCGCTGTTTCTTAACCTTACTTCCGTTATTGAGCGGGAAAAACTGCATACATTGCTGTGTATGTGCTGATCGCTCAGTTCAAAACTCTCGGCGGCAGGGTTTAACAGCTCTGCTTCTATTCCAAACCCTGCCAGCAATTCCACAGGAGTATATTTGCAAACATACTTCATTGTTTCCCCTCCAGAATCTCCAGGAAGGCCTGCAGCCTGGTTTTCATCTGCCCGTCGTTTATATTCTCCCTGTCACAGCCGTCTCCGTCTAATACCAGCACAGGTATTCCGCCGTCTTCAATAGTTTTCTTGCTTATCCCTGCGCCGCCCAGGGTTTTCTTGCAGCCCCAGTGGTTAAAGTATACAACTCCATGGGCATTTAAATATTTGGCCATATCAAGTATCTTGCCGGCCCGCCTTTTTGCCGGACCCCTCACGTGGTTGTTCAACAGCTTAATTGCCAGTGATCTTAAGGGCCTGTTTTCATCCAGCTCTGTTATGGAATCAAAATTTAAATCTGAACATAAAAGATGGTATCTATTGTTGTCTTCAAAAATCTCCCTTACAGACCTCTGCCAGTAAGGAATGGTGTGGCACCAGAGAATCCTGATGCCGCTGCGGTTTTCGTTTATCTTTTTGGCATCATTCAAAAGCATTTCAAAGTATTTTTCAGCTTCTTCGGTTCCGTTCAGAATATGGGTAAAAAACAGCTTATACATCTCAGAGGTGAAATCATTGGGTATATTCTTAACTGAAAGTTCTCTTAAGAATTCTTTATAAAGCTTCATGGACCGGTTTTCTCTTCTTACCACTTCTTTAAGCTTTTCAAAGTCAAATTTCTTACCTGTATTCTCTTCTATAAATGATACTGCCTCTTTCAGCTGATCCTCCACATAGGAAACAGTACCCTCATCGCTGCTGTTTGGAATATCAACCGTAAATATGGGTATTTGCCAATAGTCAGCCAAGGCTCTGAAGGTTATCATATTGGCATCGCAAACCATGGTAGTAAACATTATAAACCTGGGCCTGGGCAAAACACCGGAAAAAGCCGCCCCCAGCAGGGCTTTATGGTATGAACACATGGTCTTGGGCATTCCGGCGTTTTCTATGAAGTCAATGAAGTAACGTTCACAGCGGGCGCCATTCAAATAGCCGGAAAAACCTTCTACAAATTCAGGGATTATGCCGGCTGCATGCAGCAGCTCACAGGGGAAAAACAGGTTTACAACTGCTGAATTTTCAGGATTGGACAAAGGGTAACGGATCAGTCTGTTGCATATAACCGAAGAGTATATTTGATTGGGAAGCAGATTATTTTGAGGTAAATACTTCATCTGCAGGCCGCTGAATGCATAGCCCAGCTTTAACAGTTTTAATGCCCTGTTTGGATATTTTTCTATATTGCTTCCTACTATCTGTCCAAACTTTTTTACAGCATAACTCATGCCCTGAAACCCCTCACAAGAATTGTTTACAAGAACTGTGCTATATATAAACATACACTTTATTTTCACTAAATTCAAGAATGTGCCGATCCCTGGCAGATGATGATTCAATACCATGCTGATTCAGTTATTGGAATATGATTATTAGAATATTAGTAAAGAATACAAAAGTGTGAGATATTAAACTAAATTACTTAAAATAATGTGATTATATGCCATAAAATATGCATAAAAGTGTGACAAATATCACAAAATTATATATAATAATGTGAGGAGGTGTTATTATGGAACGTTCGATAATGAAGGATCTGGTACAGTGGAAGAACTCCAGGCATCGCAAGCCCCTCATTTTAAAAGGGGTTCGGCAAGTAGGCAAAACATGGCTGCTTAAGGAGTTAGCCAGCCGCTATTATGAGAATATAGCATATTTCAATTTTGACGAGCATCCGGAATACAAGCAGTTTTTTGAACATACCAAAGATATAGACAGAATTCTCCAAAACCTTATGATGGCCAGCGGGCAAGCCATAAATCCTGATAAACCTGAGTCTGTACTCATTGTTTTTGATGAGATCCAGGAATGCTATAATGCATTGAATACATTAAAGTATTTTTATGAAAACAAGCCTCATTATCATGTGGCTTGCGCCGGTTCTCTGCTTGGCATTGCCCTTTCAAAACCTGCTTCCTTTCCTGTAGGCAAAGTAGACTTTATGAATGTGGAACCTATGACCTTTACAGAATTCTTATCAGCCAACGGCGATGAAAACCTTGTTATTTATCTTAACAACATAGACAGAATAGAACCTATTCCTGATGTTTTTTTCAACCCCTTGTATGAAAAACTGAAAATGTATTTTATTACCGGCGGCATGCCGGAGGCAGTTCGTTCCTGGACAGAGGAAAGGGATGTAGAACTGGTACAGCATGTGCTATACAACATACTGGAGGCATATGAGCGGGACTTTGCCAAGCATCCGGATCCGAAAGATTATCCTAAAATATCATTGATTTGGAAGTCAATACCTTCACAATTGGCCAAGGAAAACAAGAAGTTTATATACAGGGTTGTAAAGGAAGGTGCACGTGCCAGAGAATATGAAGCTGCCCTGCAATGGCTTTGCGATGCCAATCTGGCTTATAAGATCTATAGGAGCAGTGCTCCAGGGCTGCCTATTTCAGCCTATGATGATTTATCTGCTTTCAAGCTTTACCTGGTGGATGTAGGGCTGCTCAGGCGCCTGTCCCTCCTGGATCCATCAGCATTCGCCGAAGGAAGCCGCTTATTTACTGAATTCAAAGGTGCACTCACTGAAAACTACGTGTTTCAGGCATTGCGGAATCAATTTGAAGCCCTGCCCAGGTATTGGGCAATGAATAATCCAAAGTATGAAGTTGTTTTTCTGATTCAAAGAAGAAATGATATATTCCCGGTAGAGGTAAAAGCGGAAAGCAATGTAAGAAGCAGAAGCCTGGCCAAATTCAAGGAAAAATACAATGACAGGGTGAAACTCCGCATACGTTTTTCATTAAATAACTTACGGTTGGACGGGGATCTACTAAATATTCCCCTATTTATGGCAGATTATACCGATAAACTCATAGGAATAGCATTGAAAGAGCAATAAATGTTGCGGAATTATCAATCTGCCTATTGCGGTTCCGAAAATGGTATGCTATACTTAAGATAGTTAAATAATTATCAAACAATCGTGCTGAAGGCGAGGGTTAGTCCCGAGCAAGAAGGCGACAGACTGGTACAAAATATACAGGCAAAAGGATGCTTCCTTCATTTATGCTTCCTGTTTTGCCTTTACCCACTGGCTGTCCCTGTGCTTCAGCACAGGGATTTTATTTTTCATAAACTTTGAAAAAGGATGGTGGATTTATGGATACCAGAATCGCTCTGCTTGGGATATTTGTGGAGGACAGAGATTCCACACCTCGGCTGCAAGAACTCTTGCATGAATACGGTGAATACATAGTTGGGAGAATGGGCATTCCCAACGCCAGGAAAGGGCTGTCGGTTATCAGCATTGTGATTGATGCACCGCAGGATGTAATAAGCGCTCTGTCAGGAAAAATCGGAATGCTGCCCGGTGTGAGCGTACAAACCATGTACTCTAAAATTGACAAGTAAGGCTTAAGTAAACCATTAAAGAATTAAGCAAAATTAGTGAAGAAAAATGGAGGAAGCATGTTAAAGCTTTATGAAACCATAGACAAGCTGGAAGCTGATGGAAAACTTAACAAGGAAGAGTTTGTGTATCTGCTTAACAATATGTCAGACTCCCTTTCCCGGTATGCCATTGAAAAAGCCAGAAAGAAATCCCTTGCATATTTCGGAAACCGGATATACATAAGGGGCTTGATTGAAATATCAAACTACTGTAAAAATGACTGCTATTATTGCGGCATTCGGAAATCAAACCGTAATGCCCGAAGGTACCGGCTCAGCAAGGAAGAGATTCTGAGCTGCTGCAGGCTGGGCTATGACCTGGGCTTTCGCACCTTCGTGCTGCAGGGCGGGGAAGATCCGTATTTCACCGATGATATCCTTTCAGACATTATATCTGAAATTAAGAAAAGATATCCCGATTGTGCGGTTACCCTGTCCTTGGGCGAGAGAAGCAGAGAGTCCTATAAGCGGCTTTTTGATGCAGGGGCAGACAGGTATCTTTTGCGCCACGAAACGGCAAACGAAGCCCACTACAGAAAGCTGCATCCTGAAAACCAGAGCCTGAAAAACAGAAAAGAGTGTCTAAAAGCGCTTAAGGAGATAGGCTATCAGACCGGTACCGGCTTTATGGTAGGTTCCCCATGGCAGACCAACGAACATCTGGCGGAAGATTTGTTATACATACGTGAGCTTTCTCCTGCCATGGTAGGCATCGGGCCCTTTATACCCCACAGCGATACCATATTTGCAGGCAAAGAGCAGGGCAGCCTTGAAAAAACCTTATTCCTGCTTGCCCTTTTGCGCATTATGATGCCCGATGTGCTGCTTCCATCAACCACTGCCCTGGGAACCATACACCCCAAGGGCAGGGAGCTGGGAATACTGGCAGGAGCCAATGTGGTAATGCCCAATCTTTCTCCGGTTTATGTGAGGGATAAATATATGCTGTATGACAACAAGATCTGCACCGGCGACGAGGCCGCTGAATGCATTGCCTGCATGAAGCGGCGCATGGAAAGTATAGGCTATGAAATCGTGGTGGACCGCGGGGATTACAAGAAGGGGGTCTTTTAATTGTATGATGTTAAATCAAAAAAGGCAGAGGAGTTTATAAACCACCAGGAGATAATGGAAACCCTGAAATGGGCCCATGAAAACAAAAACAACTATGACCTTATAAAAGACATTATCGATAAGGCCAGGGAAATGAAAGGGGTTTCCCACAGGGAAGGGGCTCTGCTCCTGGAATGCGAAATCGAAGAGCTGAACCAGGAGATGTACAGCCTGGCCAGGGAAATAAAGCAGAAGCTGTATGGCAACCGTATAGTGATGTTTGCACCCTTATACCTTTCCAACTACTGTGTAAACGGCTGCGTATACTGCCCTTACCACTATCAGAATAAAAGTATATGCAGAAAGAAGCTGACCCAGGAAGAGATTAAAAAGGAAGTTATAGCCCTTCAGGATATGGGCCATAAGCGCCTGGCCCTGGAAGCCGGGGAGGATCCGGTGAACAATCCCATAGAATATATTCTTGAAAGCATTGAAACCATCTATTCCATAAAGCATAAAAACGGCGCCATCCGCCGGGTAAATGTAAACATTGCAGCCACCACGGTGGAAGAGTACCGCATGCTGAAAGAAGCAGGAATAGGCACCTATATACTCTTTCAGGAAACCTATCATAAGGAAAACTATGAAAAACTGCATCCCAAAGGCCCCAAGCATAACTATGCCTGGCATACCGAGGCCATGGACAGGGCTATGGAAGGCGGCATAGATGATGTGGGCCTGGGCGTTTTATTCGGGCTCAACCACTACCGTTATGAACTGACAGGCCTTTTAATGCATGCCGAGCACTTGGAAGCAGTATACGGGGTAGGCCCCCACACCATCAGCGTTCCAAGAATCAGGCCGGCTGATGATATAGATGTAAATGCTTTTTCCAATGCTGTTTCAGATGAAATCTTTGAAAAAATAGTGGCGGTACTCCGCATAGCCGTACCCTATACCGGCATGATTGTATCCACCAGGGAATCTCCCAAAACCCGGGAAAGGGTTTTAGAGCTTGGGGTAACCCAGATAAGCGGCGGCTCAAAAACCAGCGTAGGTGGTTATGCAGATGAAGAAGTAACAGAAGAGGAACATACCGAGCAATTCGATGTGGAAGACAGGCGTACCCTGGACCAGGTAGTCAGCTGGCTTTTGCAGCTTGGCTATATACCCAGCTTTTGCACTGCCTGCTACCGGGAAGGCAGAACAGGAGACAGGTTCATGTCCCTGGTCAAAGCAGGCCAGATAGCAAACATATGCCAGCCCAATGCCTTGTTAACCTTAATGGAGTACCTGGCAGACTATGCTTCTCCTGAAACCATAATGCATGGGGAGAAGCTGATTCAGGAAGAGCTTAAAAACATTCCTCATGATAAGGTGCGCAGGCTTACAATAGATTACCTTGAGAAAATAAAGCAAGGCCAACGGGATTTCAGATTCTGAAAGAGAGTGATTTAATGTCATTGCAGGCAACTCCCCGGGCAAACCGGGTTCATATAGCCGTATTCGGCTTGAGAAACAGCGGCAAATCTTCTTTGATTAACGCCCTGACCGGGCAGAATATTGCCATAGTGTCCGATGTGCCGGGCACTACCACCGATCCTGTGTATAAATCCATGGAAATACACGGGATCGGCCCCTGTGTTTTTATAGACACAGCCGGCTTTGATGATACAGGAGGCATAGGAAAGCTCCGCATAGAGCAGACCCAGCGTGTTGTGGACAAAACCGATATAGCCATTTTGGTTTTTGACGGATCAAATTTTTTAAAAAGAAATAAAAACCCCGGCAAAAAGGAGCTGCAGCCGGGCAAAGCGGAAAATTTGCTGAGCAATCAGGAACTGCATTGGCTAAAGGCCTTGAAAAAGAAAAGAATACCGGTTATAGGGGTTCTTAATAAAATAGATTTGTATCAGGATAATAATGCAAATGATATTGCCGATGCCATTGAAAAAGCCTGCAGTATTCCTGTTGTTCCTGTATGCACCCTAACCCGCCGGGGTCTTGATTCTCTTCGGGAACAGCTGACCCGCTCCCTGCCGGAAGACTTTGAGAGCGAGAGCATAACCGGCAGCCTGGCCCGGGAAGGGGATGTGGTGCTCCTGGTTATGCCCCAGGATATACAGGCACCCAAAGGCAGGCTGATTCTGCCCCAGGTGCAGGTAATAAGGGAGCTTCTGGATAAAAAATGCATTGTGCAATGCGTTACCACCGATAAGCTGGAGGAAGGCTTATCTGCCCTGGCTGATCCTCCAAAGCTTATAATTACCGACTCCCAAGCATTCAAGATAGTTTATGATAAAAAGCCAAAGGAGAGCATGCTTACTTCCTTTTCCGTACTGCTGGCAGGGTACAAGGGAGATCTTAAATACTTCGCAGAAAGCGCCCGGGCAATTGAAAATTTAACGGAAAACTCCAGGGTTTTAATAGCAGAGGCCTGTACCCACGCACCTTTGGAGGAAGACATCGGCAGAGTTAAGATACCTGCCATGCTTCGTAAAAAAGCTGGGCAGGGCCTTAAAATTGACGTGGTTGCAGGAGCTGATTTCCCGGAAAACCTAACCGGTTATGATCTTATAATCCACTGCGGTTCCTGCATGTTCAACAAAAAGCATGTGCTCTCCCGGGTAGAAAAAGCACGGGCAGCCAAGGTGCCCATGACCAACTATGGAGTTGTCATCGCTTATCTTTCAGGCATACTGGATAAAATATCTTTGCCTTAAGTTTTAGGCAGCCTTCCAAGTCCATTTATGTGCAGCCTGAATTATATGTGTCAGCAGGGTTTAGCCTTGCATACTATGATAGGAGAATATATCTCTGTAAAGGAGGCTGCCATCTATGGATTACTATAGCTATCCCTACATCCCCGATATATCCCCCTATGGATGTATGGAATACTGGAATGGGTATAACCCGAATCCTTATCCCTATGATACTATGAGAGAAATGCCCATGCCCCATCCTCCGCCCATGCCCCATCCGCCCCCTGTGAAATGCCCTCAGCCTGACATGGATTATTACACATATCCTGAAAACTTAAATGAAGCCCTCAGGATGATAGAAGAAGCAGTGATGGGGGAAGCGAGCGATGTAAAATTCTACGAGGCTCTTATGAAAATATGTGAAAAAATGTGCGGCAAGGATGATATGAAAATATTTGAGGGCATTATAGCAGATGAACACAAGCATGCACAGCTTTTCAGAACCATCTACTGTGAAATAACCGGCCATGTGCTGCCGGAAGCGCATGCAGATAAGGTTAATGCTCCCAAATCATGCTGCGAAGGGCTCCAGGAGGCAATTTTTGATGAACTAATGGCGGTGGAGAAATACAGGCGGATACTATACGCTATGCAAAACAGAAAGCATATTAATATGCTGGTAGAGATTATAACCGATGAACAAAAACATGCACAGAAGCTGAATTATCTCTACTCCAAATATGACTGCGGAGAAATGTGCAGGCATAAAAAGTAAATTCTATGCTTAATACAAAAACCACCGAAAGCTCTTAAGAGCCGTAGGTGGTTTTTATGATGGAAAAAGCATATCGATATGCATACAAAATTGTTTGATTTATATGTTATAATATGGTAATATGCACTTAGATACCTGCTTTCAAAAATAAAAGCAGGTAAGGAGGTGCAAAATGGTAATAATTAGCATGGTAGAAATGGAGTTTATAAAGCGGGGAGGAGTATTAAAAACTGCAGAACTTAAAGATCTTGGACTTTCAAGCCGCCAGATAAAACGCCTTTTGGATGATGGCATTATTACAAAAATTAAACGTGGTTTTTATGAACTAAAGGATTATATAGTCAGAGATGAAGTAATTATCGCTCGGCTATTTCCACAAGCAGTCATATTTTTAGAAAGTGCCCTATTCTATTATGGTTATACGGATCGTATACCGTCAGCTTGGCAAATTGCTGTAAACAAATATAGTGAAGCAACTAAATATAATATTGAATATCCTCTAATTGAACCTTTCTACCTTGAACCAAAGTTTATAAATATTGGTGTAAGCACAATAAAGATAGACGGTGTAAGAGTTAGGATATATGACAGAGAGCGCACATTATGCGATGTCCTTCGTTATGAGAAAAAGCTGGAGAAAGAAGTATTTAATAACGCTATTAACCGATATATAGAGGACCCAAAAAAAAACATACGAAAATTGTTTGAGTATGCAGAACTATTCAATATAAAGAACAAGGTTCAAACATATATAGGGATGTGGTTGTAATGGAAAATATTGAAGCTTCGGTTGTTGCAAGGCTAAAGAATAAGTCAAAAGAACAAAGCATCTCATTACAACAACTGTTAAATTTGTTTTGTCAGGAAGAGTTTATACGAAGGCTTTCAGTAAGTGTTTTTAAAGATAAAGTTATACTTAAAGGGGGTTATTTATTATACTCAATCAGCGGGTTTGCCGCAAGATCGACTGTGGATGCAGATTATCTATTAAGAAATTACCCTAACGATATAGACACAGTGGAGAAACTTGTGAAACGTATTATTTCTTCACCCAGCCAGAATAATTTTATACAGTTTGAAATTAGAAAGTCTGAAACTATCAGAGAGATAAGTAAGTATCATGGAATTAGAATTCATCTCATGGGAGTTATTGGTAAGGTTAAGGTTCCTTTTAGTATCGATTTTGGGGTTGGTGATGTTGTGATACCCTCACCAGTTGAGCGAGTTTTACCGGTAATACTTACGGGCTTTGAGGAACCTAAGATTCTGACTTATTCATTGGAATCTACAGTGGCTGAAAAATTAGACGCTATTATATCTCTAATGGAAGCTACAAGCAGGATGAAAGACTTCTTTGATATATACTATTTGGCATCGACTTTTGATTTTGATGGGAGAAAGTTGCAGGAAGCAATTTATGAAACCCTTACTAACCGAGGAACGCCTTATGAAAAAGATTCTGTCATTATACTTTCCAGATTAGCTGATGACTCTAATATTATAAAAAGATGGAGCAATTTTTGTAAAAAAAATTCTGCAATATAAACTTGACTTTAGAAATGTTATCAAATTAATTATTGATTTTCTTCAACCGCCGTTTGAAGCGTTGATTCATGAAGAAGAATTATTTAAGAAATGGAATCATGAGAAAAAAGAGTATGAGTGACTTAATACCCATTTTACTACTTATCTGTAGAACAAAATTTCAGCAGATGATTTTAGTTTCATAGATTTAACTGTTGCAAAGTAAACTTGAATAGGCCAGATAGAACCGATATAATTGAAACAATTCTAATGTATTCATATGTTTAATGATCTGAAGAAAATTTAAAAAGGAGCAGCGTTTAATGGCCAAAGTTGATTTGCACATGCATTCTTCATACAGCGATGATGGTGATTACAGCCCTGAAGAACTGGTTTCCTTGGCAAGCAAAGCAGGGCTTAAGGCTATAGCCGTAACTGATCATAATTCCACCAGGGGTGTAGATGAGGCTGTTGAGGCGGGCAAAGCCCTGGGCATTGAGGTTGTGCCTGCAGTTGAGCTGGACTGCCTGTTTAATGATTTGGTCTTTCATGTTTTAGGCTATTACATAGATTATAAATATGAGAAGTATTTTCAGGTGGAAAAGGAAGTATTGGAGCAGAATATTGCTGCTTCCAGGCGCAGGGTTGAATTGGTCAATAGAATAGGCATTGAGGTTGAATATGAGGAAGTACTGGCCCTCTCTAAAGATGGTGCCATTCAGGGCGAGCTGATTGCTGAGGCTGTATTGAATAAGCCGGAAAGCCGGGAAAATCCATTGCTCCGGCCCTATCTTCCCGGAGGATCCCGTTCAGATAACCCTTATGTAAACTTTTACTGGGATTTTTGCGCCCAAGGAAAGCCTGCATATGTGCATATAGAGTATATGTCATTGCAGGAAGCCATATCCCTGATTGCTGAAACAGGTGGAATTCCTGTGCTGGCTCACCCTGGCAACAGTTTAAAGGGAAGAATGGAGCTTTTGGAGGATATCGTAAATTTAGGAATACAGGGCATAGAAGCATACAGCAGCTATCATACCCCGGAGCAGAATAGCTTTTTTGCCCGGAAAGCTGAGGAATACCGCCTTTTGATTACCGGCGGCAGTGATTTTCACGGAAAAACCAAACCCTCAGTATTCATGGGCAGGTTTGGGCTGGAAGGGGATGGAATGGATATTCTTAAGTCCCTTAAAAAACAGAAACAAATTGGTTGACAATTCTTCTCCCGGAATATAAAATGGAATCATAAAATTGAACTGGTTCAATTTTTCTCACCCATGCTTATGGAGGACAGCAAATGTCGGTTACCATTCGGGATGTAGCCAAAAAAGCAAACGTTTCTCTTGGCACGGTTTCCAGATATCTTAACGGCTACAAATTGAAAGAAGCCAATCGAATTCGTGTTGAACAGGCGATTCGGGAGTTGGGCTATCGTGAAAACCTGATAGCCAAAGGGCTTAAAACCAACCGTACCATGACCATAGGGGTGGTTTTAGCCAGCCTGACCGATTTTTTTGCCACCAGCATCATAACTGCAGCCGAAAATTACCTGGCTGGAGAAAACTATAGCATTGTTGTGTGCGATTTTAATTCCAAACAGGAAAACCTCGATCAGAAGCTTCGCTTTTTAAAGGATCGGTTTGTAGACGGGCTCATTCTCTTCCCAGGAAGCTGCGCTTCTTCAGAAGTGCTTCAGGAATATATGGATGCCGGAATTCCCATTGTAATAGTAAATGATGATATGCCCGATATCAATACCGATAAGGTGACCATAGACAACAGCAATGCATCCTTTCGGGCGGTGGAATACCTGATTCACCAGAACCACAGGGATATAGCCATTATAAACGGTGATCAGAATACCTATACCGGGCGGGAAAGATACAAGGGTTACCTAGAAGCCCTGCAGACCTATAACATTGAGCCCCGGGAAGAGTATATAACCTACGGCTACTTTTCAAACCGTGGAGGATATGAGGCGGCAAAAAAGCTTATTTCCCTGCCAAAGCCTCCAACAGCCATCTATACCACCAACTACTACATGACCTTTGGTGCAATCATAGCCTTAAATGAAGCAAAAATCAAAGTGCCGGATGATATATCCTTTATCGGTTTTGACCATTTTGAGCTGTCCGATGTTATAAATCCTCCCCTTACCGTGGTGGAACAGCCCACCGACAGACTGGGCCAGCTGGCAGCCAAAACCGTGCTGCGCCGGGTTAAAGGGGATTACAGTGATTTTCCGGTGCATCTTCGAGTAAACACCAAAATGATTCTTAAGGATTCTGTGAGAAAACTAAAATGATTGGAAGGAAATACTGGATAAATTAGAAAAATAAAGGTATACTCATTGTAGGAGAGCATACAACAAAAATGAACCGGTTCAAATATGCCTGCAAATAGTCAAGGTATAAGAATTGATTGTTTTGAAAATGTTAAGTTTATATATTTTATGTGCGAATTCGCATCCTGCGATTTGCAGAAAAAACATAAAACATAAAAGGAGGATATACATATGGCAAATGTAAGCGGCATGAAGGTTAACCCCCCCGTAAATCGTTACCAGGAAGCCCTGCCTAAAATCGGAATTCGTCCCATAATAGACGGCAGAGGACAGGCCAGGGGATCCCTGGAAGAACAAACAATGAACATGGCTAAGGCCGCAGCCAAATTTTTGGAGGAAAACCTGCGTCATCCCAACGGGCAGCCGGTAGAAGTAGTAATAGCTGAAACCACTATCGGCGGCGTTAAGGAAGCGGCTCAGGTAGCTGAGCAGTTCAAGAGAGAAGGCGTTGGAGTTTCCATCTCTGTTACCCCCTGCTGGTGCTATGGTTCTGAAACCATGGACATGGATCCCTTGATTCCCAAGGCAGTATGGGGCTTTAACGGAACAGAAAGACCTGGTGCAGTATACCTGGCAGCTGTACTGGCAGCTCATGCCCAGAAGGGCCTGCCTGCTTTCGGCATCTATGGCCGCGACGTACAGGATGCAGGCGACACCACCATTCCTGAAGATGTACAGCAGAAACTGCTTCAGTTTGCAAAAGCCGGACTGGCTGTTGCCACCATGCGCAATAAATCTTACCTGGCAATGGGCGGCACCTCAATGGGTATTGCCGGTTCAATGACCCCCCATGATTTCTTTGAAAGCTACCTGGGAATGCGGGTAGAAGAAATCGATATGTCTGAATTCTCAAGACGTCTCAAATATGAGATTTATGACCACGAAGAATTTGAAAGAGCCATTAAGTGGACCAGGGAAAACTGCAAGGAAGGCGAAGACCTCAATCCTGTACAAAAGAGCCGTGAGGAAAAGGACAAGGATTGGGAAACCGTAGTTAAGATGACCATGATCGCCAGGGACCTGATGATAGGCAATCCCAAGCTGGCTGAAATGGGTTATGAAGAGGAATCCCATGGCAAGAATGCTCTTGCAGCCGGATTCCAGGGCCAGAGACAGTGGACAGACTACATGGCCACCGGTGACTTCATGGAGAGTATCCTGAACTCATCCTTTGACTGGAACGGAATTCGCCAGCCCTTTATCGTTGCAACAGAAAACGACACCCTGAACGCAGCTTCCATGATATTCGGACACCTGCTCACCAATACAGCACAGATATTTGCCGACGTACGCACCTTCTGGAGCCCTGAAGCAGTTAAGAGGGTAACCGGCAAGGAATTGACCGGCCTGGCAGAAAACGGCGTTATCCACCTGATCAACTCCGGTTCCTGCACACTGGATGCCACCGGACAGCAGGAAATCGACGGCAAGCCGGCTATGAAGCCCTATTGGGAGATTACTCCTGAAGAAGTGGCCAAATGTCTGGATGCCACCAAGTGGAGGCCTGCCCATAATGAATACTTCCCCGGCGGAGGCTATTCTGCCAACTTCCTGACCAGAGGCGGCATGCCCATGACCATGTTCAGAATTAACCTGGTTAAAGGTTTAGGCCCGGTTCTGCAGATTGCAGAAGGTTATTCAGTAGACCTGGATCCGGAAGTACATGCAATTCTGGATAAGAGAACTGACCCAACCTGGCCGACCACCTGGTTTGCACCCATCCTCACAGGCAAAGGCCCCTTCAAGGATGTATATTCAGTAATGAACTTCTGGGGAGCCAACCATGCAGCAGCCAGCTACGGCCATATCGGTGCTGAACTGATTACCCTGGCTTCAATGCTGAGAATCCCGGTAGACATGCACAATGTTCCCGAAGAGAGAATATTCCGTCCTGCTGCCTGGGCCCGTTTCGGCACATTGGATCCCCAGGGAGCTGACTACAGAGCATGCCAGACTTACGGTCCTCTGTACGGCTTTAATAAATAAAACCAGAAGCTTCTGAATAACACATTGTTAACTCCTTCATATAATGGAAGTGTAAGAGTATGGGGAAGCATTGCTTCCCTGTGCTCAAACCTTACCATAAGTAAAGGGGGTTAATATATGTCGTTATTCGGTGGCAGAAATGATGATGAAAGCTTGTTATTCTTCTTTTTGCTCCTTGTAATTTTCTTCTGCAACTGCGGATTGTTCCGTTCCGGCTCAGAACTGCTTTTCTTCTTCCTCATCCTGGTGATCCTCTTTGGCGGAGGCTCCTTGTTCCGCAACTTTGGAGTAACGGATGCATAGGGGAGAGGTAGTATCGGAACTGAATATAAATTAGATAACAAGCTGAATATGGAAAGAGAAGTCACTTAACTTATTAAGTGGCTTCTTCTTTTTGTCCGCTTTTCTGACAAAAGAAACGGTGGAAGAAATTGAGAATATAGGATAGAATATGAATACAGGAAATAAACTAAAGGAGAGTAACTATGAAGGTGCTTTTTTTATCCGTAACAGCTGGACAGGGTCATAATCAGACTGCCAAAGCTGCCATGGAATGCCTTCGTGATAATAATGTAGAATGTGTAATGCTGGATACCTTTGAATACATAAGCCCCTTCCTCAAAGAATCTATCTCCCAGGGTTACCTTATATCCACCAAGTTCTCTCCCAGCCTTTACGGAAGAATGTACCGGCTGGCTGAGAGGCTGGAGAGAAACAATATAAAAATGTCTGTCAGCAAGTTTACCAACTCCATCTTTGCCAGAAAGCTTATAACCTACATAGAAGAATACCAGCCTGACGTTATTGTATGCACCCATATTTTCTCCGCCCAGATAATGACCCAGGTTATAGAATCCGGAATATCGGTTCATACCATTGGCATTGTTACCGACTATACCATCCATCCCTTCTGGGAGGAAACCCATCTGGATTATTACATAATTGCCAATGAGCTGCTGACTCACCAGGCCGTGAAAAAGGGCTTGCCCAAGGATAAGCTTATGCCCATAGGCATCCCTATTTTTCAAAAGTTTGCAAAAAAACTGCCTGCACAGGAGGCCAGGGCTGTCCTTAATATTGAGGATAAGGATACGGTTCTTGTTATGAGCGGCAGCATGGGTCACGGCAATGTTGCCAAAATAATTAAGCAGCTGGACAAGATGGACATGGATTTTCAGATATTATCGGTGTGCGGGAATAATAAAACGCTGCAGGATAAGATAGATGAAATTCCGTTAAATAAAAAGATTTACAATTTCGGATTTGTAGATAATGTTGATATCATGATGGATGCAGCCAGCTGCATCATCACCAAGCCGGGCGGCCTTACCGTTTCGGAATGCATGGCCAAGGAGCTTCCCATGATTGTTGTAAACCCCATACCGGGGCAGGAAGACAGAAATGCAGAATTTCTCCTGAACAACGGCCTGGCAGTGAAGATTACCAAAACCTATCCCTTGGATGAAGCGGTAGGCCAGCTGTTAACCAACCAGGAAAAGGTGGATGCAATGACAGGCCGGATAAAGGAATTAGCCCGGCCCAATGCATCCAAGGACTTGTGTGATTTTATCCTAAACCTTCCGCCGAAAAATGTGCCTCGGCAATAGTGTTCAATTATTGAACACTTTTTTTATTAAATCCATTCTGGATAATATGCGCTGGAACAAGTAATCCACCAAAGTTATTGCCGTCATGGCTTCCACCACTATTACGGCCCTGGGCACGATAATGGGATCATGCCTGCCTTCAATTTGTATCTCTACGTTTTCCCCTTCCTTGTTTACGCTTTTTTGCTTTGCATATATGGAGGGGGTAGGCTTAAAGGCTGCCCTGAATATTATGGGATAACCGTCGCTGATTCCCCCCACAATTCCGCCCGCATTGTTGGTAAGCTTAATTAATCTTCCGTTTTCATCATAATGGTATTCATCATTATGTTCAGATCCTTTCATTTTGGCAGCCTTAAAGCCGCTGCCTATCTCAAAGCCTTTAACCGCCCCTATGGAAAAAACAGCCCTTGCCAGCATGGCATCCAGTTTTTCGAAAACCGGCTCTCCAACTCCGCCGGGCAGGTCTTCCACCATGCACTCAATTACGCCGCCTGTGGAATCATTCTCTTCCTTGCGCTTGTATAAAAGTTCCTCAGCTCTTTTGGCAGCATCCTTATCCGGCATGGCCAGGAAATTATTGTATATCTCTTCTCTGTCAAACTTTTCTTTATCTATTTCCACATCTCCAATGGATAAGGTATAGGCAGTTACTGTAACGCCCAGCTCTT
>LFTC01000008.1:0-1220 GCA_001512915.1 Clostridiales bacterium DTU083 | reverse complement strand
GAGTAATCATAAGGCCTTTGGTTGGTGTTGTATAGAATAAGGGAAACCGGGGTGCCGGTGGTGCGGCCATCAAATACGCCGGATAGAATCTCCACCCGGTCGCTTTCCTTCCGTGGCGAAGAAAAGGGCGACCGGCCGGGCTTTCTCCTGTCCAGATCTTTTTGTATGTCTTCCTCAGACAAGGGTATGCCGGCAGGACAGCCGTCAACCACAACTCCTAAAGCCTTTCCGTGGGATTCTCCCCAGGTGGATATGCAAAAGTTCTTGCCAAAAATGGAACCGGACATAGCTTTTCCTCCAAAATCTTACTTTTTCAAATTGTAGCATGCAGGGCATGGCCTTGCAAGGTTTTAAGTGGGTTATGCTATATTAAAAAAGTAAAAAACAACATTACTTCTGCAAATAAATTTTGCACGTGGTATAATATACATATTCAATTTTGTAAAATTCTTAATGTCGATAACAAAAGACAATTTGTTATAGATATGTTGGTTTATGCAGAAGAATTTATTAGGATTGCGAAATTTACAGTTCAAATAATTGACTAAGTGATAAAATGAAAGAGGCTGAATACAGTTGATACTTGGAATCGGGCTGGATATAATTGAAACAGCCAGAGTAGAGAAGGCACTTCAAAACCCCGTATTCTTAAAAAAAGTATACACTGAAGGAGAACAGGAATATTTGGCTAAACGCAAAGGCAACGCTCAATCAGCCGCCGGAATATTTGCTGCCAAGGAAGCCGTATCCAAGGCATTGGGAACCGGCTTCGGCCCCATAAGTTTTCAGGAAGTGGAAATAGTATGGGATGAAAACGGGAAACCTTCTGTAAGGCTTACAGGCAGGGCCCTTATGAAACTACAGGAAATGGGCGGAAAACAGGTCCTGGTTTCCATTACCCATATAAAGGATTTGGCTGCCGCACAGGCTGTAATTGACGGAGGAGGCAGGTAATATGCATGTGGTTACTCCTTTTCAGATGAGGCGGATTGACCAAAGAGCCATAGAAGAGTTTGGCATTCCAGGTATTGTGCTTATGGAAAACGCCGCGCTTAAAACCGTAGAACTTATTTTTAAATACTATCCTCATTATAATTGGAACTACCCGTATGGCAGCACAAGTTTAAACAAAAACTATAAGGAAGATTCGGGAGAAAACACGCTAGTGCAGGCTGAAAAAATAAGCAATGTACTGGTGGTTGCCGGATGCGGCAACAATG